>JBPCUN010000119.1:0-3232 GCA_051011115.1 Weeksellaceae bacterium
TATTAAAGAATCTGGTAAAAACTTTGAGATTGTTGCTTATTTGGAAAACACTCCAACAAAAGAAGAACTAAAACAGCTTATAAATCTTTTAAATATTCCAGCCGAAGATTTAATTAGAAAAAATGAAGCTGCTTGGAAAGAAAACTTTAAAGGCAAAAATTTAACCCAAGAGCAACTTATTGAGGCCATGGTTTCATTTCCAAAACTTATAGAAAGACCCATTGTAATAAATGGCTCCAAAGCTGTAATAGGTAGACCTCCTGAAAAAATTTTAGAAATTATTTAAAGTCATTAAAGCTTCAAACACCTTGGTTTTTGAAGCTTTTTTTATTTAACAAACTTTTAACCAAACACCACTAAACCAAATTCTATTTTTGCAGTCTTACATTGCAAAAACACAATCATGAACAAAATTTTATTTTCCTTTCTTTTTACATTTTTATCATTTGCGACCATGCAAGCCCAAAAAGATGTTACCATTACAGGTAAAGTCATAGACAAAACTACAGGTCAACCCTTGGAATATGCAACAGTTGCTTTTTTTAGCAAAGCTGAAAACAGAATTGTTACTGGAGGCATTACCAATGAAGCTGGAAATTTCAGCATTCCTGTACCAAGTGGCACTTATGATATCTCCATTGAATTTATTTCATTTAAAAAACAAACCATTCCAGACCAAAAGCTTTCAACCGATAAAAACTTAGGGACTTTAAGTTTGGAGGCAGATACCGAAGCCTTGGATGAAATTGAAATCATTGCAGAAAAAACAACTGTTGAAATAAAACTTGATAAGAAAATATATAATGTTGGAAAGGATTTAACAGTTCGTGGTGGAACCGTTAGTGATGTTTTAGACAACGTGCCTTCTGTTTCAGTAGATGTGGAAGGTAATGTGGCCTTAAGAGGTAATGAAAACGTAAGGATTTTAATAAATGGAAAACCTTCTGGTTTGGTTGGCATCAATTCCACAGACGCTTTACGTCAGTTACCTGCAGAGTCCATAGAACGTGTTGAAGTTATTACCTCTCCTTCTGCCAGATATGATGCCGAAGGAACGGCTGGAATTTTAAATATTATTTTACGTCGAAGCAAACTGCAAGGTTTAAATGGTGCTATAACCACCAATGTAGGTTGGCCAAAATCTGCTGGAATTTCAGGAAATATCAATTACAGAACGGGAGATTTAAACATATTTAACACTACCAGTTACGATTACAGGGAAGTACCAGGAAACTCTTCATCTTACACTCAATTTTTCAATAAAGAATTTGATGATAATGGCAATTTAATAGTAGATAATTTAGATACTTATTCAGATGAAACAAATGATTACGACCGTGTTAGAAAAGGTTTGAGCACCAACTTTGGTGTGGAATGGTATATTACGGATTCGGCCTCATTAACTGGTGCCGTTTCTTACAGAAATGGTGACAATGAAAGCAACACCACCAATACATTAATTTACTTGGATGAAAATCAACAGTTTGAATCTCAAAGCAATCGTTTCGATCCAGAAGAGGAAACAGACAACGTTCTTCAGTATTCCGTAAACTTTACTAAGAATTTTGACGATGGTGGCCATAAATTAACCATGGATTTTCAATATGAAGATAATTCGGAAGATGAATTTTCTAAAGTATTACAAGAAGGAATAAATACAGAAAAAGTTGCTACACTTGAAGACCAAAGCCGCATTTTACTTCAAGCTGACTATGTTTTACCTATTGGAGAAAAAAGCCAGTTTGAGTTAGGATATCGTGGTAATTTTAACGACCAAGATACAGATTATACTGTAGAGTTTTTAAATGAAACCACCAATGAGTTTGAGTTAAGCACAGGACTTTCCAACTTTTTAAACTATCGTGAATATGTAAATGCAGCGTATTCACAATTTGGTAGTAAAGTAGGAAGTAAATTTTCTTATTTATTGGGACTTCGTTTGGAAAGCACACGTATTACTGTAGATCAACCTACAAGTGGGGATTACAGTAAAAACGACTATACTGGTTTATTCCCTACAGTAAACTTAAGCTATGAGTTAAGTGAAAATGAAAATGTAACTTTAGGTTATAGCAGACGTATTCAAAGACCAAGATCTTGGTTTATCAATCCATTCCCTTCTAGATCCAGTGTAACCAGTATTTTTAGAGGAAATCCAGAGCTGGCTCCAAGTTATTCAGGATTATTTGATTTGGGTTATTATAAAAAATTTGGTAAAGTCTCTTTAAATACTTCGGCTTATTACCAACATACAACAGATGCCTTTAGTTTTATAAGTTTTGATACTGGGGAAACAGTGGATGTAAATGGCCAAACATTTTCTGTAATTGAGCGTACACCAATTAACTTGGCCGAAGAAGACAGATACGGATTTGAATTTACGCTTACCTATAACCCTATACGTAAATGGAATATCAATGCCAACTTCAATATCTTTAGACAATCCATCACAGGTACAGACCCAAACGGCTTGTCTCTTGACAACGATAATACCAGCTGGTTTGCCAGATTAAATAATAAATATACCCTTCCAGGAAAAATAGAATGGCAAACAAGTTTAAACTATAGAGGACCATCAGAAGATGCCCAAAACAAAAGAGAAGGTGTATTTTCTGCAAACATGGCTTTTAGTAGAGATATTTTCAACGAGAATGCTTCTATAGCACTTAACGTAAGCGATTTATTGAATAGTAGAAAACGTACTATGGACACTACAACTCCTACATATACGGGAACTTCAGAGTTTCAATGGAGAGAACGTAGTATCAATCTATCCTTTACCTACAGATTCAATCAACAAAAGAAACGTCAACAACGTAATGGTTATGGTGGAGACGATATGGATTTTGAAGGTTAAGATCTTCAAAATGCAACCCATAAAAAAAGGAAGCCAATTGGCTTCCTTTTTATTTATATGTTAAAAACAAAATTAATTTAATTCACGTTTTGCTTTTTTCTCTTCTTTAATTTCTTTCATACGCTCAATGAATGCGCCACCAATCCAATAAGGGATTACAAACGTTAATAAAAATATCATTAACCAAAAACCAATTGTTAATATGGTTAAAAATGCTATAAATCCTAAGTATTGGTCAAATTCGAACATGATGAAAATTTCTTTTTTAAATTAACTATCGCAAAGATACATGAAAAGGTTTTTTTACACAACAGTAAAATTAAGATTTATTAACATCTTTATTAAGTGTTTTATTAAGAGACATGTTTTTTATAC
>JBPCUN010000120.1:0-14801 GCA_051011115.1 Weeksellaceae bacterium
TTGATAATCTGGATGAGATGCTAGAAGTTTATAATTCCCTGGTAAAATATTTTCAAATAGATATGCTCCTGATAAGTCTGATACCGTTTCGTAGGAATTTGGTCCAGATAACTTTATTTCTATATCGGGTAATGGATCATAATACTCATTGGTCACCATTCCTGTAAGATTCTCTTGCGACATCCCTGAAATAGAGATGAGTACAAATAAAAACAATAATAATTTTTTCATACTTAGTATAATTTTCACAAAATAATTACAATAATGTGGATTAGCTACGATGTATGATGTTATCTGAAAGTTGTTAAATCATTATCTAAACGTAATTTGAATGTTAAATAATTGGGAACTCACTGAGTGTAAATCAAAAAGCCCTGCAATCGTTCGATTGCAGGGCTTTTTGATTATATTAATATAAAGAATTACTTCTCTGAACTCTCTAATACTTTAATTTTTACATTATCCTTTTCCTCATTTAATCCGATAGAAAGTTTATCACCTTCTTTAATTTCAGAGTTAATGATTTCCTCTGCCATTGGATCTTCAATATATTTCTGGATAGCTCGTTTTAATGGTCTAGCACCATAATCTTTATCAAAACCTTTCTCTGCAATGAAGTTTTTAGCTTCCTCCGTTAGTTCCAATTGGTATCCAAGAGCATCTAGACGTTTATATAATTTATTTAATTCAATATCTATAATCTGAAGTATATCTTCCTTACTCAATTGATTAAATATAATAACATCATCGATACGATTTAAAAACTCTGGAGCAAAAGTTTTCTTCAAAGCATTTTCAATAGTACTCTTAGCTCTATCATCTGCAGAATTCACTTTGGCAGAAGTTCCAAAACCTACACCATCCCCAAAATCCTTCAATTGTCTAGTACCGATATTTGAAGTCAATACGATAATGGTATTTCTAAAGTCAATTTTTCTTCCTAAACTATCGGTTACAAAACCATCATCCAAGATTTGTAATAAGATATTGAAAACATCTGGATGTGCTTTTTCTATCTCATCTAACAAAATTACAGAATATGGTTTCCTACGCACAGCCTCTGTCAATTGAGGTCCTTCTTCATATCCAACGTATCCCGGAGGTGCACCAACCAATCTAGACACAGCGAATTTCTCCATATATTCACTCATATCAATTCGGATCAATGCATCATCTGAATCAAACAGTTCTCTCGCTAGTACTTTTGCTAATTGAGTTTTACCGACACCAGTGGTACCTAAAAAGATAAATGAACCGATTGGTCTCATAGGATCTTTTAATCCTGCACGGTTTCTTTGAATAGCTTTCACCACCTTCTCAACCGCATTATCTTGACCTATTAATTTCTTTTGCATTAAGTCAGACATTTGAGCTAATTTCTTCATTTCACCCTCTGCAACTCTACTCACAGGGATTCCACTCATCATAGATACAACTTCTGCAACATTCTCCTCTTCCACTGTTTCTCTATGCTCATCAGCATCCGCTTGCCATCTATTTTGAGCTTCTTTTAATTTAGCTTCTACATTCTTTTCATCATCTCTCAACTTAGCTGCCTCTTCATACTTTTGCCCTTTTACAGCATTAGTTTTATCTTCTCTAACTTGATCAAGTTCTTTCTCAAGTTCAAGAATTTCTTCTGGTACCTTGATATTTTTAATATGTACTCTAGACCCAGCTTCATCTAAGGCATCAATCGCTTTATCTGGTAAAAATCTATCTGTAATATACCTAGAAGTAAGACTCACACAAGCCTTTAACGCATCATCCGTGTATATCACATTATGGTGATCTTCATATTTATCTTTAATTTGATTCAATATTTCTAAAGTTTCCTCTGGTGAAGTAGGATCTACCATCACTTTCTGGAATCTTCTTTCTAAAGCACCATCTTTTTCTATATATTGTCTGTATTCATCCAAAGTGGTTGCACCAATACATTGAATCTCACCTCTAGCTAAAGCAGGTTTAAACATATTAGAAGCATCTAAACTTCCTGCAGCTCCACCAGCACCCACAATAGTATGTAACTCATCAATGAAAAGGATGATATCTTCATTCTTCTCAAGCTCATTCATGATGGCCTTCATTCTCTCTTCAAATTGCCCACGATACTTGGTACCTGCTACCAAACTAGCTAAATCTAAAGTAATTACACGCTTGTTATATAAGACTCTAGATACCTTTCTTTGAATAATTCGTAGGGCAAGACCTTCAGCAATTGCAGATTTACCCACACCAGGCTCACCAATTAGTAAAGGATTATTCTTTTTACGTCGGCTCAAAATTTGAGAAACACGCTCAATTTCTTTCTCTCTCCCTACCACAGGATCTAACTTACCTTCAATCGCATGCGCAGTTAAATCTCTACCAAAATTATCTAAAACTGGAGTCTTAGATTTTGGAGCAGCACCAGCACCTCTAGGTTGTCTTGATGCTTGGCTCTTGCCAAAGTCTTCCTCTGCATCATCATCTGAAAACGAAGCATCCATGCTAGGACCTTTTGATTCCTCTTGAAAATGAAATTTGAATTCTTCTTTCAAGGTATCATAATCCACATCAAATTTTGCCATCAACTTAGTCACAGGGTCAGATTCATTACGTAAAATACATAATAATAAATGTACCGTATTCACTGATTTACTATGAAAAAGTTTAGCCTCTAAAAAAGTTGTTTTTAAGGCACGTTCTGCCTGCTTCGTTAAATGTAAATTTTTAGATGCCTCATAAACCGTCGTTTTCGGAGGGTTTAATGTTTCTATCTTTTGTCGAACTTCACTTAAGTCTACATTCAGAGATTCTAGTAATTGAACAGCTTTACCATCGCCTTCTCTTAAAATCCCCAACAATAGATGTTCTGTCCCAATATTATCATGACCTAATCGTAAAGCTTCTTCTTTACTATAGGCTATGACTTCTTTTACTCTTTTTGAAAAATTATCGTTCATCGTTATTGCTCTCTCTTAACAAATATAAATATTATACTTCAGAAATTGCACTAATTATGCCACGATTTATATATAGTTTCATATGCTATAGGGTTAAACTTCATCCATAGGATACATATAAACCCCTCATCAGAAATAAACATACAAATACCTCAAGTTCAGTATTTTACAATTATAAACATCATTCATAATATAAATTCTACTGAATAAATCAATAAAATTATAAACTATGTCACTTTGGCAGACTCATCCACTTAAGATTAAATATTTATTTTAAAATAGAATCTACTTCAAGCATGAAATATTATCTTTGTAAATTAAATCCCTTCATTAGAGGTTTATAATAACCTAATCATACATGGTAAAACACGAGATTAAGAAAATAACACATTACGAATTTTGGGAATATTGGGTATTTTATGCTCCAATGCTTATTATATGGTTTTATTATAGCCTCAAAGCTCGTTCCTTTACTTATTTTACCGCAGTGAATCCAGGGCTTAAACATGGCGGTTTCTTTGACTATTCTAAATATGATATTCAAAAACAATTACCATCACAATTGCGCCCCAAAGAACAATTGGTGAGGAAATTAGATGAAATAAATAAGGACTTTAATTTTCCATTTATTGCAAAACCAGAAATTGGAGAGCGAGGTAAACGCGTTCAATTAATTTCATCCCAAAAGGAGTTAGATATTTACGAGAGGAATGCTAAAGGAAACCCATTTATTATTCAAGAATATGTAGATTTACCCAAGGAATACGGTATTTTTTATGCTAAATTACCAGAGGATAAAATTGGTAAAGTTTTATCAATCACAGGCAAAGAATTTTTAACTTTTACAGGAGATGGCCAAACAAGCCTCAGAGAATTTATTGAATCTGATTCTAGAGCATATTTCAATAAATCCTATCTTTATATGAAATACCACAAGGAGCAAAACTTAGTCCTACCTCCAGGAGAGAAATTAATATTAGAATACATTGGTAATCATAATCGAGGAACGTATTTTTATGATCACTCAGAAATTATTACTACAAAATTAGAAAAGGCTATCGATGAAGCTGTTTCTCATATTAAGGGATTTAATTACGGTAGATTAGATGTAAAATCAACCAGTGATGAAGCTTTACAAAATGGAGAATTCACAATTATAGAAGTAAATGGTGCTAACTCTGAACCTACTCATATTTATGATGAAAACTATACTATTGTCCAAGCTTATAAAGAAGTAATGAGACATTTAAAAGTTGAATATATTATAGCAAAAGATCAAATAAATAAAGGAGTCAAACCTACACCACTTATTGAATTCATTAAAGCCTTATATCAAAAGTTATTAGGCTGAAAATTTGTCAAAAAATTTATTTGGAATAAAATATGACTGCTTCAACATAAATTAGACCGTTGAACGAGAAATCAAAATTGAAGGAAGGGTTCCTAATACCTTGTATAATGATTGCTATTTTAATCATTGTACATCTATTAAATCTACAAGGTTGTTACGGGATTATTCCTAGATATTTTCAAGGAATAAAAGGGATTATACTAGCACCACTGTTTCATTCCGATTGGGAACATTTATTAAATAACGCCTATCCTATCTTAATCTTAGGATTTATAATTTTCAATTTTTATAATAAAATAGCTTACCTATTGATGTCCATAGGTTGGATTATGACAGGTACATTGGTTTGGTTATTTGCCGATTTAGGTATTTTACCCTCAGATAATCATATTGGTTGCCATATTGGCGCGAGTGGTATTGTGTATATGATGGCCTCCTTTATTTTTTTTAGTGGTCTTTTTAGAAAATCCCTACCTCTCATAGCTGTTTCGCTAATCGTAGTATTCTTATACGGGGGAATGCTTTGGGGTATTTTCCCAGAAGAGGTAATTGTATATAGCAAAGATCAAAGCCATATCAGTTGGGAAAGCCATTTAGCTGGAGCCTTAGTAGGATTATTTTTTGCCTATATTTGGCGTAGTATCGGGCCTACGAAAAAACGTTATCCTTGGGAAAGAAAAGATTATTATAACGTACAAGATGAAATTTTATGGGAAAAATACAATGAAGAGTTCCCAGAAGAGGAAGATAACATTGAAGAAGAAAAACCAAAATTTAAAGATTTATTTTAGTCCAAACCCCATTTATCTTATATAAAAATATAAAAGGCTTTCAGTATGAAAAGAAAGCCTTTTATTTTTTCAATATGGTTCAAATTTAGAAAGGCATACCTGGAATTTGTGGCATTCCAGATTTTGCTACATTTTCAATTTCTGCATCATATTCTTCTTGAGCTTTATCTAAAGCTTTATTTACGGTAAGGATTAAATAATCAACCAATTGTTCTTTATCGTCTAGTAGCTCATCATCTATATTCAATTCCTTAATGCGTCCGTTTTTAGAAACTTTCGCAGATAACAATTTATCAGACGTAGTCTCTGTAATATATTCACCAGCCATTCTATTCTTAGCTTCCTCTACTTTTTTTTGAGACTCTTGTAATTGTCCCAACATTTTCATCATATCCATATATGTATTTTTATATTTTATGAAATTACAACAAAAATCACGCCTTAAAAATTCATTTTATTTTTAAAATATAATAGTTATTTTAGCGTGTTGAAAAAACAGGAAGGATGTTAAGAATAACCATATTATCTGTATTAAGTTTACTACTTATCCAATGTAGTAAAAAAGGAGAAAGCATAGAATCTAAACAATTATCTACTTCTGATAATGAAATCATCAACTATGTAGAATATTGTAATGAGCGATATGATATGTGTTTTGATTATCCTAGCAATTTTAGTGCTCAACCCGTGCCTCTCAACGGGGATGGCAGAACATTTATAAACAAACCAGATTCTGCAGAAATTGTGATGTATGGATTCATTGATGAAACTGGTTCTGAACTCAATAATCAATTGGAGGTTTTAGGTGATATGTTAAAGGATGAAAAAATCACTAAACTAGACAATGGTTATGAAATCACAGGAATTTTGCTAGATAACGGTTTTGTATACCATGAGAAATTACTTGTAAGAAATGGTGAAAACAACCTACAAACTGTAAGTGGATTACAATTTACACATCCGAAAAGTAAAACTCAGAAATTTAGTGGATATTGGAAAAGTATGATAGAAAAGTTTAAATAAATTTGGACATTTCTAGCTATTAAAAAAAGCTCTTACTTTAAATGATAAGAGCTTTTTTTGATTTAAGAAATATAGTTGATTAAGCTACTCTAGCTAATCATTTAATTTTTGCCATAATAAATCTTTTAATTCTGTTAAGCCAGTTTGTGCAACAGAAGATATAAACACATGCGGAACGTTTTGAGGTAACTTAGCCTCTACTTCTTTGCGCAACTCCTCATCCAACATATCAGATTTAGATATAGCTAATACAATTTCCTTATCCAATAATTCTTTGTTGAACTTTGCTAATTCATTCAACAGGATTTCATATTCCTTCTTATAGTCTTCAGAATCTGCAGGGATTAAAAATAACAACAAGGCATTTCTCTCGATATGTCTCAAAAACCTATGTCCTAACCCTTTACCATCACTCGCCCCCTCAATAATTCCAGGAATATCTGCCATTACAAAGGATTGATGATTTCTATATTCTACAATTCCTAAGTTAGGTGTGAGCGTTGTAAATTCATAGTCGCCAATTTTTGGTTTGGCAGCAGTAATCACAGATAATAAAGTGGATTTTCCAGCATTCGGGAAGCCGACCAATCCAACATCTGCAAGAATCTTTAACTCAAAAGTGATATCTTTTGCCTTCCCAGGAATTCCTGGTTGTGCATAGCGAGGTGTCTGCTTGATGGCAGTCTTAAAATGCCAGTTACCTAAACCACCTTTACCACCTTCTACAATCACTAATTCATCACCTTCGTCGGTAATTTCTCCTATAACTTCATTCTCATCTTTAATTACAGTTCCTAATGGCACATCAATTATAATGTCTTCTCCATCTCTACCTGTAGCTCTTTGTTTACCTCCGGGCTTACCATTTTCTGCATTTAAATGTCTAGTGTATCTCAAATGAAATAAGGTCCACATATTTGGATTTCCACGTACAATCACGTGTTCACCTCTACCTCCATCACCTCCATCTGGGCCACCTTTATCTATGTATTTCTCTCGACGTAAATGGGCTGAACCAGCACCACCTTTTCCACTTTTTACGTGAATTCTTACGTGATCTATAAAGTTATTCTGCATAATAATCTATTCTATTGTACTATTGAGCTATAATTTTGCTCAAGATAATATATTGTATGTTTATATAAATTTAATGTCTATTAAATAATCCTCTTCCATATAAGCATTGATATGTTTCAATATTTTTGACTTACCATAGCTTAATTCAGTTTTGATCGCTGGACTATTTAATTTTACAAAAAGCGTGCGGTTTTTCACATAAAGGGTATCAGTGTATTTTTTCATAAATTCGCCCATCTGATCATGCCAAGCATCTAAAACCATGCTATCTAAAACCCGCTGTTCCATGCCATTTTCTCTGATAAAATAACGTATGGCCTCTGATATGGTTACTTCATTTTTCTTTTTCATGGCAGGATTAGAGTTTAAATAACGTAAAATCTTCGTTTACTTTTTTCAAAATTTGTTCTGTCCTTTCTGGGTGTGTATCAGAGATAAAAATTTGACCAAATTGAGCATTATTTACTAATTTAATCAACTGCTCTACCCGCGATTCATCTAATTTGTCAAAGATATCATCTAACAAGAGAATGGGCGTTATATTCAGATGATTTTTAATAAATTCTAATTGAGCTAATCTTAACGCAATTAAAAAAGATTTTTGTTGTCCTTGTGATCCATACTTTTTAATATGATGATGGTTGATTTGTAAGACCAAATCATCTTTATGAACGCCAGCGCTTGTATATTGAAGTAATTTATCTTTATCTAAATTAATAGTTAGGTAATCCTCTCTATTTTCCTTCAAATTTGAGGCATATTTAATGCTCACTTTTTCTTTGCCCGTAGAGATTTCGTAATAGTACGATTGAAATACAGGATGAAATTCTTGAATAAATTTTTCCCTTTCTTTAAAAATATACTCACCTAATTGCAGCATTTCACTATCAAAAATATCTAACTGTATAGCATCAAAAGTTCTATTGGCTGCAAAATATTTTAATAAGGCATTTCGCTGTTGTAAAACTTTATTATATCTAATTAATTTTTTTAAATAAGAGACATTAGCTTGAGAAATGATACTATCTATAAACTTTCGTCTAATATCACTGCCTTCGGCTATTAAATCTCTATCATAAGGAGAAATAATCACTACAGGAAACTGTCCTACGTGATCAGAAATTCTATCATAAGGTTTTTGATTTCTTTTAACCAATTTTTTTTGTCCTACTTGTACACCACATTGTACATGTTCTTCCTTATTATTTTTATAGAACCATCCTTCTAAAAAGAAAAATTCTTGATCAAACCTAATGTTATGTTTATCCGAATGATGAAAATAACTTTTGAACAAACTTAAATAATAGATGGCATCTAAGACATTGGTTTTCCCAATGCCATTATTCCCCACAAAAGCATTAATTTTCGGTGAAAAATCAAATGTTCTCTCTTCAAAATTTTTAAAATTAACCAAATGTAATCGGTCTAAATGCATTGAGTGGGTTTTGGGTAATATAAAAATGTTTATTTAAATAAAAAATTAGCATTTGATTTGATTCAAATGCTAACCAGTCTAGTTATAGTGAATTTATTGATTTCCTTTATTATAGTCAGCTAAAAACTTCTCTAATCCACTGTCTGTTAATGGATGATTTAATAAAGCTAAAATAGCATTTAATGGGGCGGTAATAACATCTGCTCCTATCATCGCACATTGATTGATATGCATTGGATGACGTACCGAAGCTGCTAATATTTCAGTATCAAAAAGATAATTATCATATACTGTTCTTAGATCTGCAATTAACTGCATCCCATCGGCAGAAATATCATCTAATCTACCTATGAAAGGTGAGACATAAGTTGCTCCTGCCTTGGCAGCCAATAAGGCTTGTCCTACAGAAAAAACCAGCGTACAATTGGTTCTAATTCCATTTTTAGAAAAATAGTTAATCGCTCGAATGCCTTCTTTAATCATTGGGACCTTAACTACGATTTGGTTGCTAAGTTCTGCTAACGCTTCTCCTTCTTTTATGATTCCTTCATAATCTGTTGCGATTACCTCTGCACTTACATCTCCTTCTACAATATCACAAATATCCTTATAATGTTGTATAATATTATCATGTCCAATGATTCCTTCCTTCGCCATTAGCGATGGATTGGTGGTTACACCGTCTAAAACACCTAATGCCTGTGCTTCTTTAATTTGAGATAAATTCGCTGTATCTATAAAAAATTTCATAAAATATAGGTTTTAATTCTTGTAAAGATAAGAAAGGATTAAATCCCTATGAAATTATATAAGACAGTATTTTAAAAATTAAAAATGGCAAGGCGCTTATTCCTTCAATCCAAAAACTAGTATACCATAAATTTGAGTGAGGTTTCTGTCTATAAATCATGAAAATAGCGATAAAAACTGTTAAAACATATATCATAATATAGTTTGTATATTGATCATGTACAGATAATTGTAAAAAATAGACACTTATAATTAGCAAAACGCCAGCAATGATTTTACTTTTGTTTATGCCATATTGCTGCGGAATAGTTTTTAAGCTTTTGTTGTCTATATGATAATCCCTGATGTCAAAAGGTATCGTGATACCAATTACAAATAAAAATATGGCCACAAATGACCAAATAAATTCATCTAAATATAGCAGACTCGATTCAATCAATGTAATATTCACCGCTGTACTCCATACCAGAGCAATAAGTATGATTTTAATTTGTGGAATTTGCCGTAAACTGCTTTGGTATATTGGTAATGAATAAAATATACTCACACAGCCAGCAAGCAATATGAGTACTTGAGCCAATATGCTATTCAACTGGAAAAATAAATATATCGAGAGAATTCCACTCAACAACATCACCGCCAATCTTTCATCGGATTTATAATCTACCACCCAGTAGGCCATATTATAAGCCAATAGCGTTGAAAAGAATACCAGCCAAACTATATGCGGTACATGCAAATGATGAATTTCTTGTATATACAGCACAAGAAAAGCAATACATAAAGAAACCCATACCTGGGACTTAATGAATGCAGTATAGAAATATGATTTAAAGTTTTTCAAATATAATTTAAGAAATACAAATTTATGATATCTAAATTAGATAGAACTATGATCAATTCTTGGGTCTGTCAGTATGTCACAGAGACTATCGTGGCAAATGATTTGCCAAATCCTATATAAAATTACGAGTATGAACAAGGAAAATGAAACTTTTGAAGGTGAAAACATGGATAAAGATCAGGATATAAATACAAATACTGAATCCAATAACGATAATGAAACGGCTAATGACACTGCAGAAAGCACATTAGAAAAGGATTATCAAGACCTAAAAGATAGAAACCTGCGCCTATTTGCCGAGTTTGAAAACTATAAAAAAAGAACGACTAAAGAACGTTTGGATTTATTCAAAACTGCCAACGAGTCACTTTTAATAGACTTATTGCCAGTTTTAGATGATTTTGAGAGAGGAATCAAACAAGCTAAAAATGATGGAGATTTAGGCGAATCTGCGAAAGGTATGGAATTAATTTACCATAAGTTTTTAACCATTCTAGAAGCAAAAGGACTTAAGAAAATGGAATCTGCTGCAGGTGATGATTTTGATTTAGATAAACATGAAGCTATTACTCAAGTGGATGCCCCTTCAGAGGATTTGAAAGGGAAAATCATAGATATTGTAGAAACTGGTTATAGCTTAAACGAAAAAGTAATTCGCTACGCTAAAGTAATTGTAGGAAAATAAATTATATGTCAAAAAGAGATTATTACGAAATATTAGGTGTTTCTAAATCAGCAACTAAAGCAGAGATAAAAAAAGCTTATCGCAAGGTTGCTATTAAATACCATCCAGATAAGAATCCAGATAATAAACAAGCTGAAGAAAAATTTAAAGAAGCTGCAGAAGCCTATGAGGTTTTGAGCGATGATAATAAACGCCAGCGATATGATCAATATGGCCATGCGGGTGTAGGAGGCGCTGCTGGAGGTGGTTTCCATGATATGAATATGGAGGACATCTTCTCTCAATTCGGAGACATCTTTGGTGGTGGATTCGGAGGCTTTGGTGGCTTTGGCGGGGGCGGCGGCAGAAACCGTCAACAAAGGGGTTCTAATCTTCGAGTGCGTGTAAAATTAAACTTAGAAGAAATCATAGAAGGGGTAACTAAAAAGTTAAAGGTTACTCGTATGAAGCTGCATCCAGATGCTACTTTTAGAACTTGTCCTACTTGTCATGGTAGTGGCCAACAAGTGCGAGTAATGAACACACCTCTTGGCCAAATGCAAACCGCTACAACTTGTGGAACATGTAGAGGAACAGGAAAGATTGCAGATAATATTCCAAGTGGTGCCAATAACCAAGGTCTTATCAAAGAGGACGATTTGGTAGAAGTGAAAATTCCAGCGGGTGCTAGAGAAGGAATTCAATTACAGGTGCGTGGTAAGGGGAATGAAGCTCCATTTGGTGGACCTGCAGGAGATTTATTGGTTGTAATTGAGGAAGAGGAACATAAGGAATTGAAACGCGATGGTAATAATTTACATTATGATTTAAATGTTTCTTTACCAGATGTTATCCTTGGTGCAGATAAAGAAATTCCGACTGCAACTGGCAAGGCTAAAATTAAAATTGAACCAGGTACACAGAGCGGTAAAATATTACGTCTGAAGAATAAAGGCGTACCAAGCTTAGAAGGTTATGGCTCTGGAGATTTATTTGTTCATGTAAATGCATTTATCCCAACAGATTTAAGCAAAGAGCAAAAGAAATTCTTTGAAGATATGCGAGAGGATCATAACTTTAATCCTGCCAACCAAAAAGACAATAAATCATTTTTTGAACGCGTAAAAGATATGTTCGGTTCATAACGAATATTTTAAAGTTATATTCAATTATTAAAGGTTATTCTGCAAAATGCAGAATAACCTTTTTAATTATATTTCAAATTTAAGCCCAAAAAAACCGCCTCATATAGGCGGTTTTCAATGATATTATATTTACAAATGTGAAACTATTAAATGTGAATTACTTCATCATATGCCGCAGCAACTGCTTCCATTACAGCCTCTGACATCGTAGGGTGTGGATGAATTGATTTTATAATTTCATGTCCTGTTGTTTCTAATTTTCTTGCTGCTACAGCCTCAGCAATCATATCCGTAACCCCTACTCCTATCATATGACAACCTAACCATTCGCCATATTTAGCATCAAAAATCACTTTGACGAATCCAGCGTTATCACCATTTGCGGTAGCTTTTCCATTCGCTGAAAATGGGAATTTACCAACTTTAATTTCATAACCAGCTTCTTTAGCCGCTTTTTCTGTGTATCCTACCGATGCAATTTCTGGTAAGCAATAAGTACATCCTGGGATGTTTCCATAATCGATAGGCTCAACATCTAACCCAGCGATTTTCTCTACACAAGTTATTCCTTCTGCAGAAGCCACATGTGCTAAGGCTTGAGTAGGTAATACATCACCAATAGCATAATATCCTGGGATATTGGTTTGATAGAAATCATCTACCAAGATTCTTCCTTTATCCGTTACAATACCAACATCTTCTAGCCCAATATTTTCGATGTTAGCAGCAATACCAACAGCAGATAATAAAATATCAGCTTCTAAAGTTTCTTCTCCGTCTTTGGTTTTCACTTTAGCTTTAACGCCATTGCCAGAAATATCAACAGATTCTACAGAAGAATTTGTCATCACTTTAATTCCAGCTTTTTTGAAGTTTTTTTCTAATTCTTTAGAAACATCAATATCTTCTACAGGTACAATATTCGGCATAAATTCAACTACAGTGACATCTACGCCCATGGTGGAATAGAAGTATGCAAACTCTACCCCAATAGCTCCAGATCCAACTACAATCATGCTTTTTGGTAACTCTTTTAATACCAATGCTTCTCTATATCCTATAACTTTCTCTCCATCTTGTGGTAAGTTAGGTAATTCTCTAGAACGAGCTCCTGTAGCAATCACGATATGATCTGCGCTGTACTCTTTGGTCTCACCATCTTTGGTCACATCCAATTTTTTACCAGCTTTTATCTTCGCTTCACCGAATATGACATCAATCTTATTTTTTTTCATCAAGAACTCTACACCTTTGCTCATTTTATTAGCAACTCCGCGACTTCTCTTTACCACATTGGGTAAATCAAAACCAATGTTCTCTGGTTTGTTTAATCCAAAATCTTCAGCATGATTTATATACTTGAATACCTGTGCACTTTTCAATAATGCTTTGGTAGGAATACACCCCCAGTTTAAACAAATACCTCCTAATTCTGCCTTCTCTATAACGGCTACTTTAAAACCTAATTGTGAGGCACGAATGGCGGTTACATATCCACCAGGACCACTCCCTACTACTATGATATCGTATTTCATTTAAAAATAATTTATGTGAATTATTAATTTCTATGGCGAAGTTAAGGAATATTCATTAAAAATTAAGAGCGATAAACTTTGAAACATATCTGATTTCCTAATTAAATTAAATTAGTTAATTGAATCAAGTGTATAGGCATATCTTTTGCACCAAAAGCTTCATTACAGAATAACATTGATGGAAAATAAATATACAGATATAGATCTTTTAATTGTAGGTGCCGGACCAATGGGAATTGCAACGGGTATAGAGGCACAAAAAAATAATTTATCCCACGTCATAATAGAAAAAGGAGCTTTAGTGAATTCTATATTCCATTTCCCTAAAAATATGACATTCTTTTCTACTTCAGAGAAATTAGAAATAGGAGATATTCCTTTTATGTCTATTCATGAAAAACCATCGAGAGATGAAGCTTTAGAATATTACAGGAGAGTGGTAGAAAAATGGAATTTAAATGTGAAATATTATGAAGAGGTTCTTAATGTAGAAAAAGTTGAAAATAAAAAATTTAAAGTAACCACTTCAAAAGGTATTTATTATGCTAATTATGTGGTAATAGCAACAGGATTCTATGGTAATTCTAATAAGTTAAATATTCCAGGAGAAGAATTAAATAAAGTATCTCATTATTTTGATGATGCCCATCGTTACATCGGTCAAAAGGTAGTAGTTGTAGGGGCAGGTAATTCTGCTACGCAAGTGGCACTAGAACTGTATTATAAAGGTGCTGAGGTTACTATGATCATTCGAGATTCTGCTATTGGAGACAATGTAAAATATTGGATAAAACCCAATATAGAAAATCGAATTGAAGAAGGCGCTATTAAGGCATTCTTTAATGCCTCTTTATCAAAAATTGATGAGGATAGCGTTACTTTTATTCAAAACGGAAAAGAATTCAGCATAGAAAATGATTATGTACTTGCAATGATTGGTTATCAGCCGGACTATGAATTCTTGAATAAAATTGGTGTGCTATGTAATAATGATGACATGCAAATTCCAAATTTCCAGCCTGATTCTCACCAAACAAATCAAAGCGGTATTTATATCGCTGGCGTAGTTTGTGGAGGTTTAAAAACGAACACCTATTTCATTGAAAATTCTATGGAACATGCAGAAAAAATTATACAATCGATTTTAAGAGAGAATTCATAAAATTTAGTTACTTTTGCAATCTTAATTTTTTACTTAAAGGGCCCAGTAGTTCAATTGGATAGAATATCAGATTTCG
>JBPCUN010000121.1:0-3160 GCA_051011115.1 Weeksellaceae bacterium
ACTGTATTTTCCAAAAACATAGCCCAAATTTACAGCATTTTTATATTAGTTTAAGACATAAATATGGTGCTTAACAATTCTAAAAGTTGCGTTAAACTCTATCTCACTGTTTTGCTTTTGTTTACCAAATAGGTATCTTTAGATTTAAATCATACCTATTGATCATGAAGAAAATATTACTCATTGCTGGAAGCATTTTATTGGCTTCTTGTGGCTCTATCGAAAGTGCAAATAATCAAAAAGTAACTAAACCCAAACAAGATATCAAAAAACTAAAATACCCCGTTACCAAAAAAGGAAATGTAACTTACAATCATTTCGGAACAGAAGTGGAGGATCCATACCGCTGGCTAGAAGATGATTTAGCAGAAGACACTAAAGCATGGGTGCAAGATCAAAACAAGATAACTTTTGATTATCTAGACCAAATTCCATTTAGGGAGCAAATAAAAGAGCAAATGACCAATTTATGGAATTATGAGAAGTTTAGCGCACCATTCAAAGAAGGGAACTGGACGTATTTCTATAAGAATGATGGATTGCAACAACATGCTGTTTTATACAGAAAGAAAGAAAATGGAACACAAGAAGTATTCTTAGATCCTAATAAATTTTCTAAAGATGGTACTACTTCTTTATCGGGAATTGACTTTACTAAAGATGGCAAACTTGCAGCTTATTCGATCTCCGAAGGTGGATCTGACTGGAGAAAAGTTATCATCATCGATACTGAAAATAAAAAACAAGTAGAAGATACTTTACGTGATGTCAAGTTCAGTGGTATTGCTTGGAAAGGAAATGAAGGATTCTATTATTCTTCTTATGATAAACCGAAAAATGGAAGTGAACTTTCTGCCAAAACTTCGCAACATAAACTATTTTATCACAAATTAGGAACACCACAAAGCCAAGATGAATTAATCTTTGGTGGAGAAAAAACACCTAGACGTTACATCGGATCTTATTTAACAGAAGACCAAAGATACCTAGTAGTGACAGCTGCTGTATCTACTACTGGGAATGAATTGTATATTCAGGATTTAAAAAATAACCAAAAAGACTTTACACAGATACTCAACAACTTTGAAACCAGTAGCCATATTGTGGATAATGAGGAAGATACTTTATACATTCTTACCAACCTAGACGCACCTAACAATCGCTTGGTAAAAGTGAATGCAGCCAATCCAGCACCAGAAAACTGGGTTGATGTAATCCCTGAAACCAAAAATGTATTGTCTGTATCTAAAGCTGGAGGTTTCTTCTTTGCGCAATATTTGAAAGATGCAAGCGACCAAGTATTACAGTACAGCTATCAGGGAGATTTAATCCGAGAAATCAAATTACCTGGCCTAGGAAGTGCGGGAGGATTCAGTAGCAAAAAAGATGAAAAAGAATTATACTATAGCTTCACAAATTATGTGTATCCAACTTCAATCTTCAAATATGATGTGATTTCAGGTGAATCGGAACTTTACCAAAAACCAAATATTAACTTCAACCCAGAAGATTTCGTAAGCAAACAAGTATTCTACACTTCGACAGATGGAACTAAAGTTCCTATGACAATTACGCACAAGAAAGGAATTAAACTAGACGGTAAAAACCCAACGATTCTCTATGGATATGGTGGTTTTAATATCAGTTTAACACCAAGTTTTAGCGTAGTGAATGCAACATGGTTAGAAAATGGAGGAATATATGCCGTTGCTAATTTGAGAGGTGGTGGAGAATACGGTAAGGCTTGGCATGATGGAGGACGCCAAATGCAAAAGAAAAATGTATTTAATGACTTTATAGCGGCTGCAAAATATTTACATAAACATCAATATACCTCACCAGCCTATACAGCAATTTCTGGTAGATCAAACGGAGGATTATTGGTTGCAGCTACGCAAACGATAAGACCAGACTTATTTAAAGTAGCTTTGCCAGGCGTTGGCGTTTTAGATATGTTGCGCTATCATACTTTTACAGCGGGAGCTGGCTGGGCTTATGATTATGGAACTGCAGAAGATAGCAAAGAGATGTTTGAATATCTGAAATCATATTCTCCTGTGCACAATGTGAAACAAGGAACTTGTTACCCATCAACACTTGTAATGACAGGAGACCACGATGATAGAGTGGTGCCAGCACATAGTTATAAATTTGCAGCAGAATTACAAGCAAAACAAGACTGTAATAATCCAACTTTGATTAGAATTGAAACCAAAGCGGGACATGGTGCTGGGAAACCCACAGAATTAATCATAGAAGAGAATACTGACATGCTTTCATTTGCTTTATATGAAATGGGTATTAAAAGTTTAAACTAAAAATTAAATTTATTCAGACCAAAAGACCTTGCGAATTAATTTTCACAAGGTCTTTTTTTACTTTCCAGATATTACATGATGTTTTATCCTTTTTTTCTTATTCTATTAAATTCTGTTACTACGGCATGATGAGAAACAGTTTTATCTCTAAAATAGATGGTAAAATAATCTCTTTCTTTATCCGTAGCTCCTAATTGGTTTAGAATATTATATAAGTGCATTTTCATATGCCCCTTTTGAATTCCTGTAGTTGTAAGCGAACGTAAAGCTGCAAAATTCTGTGCAAGACCTGCTACAGCAACGATTCCCATAAGTTCGTGGGCATTCGGCTTACCTAGAATATCAAGCGCAAACCGTACTAACGGATGTAAAGAGGTAAGCCCACCAACTGTTCCAAGAGCAATGGGTAAATCTATCCAAAAACGGAATTCATCATTTTTCACTTCACAGTGGGTAAGACTACCATACGATCCTCCTTGTGATGCATGGGTATGAGCGGCGGCTTCTACGGCTCGAAAGTCGTTTCCAGTGGCAATGACAACAGCATCTACACCATTCATAATTCCTTTGTTATGTGTGGCGGCTCTATATGGCTCTACCTCTGCTATACGCACAGCTTGCATAAATTTATCTGCAAACTCCTGCGCCTCGATTCCTTCTTCTCCTAACGCTGAAACAGGGCATTTGACCTCTGCCCTTACCATATTCTCTGGCGTATAATTTGAGAGTATGCTCATAATGATACGCAAAGAATCTTTTTCTTCTTGATTAAAAGACTCAGCCGATGTCATTTCATTTTCAAGCGTTTTAGCAAACTGCTCTAGACAAGAGTTGATAAAGTT
>JBPCUN010000122.1:0-3894 GCA_051011115.1 Weeksellaceae bacterium
GGAATAGAGATTGATGTCAATGGTAGATTCAATAATAATTTAAGTTTAATGTTCAATTATGCATTCACGGATGCTAAAGTCACCAAAGACAACAACCCAAATAAAATCGGGAGTATGCTATTTGGAACCGCTAAGCATATATCCAATGCATCGTTAAAGTATGTACTTGATAATAATAAATTAAAAGGGATAGGTTTTACATTAGGTTATGAGTTTCATGGCAAGCGCGCTGCCTGGCCAGTAACTTTAGAACATCCTTATCTACCAGATGATTATTTTATACTGAATGGTGGTATTTCTTATGAAAAATCGAATTATCAAATTGTTTTTCAAATTAGAAATATAACTGATCGATATAATTATGTAGGCTTCTACCCAGGTGCTTGGGGGTATACGCATTATGGATGGCGAGCATTAGAGCCATTTAATTATAGATTAAGTGTTTCCTACTCTTTTTAAAAAGTATCTATTTTTCCAAGACAATAATTGAATTCATGTTAATAGTTATAATCTTATTTATATACGGTTGCACCTTTTTAATGTACGCTAACTCTAAGAAAACCATAGCTACGCATACCAATTATCTAACATCTTGGAGAATCCACTATGCGAGCATGGCGAAATATATCCCCTTCGTTTTAATACTGGTGTCATTAATATTAAATATAGGGATGTATAGTTGGTTTACAGGAATCCTATTTACCTTTTTTACCTGGGCAGCGTTCATGAGTTTATTGATTTTGTTAAAACCACTCCACAGTGCCCCTATTATTTTAATTATCATGGCTCTACTTTTATTCATTAATACAATTTATCATTATGCCAGCTAATAAAAAATATCTTACAAATTCACCTATCGTAAAGATTATTAAATTATTCGTTGGGCTAGTCGGTAGTTTTCTTATATCTGTAGAAATAATGATAATTCTTGGTCATTTCTTTAATAAAGAAGTTGTAACTACAAGTTATACTTTTATGGGTTTTGTACTTTCGGCGGTATTGTTTTTAGCAAGTTATGCCACTAAAATATATTGGCACGCTCTTCTATGTTCTATTGTCCTAGTTTTCATTTTAGCTTTAATAATTCAAATTATCAACTAATGAAAAAGAGGTTATTCAATATATTCTTTAACATTCATACCGTGGCAGGAATATTCATTAGTGCCATTTTATTTGTCATGTTTTTTACTGGAACTCTTTCATTTTTACGAGATGAATTTATAGCTTGGGAAAGGAATCAGCCAATTTTACCAGATAACTTTCATAAAGTGGATTTCGATTATTTATTGCACTACATTGGTACGGTTGAAAATTTGGACAATAGAAATTTAAGTTTTGAGCAATACTATGAGGAGGAGTATTTATTGGCTACTTTGTCCGAGCGATTGAGTGAAAATTCAGAAAGTGAAGAGAAATCCCTTGGAGATTATTTTATGATCAATTATAAAACGGCATCTGTAGGAGATTATGAAGAGGATTATTCAGTCGGAGAGTTGATTTATAGGCTGCATTTCTTGGCACCTTTAAACATTCAGGGGAGATATGGATATATGTTAGCAGGTTTTGTCTCCTTTTTCTTTTTAATTGTTCTTATGACAGGTATTTATATTCATTGGGATAAGATGATTTCTCACTTCTATGTATTTAGAGCTACAGCAAAATGGAAAACCATATGGACAGATTCTCATATTACTATGGGATTTATTGGTCTACCATTTCAATTGATTTATGCCATCACGGGATGCGCCCTTCTATTAAGTGCATCTTTTTTTATAAACCCTGCTATAGATTATTTATATAGTAAAAATAGTGATGCGTATTATAAAAATACAGAGGTAACTAGTCCCATTGAATTATCTCTGTCACAACAACGCTTGACTAACGATTTTTCTATTAATCACCTCATAACTAATGCCAAAGAATTACAACCCGATTTAGTTTGGACTAAATTAAAAATTGATCATATAAATAATAAAAACATGACTGTTGAGTTTGTAGGTCATTTGCCTTATAAGAAAGATGTTTCTAGTCAGGGTTTAATAAAGTTTAAAGTAGAGAGTGGGGAAATACTTGACCAAGTAAATCCAGAAAAGTCATTTTCTTATTCTGTCACAGTTAACAATATTCTTCATCGGCTACATTTTGGCGATTTTGGAGGATATCCACTGAAGATAATTTTTATGGTACTAGGTTTCTTATCGAGTTATGTAATAATTTCTGGCGTTATGATTTGGTATGTAGCTAGAGATAAAAAAACAATTAGCCCAAGAAAAAGAAGAATTAATTTCTTTTTAACAAAATTATACTTATCAATTTCATTGGCGCTAATACCTATTATAGCGATGAGTTTAATTGCATCAAAGCTTAACAACCTATATTTTGGAATTACGAATAAAGCCTTTTTATATCATACATTTTATTATGGGTGGGGTGTATTAATTATTGTTCTTATGACCTTGAGAAGTTTTAAACAAATTGTAACTTCAGTGCTAATTTTAATAATATTATTTTCTTTCATAATTCCTTTGATGAATGGCTTAACGAATAAATGGATTTGGGAAACATTGAATCCCACATTCATTTCAATATTTTCAGTAGACTTTTTATGGTGCGTTATAGGAATGATCTCTCTCTATGCCTTAATGAGATTAAATAAACAATTTATACTATATTGATGATCCTATATTAAAGCTTTTATTATTTTATATCTATTCATTAGCGGCCGTGATAGGACAAAGTAACCCGCAAAGAAAGATACGCTAATAAACAAAGGCATCAAAGAGTGGAAACCCTGAGGTCGAACTCCTTTGATGCCTTTGTTTATAAGTAGATTACTGTGGCTTACTTGGGATAGCACGAATAGCCGTCCAAAATATGTTATTTGTTATTTTCTATGATGTAATTAGCTATTTTTTCTATTAAATTGACTCTGTCTTTACCCCGTACATTATGTTCATGCATTGGGTAGGAAAAAAAATCTACCTGTATATTGTTGTCCACCGCCGCCTTTAATAATGTCATGCTATGTTGTGGTACCACGACAGGATCCACACTACCAGTAATCAGCATTAATTTCCCATCAAGTTGTGTAATATACTTGGAAACTTGACTGTTTTCATATCCTTCTGGGTTTTCTTGTGGTGTATCCATATAACGTTCTCCGTACATGGCTTCATAGTACTTCCAATCAATAACAGGACCTCCTGCCACTGCGGTGGTGAATATCCCAGGATGACGAAGCATAAGGCTAGTGGTCATAAATCCACCAAAACTCCATCCATTGATTGCCATGCGCTCGCTGTCCACATATGCTAGTGACTTTAGATATTCAACTCCTTTTAATTGATCCTTCATTTCCAGTTCTCCCAATTGACGGTGGATGCCGCTTTCAAATTTGAATCCTCTATTTGCAGATCCTCTATTATCTAACGTAAACACAATGTAATCATTCAAACTAGCAAAGGCTGGTAACCACATAGAAGCACCACCTAAGAAGGAATTCGTAACCATTTGAGCATGAGGGCCGCCATAAACATATATTAATACGGGATATTTCTTATTCGGATCAAAATTGGCTGGTTTAGTCAATAAACCGTGTAATTTAGTTCCATCATTTGCTTTTAAGTCTACAAATTCTTGAATCCCTAATTTATAGTCTTGTAATGGATTTTTAGATTTAAAGATAGATGTGACTTTCCCTGTTTTTGTGTTAATAATTTGGGTTTCTCCTGGGACATCGATGCTACTATAAACATCTAAAATATATTGCCCATCATAACTCAACTGGGAACTATGCGAACCTTTTTGAGGGGTTAGTTTAATAGCTTTTCCATTGCGTATGTTTACCTTATAGGTATGAGTTTCACGCGCATCTGGACCTGTTCCAGAAATGAA
>JBPCUN010000123.1:0-4783 GCA_051011115.1 Weeksellaceae bacterium
ACTTATAGCATCATATATTATAGCGAGGATGAGAATTATAATGATGATATTCAGTCTTTATTAAACGAATTTGATAATTCTGTGAACACCTATAGAGATGATTCCTATTTATCTCGTTTTAACGCAAGTGAACAAGAAAGTGAAGGTGATCCTATGTTATTAGAACTTATAGAAATTTCTAAAACATTTAATAAGAAAACAGATGGATATTTTGACCCAAGTGTAGAGCCGCTATCAGAAGTATGGGGATTTTCTAAGGAAGGATTGAAAAATCAACCAACCAAAAATCAAATTGATTCGGTAATGCAGTTTGTGGGTATGGATCATGTAAAAATAGAAGGAAATACGCTCATTAAAAATGACCCAAGATTTAAATTAAGTTTTAATTCTATCACTGGTTATATTAATGATAAAATAGCTACTTTCTTCAATGAACGAAATGTACGCAATTACATGATAGAAATTGGTGGAGAAGTCTATGCACATGGACAAAAATCAGATGAGTCTTTATGGACCATTGGTATCGACGAGCCTACAACGGATGGTAAAAGAGAGGTAAAAACCATTGTTCAGTTAAAAAATGAAGCGCTTGCAACCTCTGGAAATTATAGAAAGTATCATATTGATGAGTCAACGGGCGAAAAAATTGTACATACCATCAATCCTACTACTGGCTATGCAAAAGCCTCTGAAATCTTAAGTGCTACAGTAATTGCCCCTACAACTGGAGAAGCGGATGCTATTGCAACGGCATTGATGGCTATGGGATATGAAAAAGCGACAGACTTTATAAATAAAAATGAAGACCTTAAGTTCTACTTAATCTGGGTAAACAAACAAAACGAAATCCAACATAAAGGTTTTAATGGTTTTGAATATGAATATTTGGAATAAGAATATGATATATGAGATAAAAAAATGCCTCTTCTATTGAATAGAAGAGGCATTTTAAATTTATTAAATAATGATCTATTTACAATCCAAATCTTTTAAATCCAACGATTGTTAAGCCATCCTTAGACTCTTTTAAATAGTCAGAAACTGATTGCTTGTCTCCCATGATATATTCTTGATTCACAAGTGTATTATCTTTGAAGAATTTATTAAGCTTACCTTTTGCAATCTTATCTAACATTTCTTCTGGCTTACCTTCTTGACGTAAAGTATCCTTAGCAATTTCTATCTCTTTATCAATGATTTCTTGATCAACTTGATCTTCATTCAAAGCAATAGGATTCATTGCCGCAACTTGCATGGATAGATTTTTAGCGATTTCCTCTGCATTATCAACGGTTTCACTTAAACCTACCATAGAAGCAATCTTGTTTCCATTATGGATATAAGAACCTACGAAAGGCGCTTCTAACGTTTCAAACGAAACAATAGCCAATTTCTCACCAATTACACCAGTTTGCTCAGTTAACTTATCCTCTACAGTCATTCCTTCAAAATCTGATTGTAGAAATTCTTCTTTAGAAGAATAATTTAAACCATGTTCAGATAATTTAGTTGCTAAATTTAAAAAGTCTTCGTTTTTAGCCACGAAATCTGTTTCACAACCCAATGCTACAATAACACCTTTGGTATTATCTGAATTAGTAGATGCTATAACTGCCCCTTCAGAAGTTTCTCTATCTGCTCTCTTAGCTGCTACCTTTTGTCCTTTTTTTCTAAGGATCTCAATAGCTTTTTCAAAATCACCTTCTGCCTCTACTAGCGCTTTCTTGCAATCCATCATTCCGGCACCTGTAGTACTTCTTAATTTACTTACTTCTTTTGCTGATACTTTATATGACATTGTTTATTTTTTGTTTATGATTCAAAATTAGTTAAAATGTAAGAACTAATAAATTCAATGAGTTAAGAATAGATTAAATTATTCTTCTTCATTAGATTTAGCAGCACTTTCTTTTTTAGCTTTTGGCTTGTCCGCTTTAACTTCTTTAGTTTTTTGTTTTTCAGCTTGTCTTGCATTTAAACCTTCTTTGATAGAATCAGTTACAGTCTGCAAAATGATTTCAATAGATTTAGTAGCATCATCATTCGCTGGAATCGCATAGTCAACTTCTCTAGGATCCGAGTTCGTATCAACCATGGCAAAAACAGGGATGTTTAATTTCTGTGCTTCTTTAACGGCAATACTTTCATTCACAATATCCACGATAAATAAAGCTGATGGTAATCTTGTCATATCTGCTATAGAACCTAAATCTTTCTCAAGTTTAGCTCTTTGACGATCAACTTGTAATCTTTCTTTCTTTGATAAACTTTCGAAAGTACCATCTTTCTTCATTTTATCAATAGAAATCATTTTCTTGATTGCCTTACGGATAGTAACAAAGTTTGTTAACATTCCCCCAGGCCATCTTTCTGTAATGTAAGGCATATTAACCTCACCTGCGTATTTAGAAACGATGTCTTTGGCTTGTTTCTTTGTAGCAACAAATAAAATCTTTCTACCAGAAGCAGCCATTTTTTCTAAAGCATCAGAAGCTTCTTCTAATTTAACTGCTGTTTTGTGAAGATCAATAATGTGTATTCCATTTTTCTCCATAAAGATATAAGGAGACATGTTTGGATTCCACTTACGCGTAAGGTGTCCGAAATGAACTCCTGCGTCTAACAATTCTTTTACACTCTTTTTTGCCATTGTTTTAATTTTTAATTAGTTTACTTTCCGCTAATTAGCAATCAATCTATAGGTGGTCATTCGCATTGGCGACATATGCCCTACAAATTTGGATGCTAAACTAATCGGCTTTTATTGAAAAAAGTTCGCCCGTAAATCGGGCAAACTTATATTTAAATTCAGTTGTAACAATACGATAATATGGTCTTAACGTTTAGAGAACTGGAATTTCTTACGTGCTTTCTTCTGACCAAATTTCTTACGCTCAACCATTCTTGGATCACGTGTAAGTAATCCTTCTGGTTTCAATAAGGTTCTAAACTCAGGGTTGATTTCTGTAAGGATACGAGAAATAGCTAGTCTAATCGCTTCTGCTTGTCCTGTAATACCACCACCGTTTACATTTACCACAACATCATATTTACCTAAAGTTTCTGTAAGTAAAAATGGTTGTTTAACCTTATATTTCAAAACATCTGTAGAAAAGTACGTGTCTAATGATTTACCATTGATAGTAACCTCACCTTTACCTTCTTCTACATATGCTCTTGCAACAGAAGTTTTTCTACGTCCTATTTTGTGAATCGTTGCCATATATTTATTTGAATTCGTTTATATCTATTTTTCTAGGTTGCTGGGCATCATGTTCATGAACCTCACCGCTATAAACCTTCATGTTTTTGAAAAGTTTTCTCCCTAGCTTATTTTTAGGAAGCATTCCTTTTACAGCGTGCTCCATCATTTTATTTGCATCTTTCTTATGCAACTGCATAGCTGTTTGTGTTCTCTGACCTCCTGGGAATCCAGTATATCTTTGATACACTTTATCTTGCCACTTATTACCGGTCAAATTAATCTTATCAGCATTCACAACCACAACGTAATCACCACAATCTGCATGTGGAGTAAAATTGGTTTTATGTTTACCTCTAAGCAACTTAGCAATCTTAGAAGCCACACGACCAAGATTTTGCCCTTCTGCATCTACTAATAACCATTGCTTATCTGCATTGGCCTTATTAACTGAAATTGTTTTATAACTAAGTGTATCCACTGTACTGATTTTAAATAAATTAATCCACCCTGAATTAAATCGGGATGCAAATCTAGTTAAATTTTTAAACGTAGCAAAAAGTTTTAGCAAAATAATTTGAAAAACTTTCACCGTGCATCAAAAAATAACCTGATTTTTTATATTTTGATAGATTTCTTCTCTTACATACTTACACTTTTTGAGCGCTAAAGTGTCGTTTATCCCCCCAACATAAGCTCTATATTTAATAATATTAGAAGCTTCCTCTTTTGAGAACCCCAAATCTACAAATTTAGATTCATTTATCGTGTTAATATTATACTTTTCACTCCTATTATTATCTTCTATATTTTCATCAGTTTTTTTAATCCTTATATATGACTGTAATTTATTATACATATAGTCATTGACAGCGTAGCATTTATGAAACTGTTCTTTACTTTCAAAACTTTTATTGGTTAAAGAATTTTTGAAATTTAAAATTGTTTGCGCTTGTTTTTTAGAAAAACCTAAAGATATAAATCCTGCCAGAGAAGTTTTATTTAGATTAAAAGGTTTGATCTTCCTAGCCCCCTCTTTTTTGTTCTTAAAATGATGATTACCATTACTTTTATTTGATTGTTGTATGTCACTTAAATGAATATATGGACGAAGTTTTTCTAACTTCTCATCTGAAATCACATAAGACGCTCCAAATTCTTGTATAGTGGAAAAATTCCCTCCCTTTATATAGCGATATTTAATAATAGAGTTTGCCTGTCTTGTAGAGAACCCTAGTCTCGTAAACCCTTCTTCATCTAAAGTGTTGGGATTGAAATTAAAGTATTGAATTTCTTTTTCTTTAATTCTTTCATCCTTGTCATTTGATTTAAAATTGATTGCCTCTATCATCGCTAATTCCTCTGAACTGAATGGTGATATCGGCTGTATTTCTTTTTCAAAAGAATAAAAATGAAGTATAACCTGTGCTATTATTATTAGAATTATTAAAACAAAAAACCCACTCCGCTGACGTAACGTCATAACGAAGTGGGAAAAAAAATAGTCCTCATGTATTTTATTTTTTCGGAGCAACTTGTTTTTTAAATAGTTCGCCCTTTTTAAGTTGTATCAAATATGCT
>JBPCUN010000124.1:0-13933 GCA_051011115.1 Weeksellaceae bacterium
GTTACGTAACATTCGCGATGTTTATCGAGAACATAAAGAGGAGTTAAATGCAATTGAAGATGAACAAAGCCGCTATGATCGTTTGGTTGAATTAAACGTAAAAGAACAAGCCATTAACGTTGTAAAGATGGCGGCAGTGCAAAAGGCTATGAGGCATAGAGGCATGCAAATTCATGGTTGGGTGTTCGACATTAAAACTGGTAAACTTATTGATTTGAAGTTTGATTTTAATGCAGTTCTAGAACATATTATGGAAATTTATCGTTTAGAAGATTAAATTATACACAATAAAAAAAATCACATGGAGCTACTTTAAATAATCACTATTTAAAGTAGCTTTTTATATTAATATGAATTATGAAATTTGGTAAAGTAGAAGATATCACAGGAATAGATTTTAGCCTGCCGCCAGATCATGAAGACACAGTTCGGGTAATTCAACAAAATAAATATCAAAAGCTGCCCGATGTCTATGTAGGCTGTACGAATTGGAGTAGACAAAAATTAAAAAACTTTTACCCTAGGGGGACTAAAGATGAGTTGAGTTACTATGCTACACAATTTAATGCGATTGAATTTAATGCAGCATTTTATAGAATATTTCCTACCCATCAATATGAGACTTGGTCCTCTAAAGTAACGTCAGGATTTAAATTTTTCCCCAAAATATATCAAGGCATCAGCCATTGGAAAAGATTAAATAATGCAGAACATTATGTAGAAGAAAATGTGAATGCCATCTTACGCCTAGAGGATCATCTTGAAATGCCTTTTATTCAAATGCCTGAAAATTTCGCTCCTAAAGAGGAAAATAGAGCGATTTTAAGAAACTTTATACAAAATACTTGGCCTCAAAATTTCCCTTTAGCGTTTGAATTCAGACATCAAGGTTGGTATGGATATTCAGAAATTGCTGAAGATTTATATCAACTTTTAGAGGAAAGTAATCTAACTCACGTGATTACTGATACCGCAGGAAGAAGAGATTTATTGCACATGCGATTAACAACAAGTGCAGCTTTTATAAGGTATGTAGGTTCTAATGATAAAATAATGGACTATAAACGTGTAGATTATTGGGTAGAGAGAATTACACAATGGGCAACATTAGGGATAAAAAAAATTTACTTCTTTGTACACCAACATAAAGAAGAAGAGTCGATACAAATTGCAAAATATTTTATCAACCAATTAAATGATGCTATAGGCACCCAAATAAAAGCTCCTAAATTGAAAGATGAACTTTAACCTAGGAGCTTAATGGATGAATAATTTATAATTCTATGGAATCCATTTTTTATCAAAATTTGGTTGACGTTTTTCTAAAAAAGCATCTCTACCCTCTTGCGCTTCATCGGTCATATAAGCAAGTCTAGTGGCTTCACCAGCGAATACCTGTTGCCCCACCATGCCATCATCGGTAAGATTCATTGCAAATTTCAACATTTTGATTGAAATTGGGGATTTCGCTAAAATTTCTTGTGCCCATTCATAAGCCGTATTTTCGAGCTCTTCATGTGGAACTACAGCATTCACCATACCCATCTCAAAAGCTTCTTGTGCGGAATAATTTCTACCGAGAAAGAAAATCTCCCTAGCTCTTTTTTGACCAACCATTTTAGCTAAATAAGCTGATCCATATCCGCCATCAAAACTAGTTACATCTGCATCAGTTTGTTTGAATATCGCATGTTCTTTGCTAGCCAAAGTCATGTCACAAACTACGTGTAAGCTATGGCCACCACCAACAGCCCAACCATTTACAACGGCTATTACAGCTTTTGGCATAAACCTGATAAGCCGCTGCACTTCTAAAATATTTAATCTATGATATCCATCTTCCCCCACATATCCCTCTTTTCCACGTGCAGATTGATCTCCTCCACTGCAAAATGAATACACACCATCTTTAGGCGATGGACCTTCTGAACTCAATAGCACAACACCTATAGAGGTGTCTTCATGTGCATCATGAAAAGCCTTTAACAATTCAGAGGTGGTTTTTGGACGAAAAGCATTACGCACTTCTGGCCTATTAAATGCAATTCTTGCTACTCCGTTATGTTTTTTATAGGTAATATCTGTAAAATCAAAATTTTCTACATCTTTCCAATTAATATCGCTCATAGATTAAAATTTAATCGAATTTAAGAATTTTCTATCGAACCCAATTAATATATTAAAAAAAGGTTGTCACAATCATCACTGAAATCAGAAAGTAATAAGATAATTTAACATCCATAAGGTTAACATTATAGCGTACAAAAAAAGCCACTTTAAAAAAAGTGGCTTCTTAAGTTTTTAACACAAGTAGATTTATTCTACTGGTAATACAGATACAAATGATCTGTTTTCACCTTTTTTACGGAAAACAACCTCCCCATCAATCAAAGCATATAATGTATGATCTTTTCCAATCCCTACATTATCACCTGGATGATGTTTTGTACCTCTTTGTCTTACGATGATATTACCTGCTCGACAGATTTCACCACCAAATTTTTTTACACCTAAACGTTTAGATATTGAATCACGTCCGTTTTTGGAACTACCGACTCCTTTCTTATGTGCCATGGCTTTAAGTTTTTCTGTTAATTAATTAATTTTTACCTCCGTTAAGTCTATCTTGCAAAGCCTTAAGCTCGTCCATGTTTCCGTCAGCAGCTAATTGTGCTTGCTCTGGCCAAGTTGTTGGATCCATAGAAACATAAATACCTCCTTTTGGCTCTAACAATGCTTTGATATCGTCTGCAGACTTATCCGCAAGGTCTTGGAATGTATTGATTCCATTTTCGTTCAATAATTCTTGAACCTTAGGGCCAATCCCTTCAACGATTGTTAATTTATCTGAATCAGTTCCTTTATTAGCCACAGTTTTCTTTGCTGCTGATTTAGGTTCTGCTTTCTTTTCTTTTTTTGATGAATCATCATCTGCTCCTAAAGAAGTGATTTGGATTTTTGTAAGATATGGACGGAACCCATTTTTCTTCATATATCCTTTTCTTCTCTTCTTTTTGAAGACGATAACTTTATCTCCTTTCAAGTGCTCAAGGATCTTTGCCTCTATTACTGCACCTTCTATAACTGGGGCGCCAACTGTAATTGTTCCGTTATCTGTCAAAAGAACTTTATCAAAAGATACACTACCTCCTTCTTCTCCTTTTAGACGATTCACAAACAATTGTTGATCTTTCTCTACTTTGTACTGAAGCCCTGCTATTTCTACAATTGCGTACATTGGTTAAACTTTTATAAATTTTTAGGATTGCAAATATACGTATTTAATCTTGATACGCAAGTCTTTAAATTATTTTAATTTACAAATTATTTCTAATTTCCTTTAAATCATCTAATGTACCCAAATCGTAAAGATGTTCAAATCCCTCTGCCTCTAAACGAGAATAAAACTTCATTCTTCTAGCTTTTTGATTACCAAAAATGATAATCACTCTTTCTTTAGAAGTTTTATCAACAAATTCCTTGAAATTAGAATCATCTAATTTCAAGGAATTGTCTACAGATTCTATGGGTGTTCCTAAATCTAAACTCACATCTACCAATAAGCTATCAGTTTTTCTTAAAGCGTCGAACACATTATTAGTTTGATTTTTATTAAAGAATAACCAACGGAAAAGTTTAGGAATAATCATATATGGATTACCAAATTACGGTACGGTCTTCTGGTGCTTTATACATCTTGTCTGCTTCTGTCACATTAAACGCATCATAAAAGGCTTTAATATTTTCTAATGGTCCAATCGCTCTATAATAGCCAGGTGAGTGAAAATCACTTTTCACTTGATTCTTTAAAGCTTCATCCTTTGATTTTGTTCTCCAAATAGTTGCCCATGATATGAAGAATCTTTGATCTGGAGAGAACCCATCAATTTTACCAGGATTACCTTTATCTTTTAAATACATTTGAAGGCCATCATAAGCTACATTCACCCCACCTAAATCTGCAATATTCTCACCTAACGTAGCTTTTCCATTTACAAATATTCCTTTTAATGGTTCATAAGCATCATATTGTTTCGCTAAATTTTCTCCAAGAATAGAAAACGCTTCATTATCTTGGCTAGTCCACCAATTATTCAAATTACCATCTCCATCATACTTAGCTCCACTATCATCAAATCCGTGAGAGATTTCATGACCTATCACAGCACCCATTCCACCAAAGTTAACTGCAGCATCTGCTTTAAAATTATAAAATGGTGGTTGTAGAATAGCGGCAGGGAACACAATCTCATTAAACTGTGGGCTATAGTAAGCATTTACCATCTGTGGTGGCATAAACCATTCTGTCTTATCTACCTCTTCTCCAATTTTTTCTAAATCATTTTTAAATTCAAAACTTGCTATTCTACGCATGTTTTCATAATAAGATCCTCCATTTTTGGTAGATTCTAATGCTAAGTCATCATAGTCCTTCCACTTATCCGGATACCCTATTTTAACATTGAATTTTTTTAACTTATTTAATGCTTTTATCTTGGTAGAGTCTGTCATCCAAGTAATTCCATTTAAATGATTCTCAAAAGATTTACGAATATATCTTACCATTTCTTCAGCATTCTCTTTAGCCTCTTCTGGGAAATAGGCTGCTACGTAAGATTTGCCAAAAGCTTGTCCTATAGAATTATTTACAACCTCTAGAGCTCTTTTATCCAGAGAGCGCATTTCATCTATACCTTTCAACTTTTTACTATAGAAATCAAACTGCATTTTCTCTAGTTCCGCATTCAATTTACCCGCAGCATTATTCACTAAATTAACTGTAAGATATTTTTTAATTACTGGCAGATTATCTTCCGTAATCACGTGAGCTAAATTTTTATAATATTTAATTTCTGGGATAATCACCGTATCCGTTTCAATGGTGAGGTCTTTCAAATATTGATTTAAATCAACCGTTTTTACAATCTCCCTTAAATCTTTCGTAGCAACAGGATTATACTTTAAGTCAGAATTTCTAAGGTTTTCAAAGGATAAAATACTAGATGCTAATTCTTTTTCAAAATTTACCACATCCGCAGCAGATTGCTCTGGATTACCATCATTAATATAACTAAATATATTCTTTAAATACCCTTGGTACAGATTCAGTTTTTCTTTTGAATCATTATCATCTTTTTGCAAATAATCCCTACTCATTCCTAAATCAGGTCCGTTTAAATAAACCACATTCAGGTTACTATTCTTCATATGAGGTCTTACATATATCCCATATAATGGATTTCCATGAAAAGGTGTTTCTTTCTTTAAGTAAGCATTCAATTCAGCTACATTTTGAATCTTTTCTATGGCATCTAATTGCTTTTTAATTGGATTAATTCCATTATTATTTCTAGCTAGGGTATCTGTAATTGATTGATATAAATTGGCTACTAACTGCTCATCATGAGATAATTCAGATTTTTGTAGCGTTTCATTCAATAATTTTAAAGAAACTGAATCTGTGAATTCACGTAACTCGTCAAAACTCCCCCATCGTCCTCTATCAGCAGGAATCTCCACTTGTTTCATCCAATTACCATTTACATAACTATAAAAGTCATCTTGCGGACGTACCAAGGTGTCCATATAACTTAGATTAATGGCATTGGGTAATTCCACGTCCTCTGGAGCAGCTGGCTCAACTTCTTTTTTACAAGAAAATATTGCTGTAAACGCAAACAGCATCAATAAAAATAGCAATGGTAACTTTTTCATGAAAATATATCGTATTTATAGTTTATTGTTCTATTGAATCTCCCAAGAATTTCTACCTTCTAGAATTTCATCAAGAGTTATTGCTTTCATTTGATTTTTTGCGGTTGCAATTTGATCAAATAGTAAGTCTTCGTAGGTTGGTCTATCTATAGCATAAAACACCCCAAATGGTCTTGGGAACTCAGTATCTCCAGGTACATCAAAGAAATGTGATAGTATCTGGGCTTTAGTTAAATCCATTTCGTCATGAATCCATAAGTCATCTAATCCATATGCACCATTCTCAATATCAACCACTTTTGGTGACAACCCATCTAAGATTAATCCTTTGTTTTGATTTACTCCAAAAACCATAGGCTTACCATGTTCTACGTAAATCGCCGTTTCTGGTCGAGATTTCTTGTCGGTGTATTCCGCAAACACTCCATCATTAAAAATAGGACAGTTCTGATACACCTCTAATAATGAGGTACCTTTATGTTTTGCTGTTCTTAGCATCATTTCCTTCAAATGCTTCGGATCTCTATCCATAGATCTAGCTACAAACGTTGCATCTGCTCCTAAAGCCACTGCCGCAGGATTAAATGGATAATCGATGGAACCTAATGGAGACGATTTCGTCTTTAATCCTTGTTTAGAAGTTGGAGAATATTGCCCTTTGGTTAAACCGTAAATTTCATTATTAAATAACAATATATTGAAATCCATGTTTCTTCTGAAAGCATGTATAAAATGATTCCCCCCTATTGATAGGCTATCTCCATCACCTGTAATTACCCAAACATGCAAATCTGGATTAGCAATCTTAGTCCCTGAAGCCACCGCAGGTGCTCGACCATGAATACTATGCATACCATATGTATTCATATAATATGGGAAACGGGAAGAACACCCAATTCCTGAAATAAAGACTATATCTTCTTTTTCAAATTCTAATTCTGGCAGAATACTCTGCATTTGCTTCAATATAGAATAGTCTCCACATCCGGGACACCATTTTACATCTTGATCTGAAATAAAATCTTTTGCTGTTAACATTGTTGACATAGCCTACAAATTTAATAAATTATGACCGATTTATCTATTCATTCCTTCAGCATTATTAATCTACTAAATTACACAAAACTTTACAAAGGGTTAATAAAATAATTCATGGAATAACTTTTATAAATTATTACTTTTGTAAAAATGTATTGAAAATAATTATGATTGATAACAAGTTACCACAACAGTTTCAGCATCCCTATGATTTTGACCCACAATATAGCAAATCTGTTGCATACTTCAGTATGGAGTTTGCAATAGATCAAAGTCTTAAAATATATTCAGGAGGGTTAGGTTTTTTAGCCGGTTCTCACATCAGATCTGCTTATGATTTAAAACAAAATTATATAGGTATCGGTATTTTATGGAGATACGGATATTACGATCAATATACCAAGGAGGATAGAAAAATGGGAATCTTTTTTAAAGAAAAGCATTACCAATTTTTAAAGGATACCAAAATCAAGTTTACAATAAAAATTAATGGTCATGATGTTTGGGTTAAGGCATATTATTTAGAACCAGAGCTATTTGGCACGGCACCATTGTTTTTATTAAGTACAGATATTCCAGAAAATGATTACTTAGCCCGTTCTACCACCTTTAGGCTATATGATTCTGATCCTAAAGCCAAGATAGCGCAATCTATGGTATTAGGAATTGGAGGTGCCAAGTTACTAGAAGAGTTAAATTACGAACCAGAGGTATTGCACTTTAATGAAGCACACGCTCTATCTGCTGTTTTTGAATGGATTCCAAAAATGGGCCTTGAAAAACTTAGAAAAAAATTAGTTTTTACCACGCATACGCCAGAAGAAGCAGGAAACGAAAAACACAACATCAAAGAGCTTGAATCTTTAGGTTTCTTTAATGGTACCTCCATGAATGATGTGAGAGAATTTACCCAAACTCCTGGTGAAATATTCAATCACACCCTTGTGGCGTTAAGATTAGCGAATAAAGCCAATGGGGTATCTAAACTGCATGGTGAGGTGGCTCAAGAAATGTGGAATCACTTTCCGAACACGGCTCCTATCATTAGTATCACCAATGCTCAGAATAAAAAGTATTGGGCAGATAAACGCTTAGAGGAAGCTAGAGCGAATAATGATATTACAGAATTAGCCATTAGAAAGAAAGAATTAAAGCGCGAACTATTTAAAGAAGTAGCCGACCAAACTGGTAAATGGTTCAATGACGATGTGTTGACGGTTGTTTGGGCCAGACGTTTTGCAGAATATAAGCGCGCAGATTTAATTACAAGAGATATAGAAAGGTTTAAAGCGTTAGCCCATGATCAAGAAAAACCGGTACAATTTATATTTGCTGGAAAACCTTACCCAATGGATTATAATGCGATAAGAACATATAATCACTTGGTAGAATTAAGTTTTAGCAATGATAATATGGCTGTACTTTCTGGTTATGAACTAGCCTTGTCTAAAAAATTAAAAGATGGCGCAGATATTTGGTTGAATAACCCAAGAGTTACCCGTGAGGCTTCTGGTACCAGTGGAATGACCGCAGCTATGAATGCGGCCATTAACCTATCAACAAACGATGGTTGGATTAGAGAATTTGACGACATGTGTTCGGATTGTTCTTTCGTATTACCTATTGTAGATCATACTATTCCACATTTTGATCAAGATCGTCAAGATTTAGATAATCTGCTTGCGATGTTTAATGAGGTTATTGTACCTATGTATTATGATAATCCAAAAGATTGGTATAAAAAAGTAATCAATAGCATGACACAAGTAGTTCCTTTCTTTGATTCCAATAGAATGGCACATGAATATTATACTAAATTGTATAGTTAAAATTCAATAGAAACGTCATCTAATAGCAATTGAAAAGCCGCACAGCATGTGTGGCTTTTTTATTATATTTGAGTTATGAAAATATTTTTGTCCCCAGCGAAAAGATTAAATGAAGATCCAGATAAAGTTTGGTCATTAGAAACTGAACCCAGATTTATGAAACAAGCGGCAATCTTAATGGAAAGCTTGAAGGAAATGTCTCCTAAGGATTTAATGAATCTGATGAAAATTTCTAATGATCTTGCGCAATTGAATTATGAACGCAATCAAATGTGGCAGAAAAACCCAAACAGTAATCAAGCATTAACCGCAGGTTTAATGTTTGACGGGGAAGTTTATCGTGGGTTCAGAGAAACGCCCTTTACAGCGGATCAGTTAGATTACCTGAGTAAACACGTCTACATTCTATCTGGTTTGTATGGCATTTTATCACCAACAGATTTAATTATGCCCTATCGCTTAGAAATGGGAACCAAATTACCCGTTAAAGGTCTTAATGATTTACACGAGTTTTGGAAAGAAACTTTAACAAAATATGTAAATGATAACACCCAAGAAGGTGAAATTTTACTAAACCTTGCGAGTAAAGAATACATGAATTCCATTGACACCAAGAAACTACACGGAAGAATAGTGGACTTTAAATTTAAAGATTATAAGAATGGGGAATTAAAACAAATCACCGTGTATATGAAAAAAGCCAGAGGAGAAATGGCGAATTGGTGCATTCAAAATAAGGCAAATTCCTTAGATGATTTAAAAAGATTTGATAGAATGGGATATCAATACGATGATAATTTATCCAATGAAAAAACTCTAATATATACCAGATAATCAGGGTTTGTCTCTAATATATTTGTTTCATTAAATACTATTTATCAGCCATTATCCTTTTTTCAATAAGTACATCTACAATCTTACCTCCCAACCAAGCACATGGGAAGAATATCAAGATTAATGATATCTGATACCACGTAGGATGTTTAAAGATAAACATGTCTAGAATTGCACCAGAAAATAAAATAGCACCTACCAATATAGCATAAGCTTGTCTGGCTTTTTTCACTAAAAAAGCAGTCGTAACGCCACCAATCATAGCTCCAATTCCACTAGACACTAATAGGGCAATAAAAAAATTATCTGGTGCTTGTCGCAATATTGATTGCCAGTATACAAATACATCAGCTTTTTTTGCTAATTCGATGTATTCTAGCTCATCAAACCAAGCTTTGTTTGCTGTAATAGCCAACAAAATAATAGTTAACGCAACAGCCAATCCTGCCAAGACGGCTAAAGTATTTTTTATCCACATAATATTTGTTTAAATGACAGCAATCATTGAAATTTCCACCTTCACGTCTTTGGGTAATTTAGCTACTTGTACAGTTTCTCGCGCTGGTAAATTCATTTCATTTAAATAGGATCCATAAACTTTGTTCACCGTCGCAAAATCATCCATATCTTTTAGAAATATAGTAGATTTGATAACTTTAGAAAAATCTGTCCCAGCGTCCTTTAAAATCGCGTTCAAATTTTTCATCACCAAATGCGTTTCCTCTTCAACAGTCCCATTCAACAATTCACCACTGCTCGGGTCTATTGCAATCTGCCCAGAGGTATAGATTAAATTATTATTTACAACTGCCTGGCTATAGGGGCCTATCGCAGCAGGTGCTTTGGGTGTATTGATGTATTTCATGATTTAAAAATTGTTATTATACGTTCTGAAGTTGCGCTCTTCATATTTGATAGTCTCTCTTAGGATATTTGCTTTGATTCCGATAAAGAAATCCCAGCTTTTATTTCGACCAAAAGGAACCATGCTGAAATCAATGATAAAGCTACGCAAATCTCGTGAAAATGTAATAAAAGTATCATTAAAATCAGCATTTTCCACATCAAATGAGGTACGTCCACTGATTGCCCAATGCGGAGTTGGGGATATACTTCCATTAAATCGCAAAGAGGTTGAATGGCTACTATCTCTATTATTCAAATTAGAGACACTATGATTGAGTCCAATAGTTAAATTCCAAGGTGTTAAAAACTGTGCATAATTAAATTGATCAAAGTAAAAATCCTCATATCTAATTCTACCTCGTCTATCATAGTTTAATTCTCTTTTTCCAAAAAAGTCTTGATTAAATGTATAAGAAGTAGAAACATTATAACTAGTGAATTTTAACGTACCCAATTCATCCACTCGAATTCCATTTGGCTTTTCAGAGGTATAAACGGTTTTATATGGATCTAGGGTAGCACCAAATGTAACTCTAATCTCATTGTTAAATAGACTAGAACTTCCATTAATTTGAATTGGACTTAATTTAAAAGTTTCAGCAGCAAAATTATAACCTGAAGAAATATTAAAACTTTCAAATATTTTAATTTTTTTAAATCCCTCTGGAGATTCCCTATCTCGAACTTTAAGCTCCAGATTGTTTCCGATAGAAAAACTTAAATTTTGACTTAATCCTCCTGAACTTAAAGAAAAAGTAGAATGTTCAAACGGATTATATAAAACCTCATTGCCATCCTTATCAATATATGTTTTGTAATATCCCCAACCCTTAGTTCCGAAGTCTGGTGTATATCCAAAACTAACACTCGGGGTTATCATATGTCTTACAGCTTTGATTAACTTATCATCATCCCCAGAGCCAAATATTTTAGTTCCATATAAGGTAGTACTAATACTTGCTGATGTTCCAAAAGTTCTAAATGATTTAAATCCTCTAACATCACGGGTCACTACTGTATCCAACCTAGCGTCATAAAATTGACGTTCCGTATTCAAATTCAATACTTCATTATAATTCGCACTAATCGTAATTGGGAAATAATTAAATATCGTAGTCCCAGTGGAGATGCCAACGGTATTATTAGCTCCTAGCTTGGCATTATCAAACATTCTTTTAGTCAAAAAATCCTCTTCTGTAGTTTCAATTCTATTTAAAACTGCTAAATCATACTTTAAACTTAATGATTGTATCAATCCTTTTTTAACACCAGCTTTGGGGGCAAAAGGATAAATTCTATTCATATTCAGGTTAAAATTCGGAAGCGTTAAATTAATACTTGGCAAATCATCATCCTGATTCCGTAAATTTTGAGAGTGCGTTAAGGTTAAGTTTGCATTAAAGGGCGAATTAGGCCAATTTTTATTTAAAGATATAGTAGAATTCGCATTACTTCTAAGGTAATCTCCATTTCTATAACCATAATTGTTAAGTGCATTTTGATATAAAGTAGAGCTCATCAATGAAACACTAGCATTGAATATTAAATTTGGATTGGCTTTTTGATCTTGTCTATGGCTCCATCTCAAGTTATATTCTGTAGACTTACTATAATTGGAAAGACCTTTGATCCCATTCACTCTTTTATACCAATCAAAGTTAAAACTACCATTAAATTTATATCTCTTTTTATAGTTAGACAAAGCATGCAGACCTAAACTACCTTTTGTATAGATATCTCCAGTTAACGCAACATCTAAATACTCACCAATGGGTAAATATAAGCCTAACCCCTGTAAATAAAACCCTTGACTTTCCTGTTCTCCAAAACTGGGTAATAGAATTCCTGCACTACGCTTGCTACCAGTAGGCAAAAAAGCAAAGGGTAAACCTAAAGGCGTAGGGATATCATATATCTTCATGAAAATAGGTCCTGTAATGATTTTATTTTCTTTACCTTTTATAAACTTCCCAATTTGAGCTTCTAAATGATAGTCTGCAATTGAATCTTTTTTATCTATAAAGTATTCATCTGTTGTATATGCAATCTTACGCATACCAGATATAGTGTCATTGTATTGTTTCACTACGCCTGCAACCACTACCCCACGATCACTTCCCATACTTTCTTCTGTACGCACATTAAAAGCCTTTCCTTGCTTGGTGTTCAAATTATACGTGAAACTACCATATTCTAATTCCTTATCACCCTGCCTAAAAATGCTAGACTCTATCACTTTACCTGTAGAATCTTGTTTACCTACGGCATATATATCACCAGAATTCAAATCAACCTCTATATAATCCGCTTCAATTTCCATATCTAGATAAAGTACCTTGGCATGATTAACCAAATAAGTTTTATTATTTTGCACATCAAAATACTGTTCTTCGGATTGATAGTCTATGATATCCTGTATCTGTTCCTGTGGAGTAGTGTTCACTTTTATGGTGTCGTTGTTGATCGGTAGATTGCCTACGTTTATGATAGAATCATTTTGGGGTAGCGTAATCTCCTGTGATTCAACTTGCACCGCTAGCAAATTAAAAAACAAAATAAAAAATATACGAATGCAATTTGTAAAACCGTTATAAACCAAGACTGATTTTTTACTTTTGTAGATAATTAAGCCCTAAAATTATAAAAATTAAATTCCTTTATGAATACATTAACGCAGATTAACATCAAATATTTGATATTTTCTTTATTCATATTTGTAGTAGCGGTTCCCAGTTATGCTCAGAAAAAGAATGATAAGTTTGTTTTGGTACTAGATGCAGGTCACGGTGGAAAGGATCCGGGTACGCGTGGGGTTGTGAAAAATGAAAAATATATTGCCCTAGATATTACCTTACGTTTAGGTAAATTGATAGAAGATTATTATAAAGATGAAATTAAAGTTGTCTATACCAGAAGAGATGATCGTTTTATAGAGTTGCATGAAAGAGCCAATATCGCTAATAGAAACCATGCGGACTTATTTGTATCAATTCACTGTAACGCGGCTCACCCATCAGCACATGGAACAGAAACCTTTGTGTTAGGGACAGAATCTCATCGATCTAATGCCAATTTTGATGTGGTAAAAAGAGAAAATGCTGTAATTTTATTAGAAGATGATCACCAAGAAAAATATGAAGGATTTGATCCAAATTCTCCAGAATCTGTGATTGGGCTTACTCTTATGCAAAGTGTTCATTTAGAAAATAGTCTATTATTTGCAAGAAAAGTTGAAGAAAACTTCATAAAGAGAGACAAAAGATTTAGCCGCGGGGTCAAACAACATGGTTTTTTGGTTTTAGTAAGAACTGCGACACCTTCTGTTTTGATAGAGACCGGGTTTATATCTAATCCAGAAGAAGGGAGATATCTTGCTAGCATAGAAGGACAAAGAGCAACTGCAGAATCTATCTTTGAGGCCTTTAAATATTACAAAAAAGAATGGGACATTAAAAAAGGAAATCCAGCATCAGAAAAAGCTCCTAAACCCAAAGAAGTAAAACCTGTAGAACCAGAAAAAGCTGTGGCTGGAAAGGTCTTTAAGATTCAATTTTTAACTAGTAAAAGGAAATATAGATCTAATGCACCACAATTAAAGGGGTTAAAACCAA
>JBPCUN010000125.1:0-2516 GCA_051011115.1 Weeksellaceae bacterium
GTGGGGGTCATTGTACCACACGGAGTTTTATTTAGAGGAAGTGCCGAGGGTAAAATTAGACAAAAAGCAATAGAAGATAATTTGTTAGAGGCTGTGATTGGCTTACCCAATAACTTATTTTTTGGAACAGGGATTCCTGCATCTATTTTAGTATTTAACAAAGGCAGAAAGGCAGAACAAACCCACGTGTTGTTTATAGACGCCAGCGATCATTATAAGAGCGGTACCAATCAAAATGAATTGAGGGAACAAGACATAGATAAGATTGTAAAAACCTATCAATCTTTTGTGGCAGGAGAAACCCCAGCAGGCGTGGTAGAAGATAAATATAGTTATGTGGCCACCATAGAAGAAATTAAAGAAAATGACTTTAACCTCAATATACCTCGCTATGTGGATACGTTTGAGGAAGAAGAACCTGTGGACATTCCTGCAGTACAAGCAGAAATAAAAACCCTAGAAAAAGAATTGGCAGAAGTACAAGAAAAGATGAAATCATATATAGAAAAATTAGATTTTTAAGAATGCAAGAATCCTCCATTATATTATACACGACACGACAGGGTAAGGTAATGATAGACATATATTTTGAAGATGAAACTTTTTGGCTTTCTCAGAAAAAAATGTCAGAGTTATTTGATGTGGAAGTTCCTACTATTAATTACCATTTAAAAGAAATCTTCAAAACTGGTGAATTAGAAGAAAGTTCAACTATTAGAAAAATTCGAATAGTTCAAACTGAAGGTAAAAGAGAAGTCTCTAGAGAAGTTGATTTTTATAATTTGGATGCTATTATAGCGGTAGGATATCGGGTGAATAGTTATAATGCAACTCAATTTAGAATTTGGGCTACTAAAACTTTAAGAGAGTTTATCATTAAAGGTTTTGTTTTAGATGATGATCGTTTGAAGCAAGGTCAAGCATTTGGGAAAGATTATTTTGATGAATTAATTGAGCGTATACGTTCTATTAGAGCATCAGAAAGGAGATTTTACCAGAAGATAACAGATATTTATGCACAGGCAAGTATCGATTATGATCCTAAATCTCCGTTAACGCAAAAATTCTTTAAAACAGTACAAAACAAACTTCATTTTTCTATTACGGGGCAAACCGCAGCAGAAATTATACAATCTAGAGCCAATGCCCAATTGCCGAACATGGGATTAACGAGTTGGAAGAATGCACCTGATGGTAAAATTCTAAAATCTGATGTTGGTGTTGCTAAGAATTATTTGCAAGAAGATGAAATTAAATCTTTAGAGCGCATAGTTTCTATGTATTTAGATTATGCAGAAAACCAAGCCGAACGCCAAATCCCTATGAAAATGGAGGATTGGATAGATAAATTAAATGCCTTTTTAGAGTTTAATGTATATGAAATCTTACAAGATTCAGGGAAAGTATCTGCAAAAGTTGCCAAGAAATTAGCAGAAAAAGAATTTAAAAAGTTTGCTCCTATACAAGACAAAAACTATATCTCTGACTTTGATAAACAGATTAAAAACCTAAAAAAATGAGCCAAACCAATATAGATATACCCCAAGGCTATAAACAGACCAAAGTAGGTATCATTCCAGAGGATTGGGCAGTGAAGAATTTAGCAAGCCAAGTTTATATCGATAAATCAAACATTAAAAATGATTATGATAAAGAATACATTAATTATGTAAGTTTATCAGATGTTGAAAATGGAATCGCGCACTATAATAAAATTAAATTTCAAGAAGCACCTTCACGAGCAAAACGGATAGCACCAAAATATTCTGTTCTGTTTGCTACTGTTAGACCAAATTTAAAAAACTTTGGTATAGTTGAAGATGATGGAGTAGTTGCTTCGACAGGTTTCGCTGTATTAGAAAAGAAAAAGGCGAATATGAAATTTATATTTAATTATTTGTACTCTTATCAAGCCGAAAGACAATTTAATGCTTTAACAGTTGGCTCAAATTATCCCGCTCTTAATTCAACGGATGTTAAAAATTTAAAACTCCCAATCCCACCCCTTCCAGAGCAAGAAAAAATAGCCGATTGCCTTACCATTTGGGACAAGGCTATTACCCAAACCAAAAAATTAATTGATGCCAAAAAGCAGGTTAAAAAAGGCTTAATGCAACAACTCCTCACTGGCAAAAAACGTTTGGCTGGTTTTACCGAGGAATGGAAAGAAGTTAAGTTGGGGGAGATAGGAGAAACATTCAATGGTCTAACAGGAAAGAATAAGAATGACTTTGGAAGTGGGATGCCTTATGTTAGTTATCTCAACACCTACAGAAACAATAAAATTGATGAAAACACAAAATTTGACTATGTAAACATTAAACCAACGGAAAATCAAAACCGTTTAATGTATGGAGACTTAATTTTTACAACCTCTTCTGAAACACCAGATGAAGTAGGGATTTCGAGTGTAATTCTATTTGAACCTACAGAATATTTATATTTAAATAGTTTTTGTTTTGGACTAAGACTTCAAGATTTTTCAATATTAGAACCAAAATTTGCCGTGTTCTATT
>JBPCUN010000126.1:0-12373 GCA_051011115.1 Weeksellaceae bacterium
CTGTTGCGATGCCTCCAGCCGCTAATACAGGAATTTTCACATGTTTGGTCACGTCTGGGATCAAGCAAAAAGTGGTGGTTTCTTCCCTACCATTATGACCACCTGCTTCAAAGCCTTCTGCGACGATACCATCCACGCCAGCTTCTTGTGATTTTAAAGCGAATTTAGTGGAACTTACCACGTGTATTACTTTAATACCTTCTTTTTGCAATGTACTTGTCCATTTCTTTGGACTTCCCGCAGAGGTAAACACGATTTTTACGCTTAATTTTATGATGCTTTCAATATGTTCTTCTATTGCTGGATACATTAGAGGTAAATTTACCCCAAAAGGTTTATTTGTAGCTTCTTTGCATTTAATGATATGCTCTTTTAAAACTTCAGGGTACATACTTCCAGCTCCCAGCAATCCTAATCCTCCCGCATTGGAAACGGCAGAGGCAAGTCGCCAGCCACTATTCCATATCATACCACCTTGTATGATGGGATATTGAATTCCAAAAAGTGTATTAATTCTATTCATACTATCCTATTTAATGCTAAATATATTAAAAAGAATAGGTAAAATGAACCTAATTTGCAACTATACACCTAAAGTTAACATATAATTCAAGAACAAATCATTTGGAAATATGATTTACTTTGATACTTTTGCAAAAAATTTAGAGATATGTATTGGACATTAGAACTTGCGTCTTATTTGAGTGATGCCCCTTGGCCAGCAACGAAGGATGAGTTAATAGATTATGCCATCAGAACTGGTGCTCCTTTAGAAGTTGTAGAAAATTTACAATCTATTGAGGATGAGGGTGATGCTTATGAGTCTATTCAAGAAATTTGGCCAGATTATCCAACAGAGGATGATTTTCTTTGGAATGAAGACGAATACTAAAAATAATTTTGAAATAAAAGCCCTATAGCGATAAAGGGCTTTTTGTTTCATAATATTGTACGTTCTATTTTTACTTTATAATATATTTGACTGCAATACTGTCATGTTTATGCATCTTTGCATAAAATTTGACTTACTTAGGTCTTATAATAAAAATTTACACCTTACCATATGGGTTTCTTAGATAAAATATTAAAAGGTTTCTTAGGAGATAAGAACAAAAAAGACGTTGCCGAGCTTCAGAAATATGTAGATAAGATTCTAGAGCACGAGAAAGAAATAGAAAAACTTTCCATTGATGAACTTAGAAATAAGACTGCATCATTTAAGCAGAAAATCAAAGACGCTACTAATGCACAAGATGAGGAGATTGCATCATTAAGGAAAGAAGTAGAAGTCTTAGAAAATATTGATGAAAAAGATGCTATTTTTTCTAAAATAGATCAATTAAATAAAGATAAATACGAGATTGAAGAAAAGGTTTTAGCAGATATTTTACCAGAAGCATTTGCTGTGGTAAAAGAAACAGCCAAACGTTTTTACCACCATAGTGAATTAGAAGTATTAGCTACTCCTTTTGATAGAGAACTTGCTGGAACTAAAGATTATGTTTCTTTAACTAATGAAAATAATGCTATTTGGAAGAATAGCTGGGATGCAGCAGGAAAGAAGGTTGTATGGGACATGATTCATTATGATGTTCAGCTAATTGGTGGTACTGCCTTGCATCAAGGTAAAATTGCAGAGATGCAAACAGGTGAGGGTAAAACCCTTGTAGCTACCCTGCCAATTTATCTAAATGCACTTACGGGTAGAGGGGTTCACGTAATTACGGTAAACAACTATTTAGCACGTCGTGACTCTACTTGGATTGGTCCTCTTATGGAGTTCCATGGTTTAAGTATCGATTGTATTGATAACCATAGACCGAACTCACCAGGTAGAAAGAAAGCATATAAATGTGATATTGTTTACGGAACCAATAACGAATTTGGTTTTGATTATTTGCGTGACAATATGGCTACATCGATGGATAATCTAGTTCAACAGGAATTAAATTATGCCATAATTGACGAGGTCGATTCTGTATTGATAGATGATGCTAGAACACCTTTAATTATTTCTGGGCCTGTTCCGCAAGGAGATCGCCAAGAATTTGATGCTCTAAAACCAACCATTGACAAGATTGTAAACGTTCAACGTAAGCAATTGTCTTCTACATTAAATGATGCTAAAAAACTTTGGAAAGAAGGTAAAGCTAAGGAAGCAGGATTTGAATTGTTAAAAGTTCACCGTGGTCTACCTAAGTATAAACCATTGATTAAATTTTTGTCAGAGGATGGTGTTCGTACACAATTACAGAAGACAGAGTCTATTTATATGCAGGATAACAACCGTGAAATGCATAAGGTGGATGAGCATTTATACTTTGTAATAGACGAAAAACAAAATCAAATTAACCTAACAGATAAAGGAATTGAATATTTATCTGAAGGATCACAGAATGCAGATTTCTTTGTATTGCCTGAGGTAGGGGAAGAAGTTGCAAAAATTGAACAGTTGAATCTTCCAAAAGAAGAGGAGCATCAGAGAAAAGAAGAATTTTTTAGAGAATACTCTGTGAAATCTGAGCGAATTCACACCATGAATCAGCTTCTAAAAGCGTATACACTGTTTGAAAAAGATGTAGAATACGTGGTAATGGAAGGTCAGGTGAAAATCGTAGATGAACAGACAGGTCGTATCATGGATGGTAGACGTTATTCGGACGGATTACACCAGGCGATAGAGGCGAAAGAGAATGTGAAGATTGAAGCGGCGACGCAAACCTTTGCTACTGTAACCTTACAGAATTACTTCCGTATGTACAATAAACTGTCTGGTATGACAGGTACGGCAGAGACAGAAGCAGGAGAATTCTGGGAAATCTATGAATTGGATGTGGTGGTAATTCCTACCAATAGACCCATTGCTAGAGAAGATAAGCAGGATAAAATTTATAAGACTAATAGAGAGAAGTTTAATGCAGTAATAGAAGAGGTTACAGCATTGGCCAATGCAGGCAGACCTGTATTGGTGGGTACCACATCTGTAGAGGTTTCCGAATTTTTATCTAGAGCATTACAGCTTAGAAAAATTGACCATAATGTATTGAATGCTAAATTGCACAAGCAAGAGGCAGAAGTAGTTGAAGAAGCGGGTCAACCGGGTAAAGTAACGATTGCCACCAACATGGCCGGTCGTGGTACTGATATTAAATTGAGCGAAGAAGTTAAGAATTCTGGGGGTCTAGCCATTATTGGTACAGAAAGACATGACTCTAGACGTGTAGATAGACAGTTAAGAGGTCGTGCAGGTAGACAAGGGGATCCAGGAAGCTCACAATTCTTTGTGTCTTTAGAAGATAGTTTGATGCGTTTATTTGGATCTGAAAAGATTTCAAAATTAATGGATAGAATGGGCCATAAAGAAGGAGATGTTTTACAACACTCTATGGTTTCTAAATCTATAGAACGCGCACAGAAGAAAGTAGAAGAAAATAACTTTGGTATCCGTAAGCGTTTATTAGAGTATGATGATGTGATGAATAAACAACGTGAGGTTATTTACTCTAGACGTCGTAATGCATTAAATGGAGAGCGATTAGATACGGACATTGCTAACATGATTTATGATACTGCTGTTGGGATTGTAAATGAGCAAAAAGCGAAGAATGATTTTAAAGCTTTTGAGCTTGATTTGATTACTCATTTTACGATGGATACTCCTGTAACTGAAGCAGAATTCCAATCAAAATCTGAGGATGAAATCATACAGTTGGTATTTGATTCTGCAATGGAAGATTATAAAATCAAAGTGAGAGTTACTACAGAAAAAGTATTCCCAGTTATTGCGAATATTTTTGAAAATAATGTAAATAACTTCAAACGTATTCAAGTTCCATTTACAGATGGGAATAAAACTTTAACTGTTGTTTCTGATTTAGAAAAGGCTTACAATTCTGAAGGTAAAGAGTTAATCAAAGATTTTGAGAAGGGAATTGTTTTAGCTTTAATAGATGATAAATGGAAAGAGCATTTACGCGATATGGATGATTTACGTCGTTCTGTACAGAATGTTACTTATGAGCAGAAAGATCCATTGGTTGTATATAAAGAAGAATCTTTCTATATGTTTAGAAACATGCTAGATGAGATGAATAGAGAAATCATTTCATTCTTGTTCAAAGGTGAATTACCAGAGCCAGATCCTAGACAAATACAACAAGCACGCAAACAGAAAGAAGAGAAAGTGCAGACCAGTAGAGGTGCAGATGATGGCCAAACAGAGACGCAACGCGCACAACAACAAGCTGGAGAACATGTGAGCCAAGAATCGGAAGTCACAGCACCTAGACATGTGGTAAAAATTGGAAGAAACGAAAAAGTAAAAATCAGAAACGTTCATTCTGGTGAAATGCAAGAATTAAAGTATAAACAAGCAGAATCCATGATTGAAAGTGGAGAATGGGTGTTGGTAGAAGATTAAATTTTAAATTTTTTCAATAATTGAATAAACGGAATGGCTTTAGCTGTTCCGTTTTTTTTGCATCATATTAATTTGCACAGTTTTTGAATTAATAATCTTTATGAATTTGAATATTTCAATTAAATCATTTTTAGTTTTAATGATTCTTCCTATGATGATGAATTGTCAAGAGAAGGTATCTGAAACTGTAATAAAACCAACAAAAAATACAGCTATGAATCAAGATAAAAATTTAGAGCAAGCCACGTTTGGTGCAGGATGTTTCTGGTGTATAGAGGCTGCTTTTGATCAATTAAATGGCGTAACCAATGTACAATCTGGATATGCAGGTGGACACCAGAAAAACCCAAGTTATAAAGAAGTTTGTACTGGAAATACTGGTCACGCAGAAGTAATCCAAGTTACTTATAACCCAGATGAAATTTCTTACGAAACACTATTAGATGCTTTTTGGGTTATCCATGACCCAACGCAACTTAATAGACAGGGAAATGATGTGGGCACGCAATATAGATCTGAAATTTTCTATCATAATGATGAGCAAAAAGAATTAGCAGAAGCTTCAATGAAGAAAGAAAAAGCCTCTGGTAAATATGATAAACCTATTGTGACTAAACTATCTCCTTTAGATGAGAACTTTTACCCTGCAGAGGATTATCACACAGATTATTATGAATTAAATAAAACCCAACCATATTGTAATGCAGTGATTGCACCCAAATTGAGGAAATTTTATGCTGAGTTTAAAGATAAATTGAAACCAGAATATCAATAAATACTTAGGAATAAAAAAATATTTTAAAAATCGCACAAACTATTGTTGCGATTTTTTATTTGCCGTAAATTTATCGTTTAATACTATTAAGTTATGTCCCTATTTGAAAATACTGAGATTGCGTTTAAATTAAAGTCAAATAATGAATTGCGCAAAGCGTACGCACTTTTTAAGGCCGTGGATAAAAATTGGCTCACAGATTTGGGTGCATGGAGTTTACCTTGGGCAATTCATATTCCAGGAGTTAAATCTATCATGAAAGCTACTGTTTTTGCTCAATTTTGTGGTGGAGAAACAAGACAAGAGTCCTTGCAAACAGTTGAGCAAATTTACGCACAAAACGTGAAGAGTATTTTAGACTATTCTGTAGAAGGAAAGGAAAGTGAAGAAGATTATGAGCGTTGTTTTAATGAAATCATGGCGATTATAGACATTGCGCAAGGTAATCCGATGATTCCTTTTGTGGTGTTTAAGCCCACTGGCTTTGGAAATATTGATATTTATACCAAAGTTGGTGCTGGGGAAAAGCTAAATGCCAATGAGGAAGAGCAATGGAACAATATTCGAAGAAGATTTAAAGCCGTATGTGAAAAGGGGTATAACAAAGACGTTACCATTATGATTGATGCTGAGGAATCGTGGATGCAAGATGCGGCAGATGATTTAGCAGTAGAGATGATGCAGTTATTTAATAAGGAACGTTGCATAGTGATGAATACCCTACAAATGTATAGACATGATCGATTAGCCTATTTAAAAAACCAAGCTAAACGAGCCAAAGAAGGCAATTATTTACTAGGTTATAAAGTTGTGAGGGGGGCATATATGGAGAAAGAAAGAGAACGAGCCAAAGTAAAAGGATATCCTTCACCTATTCAACCCAATAAGGCAAGTACAGACCACGATTACAATGAGGCTATTCAATTTATTGCAGAAAACAAGGATAGAATTTCTCTTTTTGCAGGAACGCATAATGAACAAAGCTGCAAACTTTTAATGGACTATATAGATCAAAACAATGTATCTAAAGATGATAATCATTTATGGTTTGGTCAGTTATTAGGAATGAGCGATAACATTAGTTTTGTTTTAGGTGATAAAGGTTATAACATCGCTAAATATGTGCCTTATGGTCCAGTGAAAGATGTGATGCCCTACTTAATTCGTAGAGCACAAGAGAATACTTCTGTAGCAGGGCAATCCTCTAGAGAATTAGGTCTCTTGCATAAAGAATTAAAGAGAAGAAAACTAGAAAATTAAAATTCACTATCTTACTCTTTTTAAAATTATAATTTGTTTCAAAATTTCGCAGAAATCATACTGCCACTACCTATGCCAGGAACTTTCACTTATGAAGTTCCTGATGGTTGGAATGTGCAAATTGGGCAGAGGGTAGCAGTACAATTCGGTAAAAGAAAAATATATACAGGAATCGTACATTCCATTCATCAAAACAAACCAGAATTATACAAGACAAAGCCTTTAGAAGCGATTTTAGAAGACTATATTTTGGTGCTACCAGAGCAGATTAAATTCTGGGAGTGGATTGCAGATTATTATATGTGTTCTTTGGGAGATGTTTATAAAAATGCTTTTCCTTCTGCCTTGAAATTAGAAAGTGACACTTTTGTAAAGGCTATTAAAGACAAAGAGTTTCCTGAAGAGGAAAATTTATCATCAAATGCCTTGGCCATTTGGCAAATCTTGCAACATCGATCTATGATATCTGTAAATGAAGCGGCAGATATTATAGAATTAAAATCAGTCATTCCTGTTTTAAAGGAGTTGTTAGACTTTGGTTTAATTCAATTAGATGAAAAATTACAAAAGAAATACACGCCTAAAATTGAATATTACATCAAACCAATTATCTCTATGGAAGATGATAGTTTGCCAGATATTTTAGACGAAATGGAGCGCGCTCCCAAACAACGAGAATTATTCTTCAAACTTTTAACGCAACACAAGCAATTAGATCAACCGATTAAAGCCTCTACTTTCTTGAAGGCCAATGGTGGCACGTATGCTACTTTGCGCTCTATGAAGGAAAAAGGGGTAATTGACTTATTTGAAAATCAATCAGAACGTATTACGGAATATGGCGAAGATACCAATGAAATTCATGCGTTATCTGATAAGCAACAATTAGCCTATCAATCTATTATAGAACATTTTAGGACTAAAGATACTGTTTTATTGCATGGCGTAACTTCTTCTGGTAAAACAGAAATTTATATAAAATTGATAGAGAAGGTTTTACAAAAAGGAAAGCGTGTACTATATTTATTACCAGAAATTTCTCTCACTACCCAATTAACAAGACGATTACAAAAACATTTTGGAGATGATGTAGGGATTTATCATTCTAAATTTAATCAAAATGAAAGGGTAGAATTATGGCATAAAACACTGAATAATGATTATAAAATCTTGATTGGAGCTAGGTCTTCTTTGTTTTTGCCGATTCAGGATTTAGGATTGGTAGTGGTTGATGAAGAACATGAAACATCTTTAAAGCAATCAGACGCTAAGCCCTTCTTTCATGGTAGAGATTCTGCTATGGTATGGGCGAAAATGGCTGATGCAAAAGTGTTATTAGGGTCAGCAACCCCTTCGCTAGAAGTATATCATGCAGCGAAAAATGATAAATTTGGTTATGTAGAATTGACAGAACGTTTTGGTGGGGTGCAACCCCCAACAATGGAAATTGTAGATTTACGTAGAGCTACTCACAAAAAACAAATGAACGGTGATATTTCTTCTCGATTAGAAGAAGAAATTCGTGATACTTTTGAACAGAAAAAACAAGTGATTATATTCCAAAATAGACGAGGCTATGCTCCCGTGATGGAATGCAAAAATTGCGGACATACCCCATATTGTCCGAATTGTGATGTAGCGCTTACTTATCATCAATTATCACATCAATTAAAGTGTCATTATTGTGGACATTCTCAGGCAAAACCACACCAATGTTATCAATGTAAATCTACAGAATTAGAAACTAAAGGGATTGGTACGGAGATGATAGAGGAGGAGATGAATCAGATTTTCCCCAATCATAGCATTGCTAGAATGGATGTGGATAGCATGCGAAGAAAAAATGCTTTTGAAAAGTTAATAGATGCATTTCAAAACAAGGAAATTGATATGCTCGTGGGAACGCAAATGGTCACCAAAGGATTAGATTTTGAAGATGTAACCTTGGTAGGAATCATACGAGCAGATAGTTTGCTTAATTTTCCGAATTTCCGAGCGCATGAAAGGGCGTTTCAACGTATAGTGCAAGTGGCGGGGAGAGCGGGGCGTAGAAAAGAACGTGGTAATGTGCTTATTCAAGCTTTTAAGGCAGAACATAATGTTTTACAATTAGCTACACAGTTTAAATACCATGAGTTGGCAGAGCAACTTTTATACGAAAGAAAAGAATTTTTGTATCCACCTTTCACTAGATTAATAGAAATTACTTTTAGACATAAAAGCAAAGACAGAGCGCAAAAGGCGTCTTTTTATTATGCGAATTCACTTAAAAAATACTTCACCGATAAAACTTTATTAGGACCAGAAGCACCCACCATTGCTAGATTAAATAATCAATATTATTTCAAAATACTTATCAAGATTTTACCCAATCAATCTCCTGCTAAAACAAAAGTTTTATTAAACGATGCGCTAGTTAATTTGCAAACCATCAAAGCCTTTCGTTCGGTGAGAATTGACTTTGATGTAGATCCTATTTAAACACAATATATTGAATGAACACCATTAAATTATTATTAAATATTAATACTTTTATTAAAATTTAGTAAAATTAATAACATTTTATATTATATTCGATTTTAATATAATCTTAAAATGTATTCTATGAAATTATCTCGACTTTTTGTGTTAACTGGTATTATAAGCATAAGTTTTTTAAATGCGCAAGAATCTCAATGCGATAATGAGTCCATTATTAAATTGAAAAAAGCTGGATTGAGTGATGAGATTATTATGTCTAAAGTGGCGGCAGAAGATTGTGAATTTGATACTTCTACAGATGCTTTATTAAAATTAAAAGAAAACAAGCTGTCCGATGAAATCATTAGTTTGATGATAGAAAATAACGGTAAAAATGAAGCTGTTATAGAAGAAGGTGATGATTATCTAACCATGGCAACAGTACAGGAGAAAAATGGGAAATTATTGATTAATGGTAATGATTGGTTAGAGAGAGGGGATAACATTCAAATATTCTTACCTGTTTCTGGGAGAGATTTTTTATTTGTAAATAGGAAAAAATCAAAATTTGGTACACAGTTAATAGGTGGTGTGGCAGATGCCGTGGGTAGTGGTGCAGTGGCTGTAGGTTTAGGGTCTAGTAATATCAAGGTAATGCAAGGGGCTATCAAGGTAATGCAGGGTGCGCATGCCGTAGAACGTGGAGCAGATGCTTTAGAAAAAATTAATGAATTAAATATTTCCAAAGATGCAAAGAAAATTGCTGGCAAAGAGGCAGAGGTTTTGGATTGGGATTTTACAGAAGAAGGTTATTTATTAGAAGTTAAGGTAGGTAAGAAAAAGTACGAAATTGATTTGGAGGAAGCAATTACTACCCAAGAGGTAAAATTGATTAAATAATACTTGTAACTCTTTAATATTAGTTAAAATCCTGCTTTTGGCGGGATTTTGCTTTTAAGAATATATTAAATATGATGCTGTGAAAAGTATTTAATCCTCATCCCCCAATTGCAAATTGGGATCTTTATATATTTTATTCAATTGTTTTTTGAGTTGATAAAAACGCACAAAACCAATGATTAAAATAATCACACTCACAACAAAGCAGATTTCTCCCAAGTATGGCATACTTTCAAAATCTTTCATTCCTATAAAGGCAAATCCTGCAATAATTAAGTATAAAGCAGATCGCACATAAGTAAGTAAAGTTCTTTCATTGGCTAATTTAGTCCTTTGCAAAGCTAAATGATCACGCAATATGATTTTTTCTTTCACATCATATTCATCTGTAAATTTCACTAGTTTTTTTACTTTTTTTCCTTTATTTCGAATTCGATTGGTCATATGAAGATTTTGGAATTCTAATTCCTACATAATTTAGTATTATTTGTAAAGTTAATATAATGAAATTTTGAAATAATGACATAAAATAATATTTTTGAAATACACCTTATTTTAATTGAACTTGATATGAAAAAACATTTATTTTTATCCATTTTGCTGTTCAGTTGTTATATGTCAGCTCAAGTAGGAATTAATGAAAACGATCCAAAAGCAACTTTTGATATCCATCCAACAAACGCAGATGGTAGCACTATTGAGGGAATTTTGATTCCCAGACTGTCAAAATCCGCCATTGCTAATATGGGATCTGGAGTTGAAGAAAGTACCACTGTTTTCGTAAATATTATAGATGTTGTAGCATCGCCAATACCAGCTACCGTTGCCCATGTTCATGAGAAAGGGTTTTATTCCTTTATAGATGGTACTTGGAAAAAGCTACAAGTTGATGACAATCAAAAACCAGATTTTAATAAAGAATATGTATGTACAGCGAATAACATTGGTCAAATTTTAAAGACAGCCGATGGGTACTTTGAATGTAGAAATGAAGCACAATATGTAACCGATACAGATGGGAGTACATCTACCATAACAGATGAACCAAGATGGGCCTATTTTGGATTAATGGAAGGTTTTGCACAATATGTAGATGAAAATGGTGTTACGCAACTTGCAGATTTCACACTTATATATGATGCCGTATATTCCTATGAACCAGGTTATGATAATTATTATGTTTTAAACAACAAATATCATTATGAACTTACAGCTAATGGATCTCCAAATGCAGTAGGTTTTTCTTCTAGAATACCCGCGATAGGATTTTTAGAATTTATTTATTGGCCAGAGTCAGCTTGTGGAATAGAAACTGAAAGTTATAGAAACGCTGGTTTTGAACATTTTTACATCACAGATATGGATAGAACTGGAACATTAACTTGCCCTGCAGATCAGGTTAAATTAACGCTTCAGTCAAGAAATGTTAGATATAGAATATTAAATTAATTACTTAACATATTATTTTTACTAATCCCGCAATCAGCGGGATTTTTTGTTTATGTTGGGTAGAATTCAGAGAAATTTTATTAGCACTTTAGTAAAATTCAATTCAAAGGCACAAGTAGTAACTCAAAATTGTCCATATCAAATTTCTGGCGTATCTTTCAACTTTTAAAATTAATACAATATATGTCAGACGATAAGAAGATTATATTTTCTATGACGGGAGTCACCAAGACTTTCCCGAGTGCACAAACCCCTGTGCTAAAGAATATTTATTTAAGTTTTTTCTACGGTGCTAAAATCGGTATTCTAGGACTTAACGGTAGTGGTAAATCTACTTTATTAAAGATTATTGCAGGAGAGGATAAAAATTACCAAGGAGATGTAAGTTTTCAACCTGGATATTCTATAGGATATTTACATCAAGAGCCACAATTAGACGAATCTAAAACGGTACTAGAAGTCGTAAAAGAAGGGGTGCAAGATGTTGTAGATACGCTAGATGAATATAATAAAATCAATGATATGTTTGGTTTAGAAGAAGTCTACTCAGATCCAGAGAAGATGGAAAAACTGATGGCCAAACAATCAGAATTACAAGATAAAATTGATGCCTCTAACGCTTGGGAATTAGATACCAAATTAGAAATCGCTATGGACGCTTTACGCACGCCAGATCCAGATAAGCCTATTAGTGTACTATCAGGAGGGGAACGTAGACGTGTGGCATTATGCAGATTATTGTTACAAGAACCAGATATCTTGTTACTGGATGAGCCTACCAACCACTTGGATGCAGAGAGTGTACATTGGCTAGAGCATCATTTATCACAATATAAGGGGACTGTAATTGCTGTAACACACGATAGATATTTCTTGGATAATGTGGCAGGATGGATTCTTGAATTAGATAGAGGAGAAGGGATTCCATGGAAAGGAAATTACTCTTCTTGGCTAGAGCAAAAATCAAAACGTTTAGCTGTTGAACAAAAACAAGCAAGTAAACGCCAAAAGACGCTAGAACGAGAGTTAGAGTGGGTACGGATGGCACCGAAAGGTAAGCAAGCCAAGCAAAAAGCCCGTCTTGCCAATTATGACAAACTTGCCAACCA
>JBPCUN010000127.1:0-3505 GCA_051011115.1 Weeksellaceae bacterium
GATATTGCCTTGTGTGCCATTGTAATTAGTTATTAAAACGACATAAATCTGTCCTTGTAGTGCGTTTGTAATGGACATGGTTTCTGTTGGGGCAATATCAAAACTACAATCAGTTATCTGATCTGGAGCATAAGGATAAAACTGTGGGTTTGTATTGTTGTTAGGGCAGGTTGGACAGTCTTTAAAAGATATATTAGCATTGGCAGCGTTTATATCTATGAAAGGGCCCCAAGCTATAAAATCCACATCAATGGGTGTTCCAGCTGTATTTTCCTGAGATATTGTAAAAATAAGATTGCCAGGGTTATCAATCTGCATAAAGAAATATGCGGCATTTGGTGTAGAGCCTAAACATCCTACAGGAGTTGTACTAGTTCCTCCATAAACATTTGGAAACAATAATTGAGATGTTCCAGAGCAAAACTGTTCAGCAGATAATACATCTATGCCTTGTGAATAATTTTTACTTATAAAGATACAGAAAGTAATAAAGAGTATGATTTTTTTCATTTTAATTAATTCATTAGAGGGATTCATAATTACAGAAAACTAGCAAATTGCCAGTCTGTAAAACTTTCAATACCATTTACAGTATTGGTTGTTTTAACTCGCCATTTAAAGCATTTGGTGTTGTATTCGGCAAATGTTAAGTGGAGTTTTCCAATAGGGTGTTTTGAAATATCTTTAATTGGTTTTAAAATTTTTTCAGAACGATCAGTACCATCAAGACCATTCCAGCATGCATTTAAAGGTTGAATTTCAATTTCTAATTTTGTATTGGTTCTGTAGGAATAAGCTGAATAATCCCAAGTAATTTCAATATCTTTAATTTTAGAGTTTTCAATTTCTATCATTTCAGATTTAATAGTAAACTCTTTTGCATTGGATTGTGTCTGCCCAAATCCTTCTAATGAAAACAGTGATATAAAAATTATTAAGTAAAAAGCCTTGAAGAGTTTAACTAATGACAATAAGCCAAGCAGAGTGTCGTTTTTTTTCATATGCTATTAATTTCTTAACAAGTATGTTTTACTTGTTTTATTATTAGTTAGGGAACATAAAGTCGCACTTAAGTGCTTCTTGTTAATAACATAAATTAAGCGTGTAGATTTTGGGAAATCTTTATAATGTATTATTCAATATATTTTTAAAAAATAAATATTGATTACGCATAAAATTAACATTTAAAATGTTAAAATCAATAATGATATCTTGTTTTTATTAAATAATTGCTAACATAAAAATAAATATTTTATTCAGCCAATATATGAACTAAGGGTCTTTTCGATAAAATGTACTAAAAACAAGACAAGATGGGTTGATTAATGAAAATAAAATCAATTTTGTAAACCCTAATTTAACAATTAGCTATTGCTATATTTGTAATTGGTAAAATTTAAAGTTAGGCTATAGGTGTATTTCATTAAAGATCAAGAGAACATTCATGTTAAGGATCAGGTTTTTATTAAACCAGATTATTTAAACCATCCATTTATTTCGGGTAATAAATACAGAAAGTTAAAATATAACATTCTTGAAGCGCAACAGTTTCAAAAAACAAGATTATTAACCTTTGGTGGCGCTTATTCCAATCATATTGCTGCAGTGGCAGCTGCTGGATCCGAGTTTGGTTTTAAAACGATAGGAGTTATTAGAGGCGAAGAATTGGTAGCTAAAGTCGCTGACAACCCAACCTTGTCATTTGCAAAAAAGCAAGGGATGCATTTTCATTTTGTGTCAAGGGAATCCTACAGACTTAAAGCTACAAATGATTTTATTGAATCACTAAAATCCAAGTTTGGGGATTTTTATCTTATTCCAGAGGGAGGCACCAATACATTGGCTATAAAAGGGTGTGAAGAAATATTGACAGAGAATGATAAAAATTTCGATTTCATATGTTGTTCAGTTGGAACTGGAGGTACTATTAGCGGTCTTATAAATTCAAGTGGTACCTCGCAGAATATTCTTGGTTTTCCTGCTCTTAAAGGTGAATTTTTGAAAGAAGAAATTAGTAAGTTTGCAAATAATCCCAATTGGGATTTAATTTCGGACTATCATTTTGGAGGTTATGCCAAAATAAATACCGAATTAATCAGTTTTATTAATGAATTCAAAGCTCAATATGGTTTGCCTTTAGATCCGGTTTATACTGGAAAAATGATGTATGGCGTTTTCGATTTGATGCGTCAAGGATATTTTCCGAAAGGAGCTAAAATTTTAGCCATTCATACAGGTGGCTTGCAAGGAATTCAAGGAATGAATGATGCATTAAGAAAAAAGAAATTACCAATACTTAATTAAAGATTGATGAAAAAAATTATATGGCTTTTGCTTGTTAGTATGTTTGTGTTTAGTTGTGGTTCAAGTAAAAAAACAAGTTCCAAGCGTGTTAAAGGCAGTACAAAAACGGAACGGGTTGTAAAAGATACCAGGACCAAACCAAATAATCCAAAAGAAACTCCTAAAGAGACAGTGGTGGTTGAAAAAACTCCAGAGAGAGTTCCTACTTCCACGGATGATTATATAGCCATTTTTGCTCCTATTGCTCAAGAAGAAATGCGTTTATATGGTATTCCTGCCAGTATAACCTTGGCTCAAGGAATTTTGGAATCTGCTTCTGGAAAAGGCCGTTTGGCAGTGGAGGCCAACAATCATTTTGGGATTAAATGTCACGAATGGACTGGAGCTAGAATTTATCATGATGACGATGCCTCTCAAGAATGTTTCAGAAAATATAATGATGCTAAATATTCATATAGGGACCATTCGTTGTTTTTAACAGGAAGATCCCGTTACCAAAAATTATTTCAATTAAATATTCATGATTATCAATCCTGGGCCAAAGAATTGCGTGCAGCAGGTTATGCTACCGATAGAAGGTATCCAGAAAAACTAATCAGTTTGATTGAGCGCTATCAGCTTTACAAATACGATAAAGTGGTTACTGGTCAAACAGCTTCTAGAGTTGCTGTTAAAGCAGAAGACACCCATATAATCATTAAAGGAGACACCTTGTATTCTTTGTCCAAAAGATATCAAACAACAGTCGAAGAACTAAAAAGATTAAACAATTTAACCAGTAATGATTTAACTATAGGCGAGGTCTTAATAGTAAAATCCAATTAATAGTACATATGTTATACAAAAGAAGCAGTGCTTTGTTTGCCGAAGCAGAAACGGTTATTCCAGGAGGTGTCAATTCGCCTGTAAGGGCTTTTAAAGCTGTTGGGGGAACTCCAATTTTTATAAAAAAAGCCATGGGAGCCTATTTAATTGATGAAGATGACAATCAATACATAGATTATATAAATTCTTGGGGACCCATGATATTTGGTCATGCTCACAAACCGGTTGTGGATGCAGTTATTGAGAAAACAAAGCTCGGGACTTCCTTTGGAACGCCTACGGAAATAGAAACAAAAATTGCTCAATTGGCTGTGTCCATGGTTCCAAATATTGAAAAAATAAGATTTGTAAATTCTGGAACCGAAGCATGTATGAG
>JBPCUN010000128.1:0-7902 GCA_051011115.1 Weeksellaceae bacterium
TGATACACCTCTGTAGCTTTTACTTCTAAATCATTGCTATTGATTACGATTTTGAAATCTCCCTTGCCAGTTCCTGGAAGAGGCATCCATGTGGTTATTAATTCATCTTTAGAATGTTTATCTAAAAATCTAATAAACTCTCTCGCTTCAAAATTTTTAGTATCATTTCCTTTTTTAAAATCATCTAATTCTTCTAATACAGTGATAGGAATTACAATATCATGTTCATCAAAAGAAAGAATTGAATTGTGATCAAAAATGATTACAGAAGTGTCTAAAACAAAAACCTTTTTATTATCCATCATTCACATTTATTTGTATAAAATTGATTAATTGGAAGGAGAATAAACATTTTTTAATATTAATAAATTGATAAGTTTTGTAATAAAAAAAGCCGTTTCTTATAAGAAACGGCTATAAAAGTTTGTATTTAAGTGTATTACCTTTTGCTCATTACAGCTTTGTAAATGAATAGTAATAATACTGCACCTCCTACTGCTACTAGGAAACTAGAAAAGTTAAATCCTGTTACATCTACACCCAAGAGCATAGAACCTAACCATCCACCAACAAAGGCACCTAAGATACCTACAATGATAGATCCAATCCAACCACCTGGATCAGCACCAGGAGAAATCCATTTCGCAATTGCACCTGCAATTAACCCAAATAATATCCATGTTAAAATTCCCATAATTCTAATTTTTATTGTTCAATGATAATATTACAAAAAGGATTCCAAAAAAATATAAATTATGAAAAAATAAATATTTTCTTAAAACTAGGTTAATTTACGAATCTTTATATTTGCTTCATAAAATGTAAAATATGTCTTTAATTAAATCGATATCAGGAATCAGAGGAACTATAGGAGGTACTGTAGGTGAAAATCTAACGCCAGTGGACACAGTAAAGTTTGCAGCTGCCTACGGTACTTGGTTAAAGAGTGCCGTGGATAAAGAAAGTGTAAAAGTAGTGATTGGTAGAGATGCTAGAATCTCTGGAGATATGGTAAATAAACTAGTTACTGCTACTTTGCAGAGCATAGGGATTGATGTCATTGATTTCGGACTTTCAACAACGCCTACGATAGAGCTAATGGTTACTGAATATAGTGCGGATGGTGGAATTATCATCACCGCCAGTCATAATCCTAAGCAATGGAATGCCCTTAAGCTTTTAAACGATAAAGGTGAATTTGTATCAGCACAAGATGGAGTTGATATTCTAGATATCGCAGAAAAAGGAACTTTTGACTTTGTAGAGGTAGATCATTTAGGTAGCTATAAGTTAGATGACACAGGGATTGATAAGCATGTAGATATGATTCTTGCTAATGACTTAGTAGATGTTAATGCTATCAAAAATGCGGGATTTAAAGTTGTGATAGATGCGGTGAACTCTACAGGGGGTCTAGCCATTCCAGCCCTTTTGGATAAATTAGGAGTGGATTACGTGAAATTATATTGTGAGCCTAATGGGCATTTTCCTCATAATCCAGAACCTTTAAAAGAGCATCTTACAGATATCTGTAATTTAGTAATTAAAGAAAAAGCTGACTTAGGATTGGTGGTAGATCCAGATGTGGATAGATTGGCCTTTATAGATGAACAAGGAGAAATGTTCGGAGAAGAATATACGTTAGTTGCTGTAGCTGACTATGTTTTAGGTAAGGTGAAAAGTGATACAGTTTCTAATCTTTCATCTTCTAGAGCACTTAGCGATATTACCGAAAAACATGGTCAAAAATATCAACCAGCAGCAGTAGGTGAGGTGAATGTTGTAGAGAAAATGAAGGAAACAGGAGCGAAGATTGGAGGAGAAGGGAATGGTGGTATCATCTTTCCAGCATTGCATTATGGTAGAGATGCACTAATCGGTATTGCTTTATTTTTAACACATTTAGCAGAACAAAAGAAAAAAGTAAGTACTTTAAGATCTGAGTATCCTTCTTACTTTATGAGTAAGAATAAAATTCAATTAACGCCAGAGATTGATGTGGATGATTTATTAATGAAAGTTAAAGATTATTATGCATCTGAGGAAGTAAATACCATTGATGGGGTAAAGGTTGATTTTGAGGATGAATGGGTTCACCTGAGAAAATCGAATACGGAGCCAATCATTCGAGTTTATACAGAAAGTAACACCCAAGAAAATGCAGATCAATTAGCAGAGAAAATGATAACTGTCGTGAGAGGATTGATTTAGAACATAATCATTTATGGCATAAGAGTCTTTTTAGATTAAAATTTTAAGGAAATTTTATGAAAAGGCTCTTTTGTTTATTAATTGTTTATAAAGTTTTGGTTAAAACATGTTTTGTAACGAAACATACACTAATTTTAACTTATGGATGAAGAGTGGTTGAATAATGAGCTCATTACTCGGTTTGAGGAAATGTTAGAAGAAAATGAATATTATTATTTTGATACCGAAGAGTTTACAGAAATTATCTCATACTATTTGGATGTAGGAGATTTACCTTTTGCGCAAAAAGCAATAGAATACGCCATTGAACTGCACCCAGAGAGTGTTAGTTTAAAGGTCAAAGTTCTAGAGTATTACATAGAAATTGAAGAATTACATTTAGCTAGTGAGTTAATTGCAGAGCTGAAGGAGCCTGCTAAAAATGAATTAGATTTTATCATTGCTCAGGCGAGGTATTGGTCCTTAAAGAGTCAACAGAAACGAGCGATTTATTTTTATGAACAGGCTCTAACCTTTGAGGTAGAAGAAGACTATATACACCATTGTCTTGGCGGAGAATATATGGCAATTGGTTATATTGGAAAAGCTTTGTTCCATTTTAAAACTGCATTGGAGCTAGATTTAGATGATGATTTAGCTTTTTACTCTTGCATCCAATGTTTTGATGATATTCATCAGCATAAAGAAGCTATTAATTTCCTGAAACAGTATATTGATTTACGTCCTTATTCAGAAAATGCTTGGTTTCAATTGGGGTTGCAACACTTACATTTCAAGGACTATCATAGTGCCTTAGAAGCTTTTGATTATGCCGTGTGTATTAATCCTAAAAGTATCAGTAGCCTATATCAAGTGGCAGCTTGCTATGAGAAATTAGAACAATATGACAAGGCCATTGAAACTTATGAAGAAGCAATTGAATGTGATGATACGGCTGCTTATTCACATTTGAAGATTGCCCGGTGTTATATAAAACAAGGACAGTCATCCAAGGCATTGAATGCACTACATCTATCTATACATGAAGATCCACAATTAGATAAAGCGTGGTCTGAGGCTTCTGAAATTTATGAAAAGTTAGCTAGTTATGATGAAGCTATCCACTACCTGAAAAGAGCAGTAGATTTAGATAGTAGCAATGTAAATTATCTTAAACGTCTTGCGTTTTTATCTATTCAAGCAGGGTATTATGAAGAAGCTGAGTTGTCATATGAAAAGATTGTAGACAGGGAACCTAATCATTTCCTTAATTGGTTCGGTTATACAGAATTACTGATTTTACTAGGGGAGTATCAGAAAGCAATAGGCGTTGCACAGAGAGGTCTTAGAAGGTTTGAGAGAGCAGAACTTTACTATCAAATTAGCTGTTGTGAGTATTTATTGAATAGAAATAAAAAAGGTTCAACAACATTGCACAGAGCAAGATTATTAAACCCTAAATTATGGGATGAAATGTTAGTAAAATATCCTATTTTAAAAATAAGACAGCAAGAATCTTAAATCTTGTACCCTAGTTTTTCTCTAACTCTTTTTAATGTACCGTTAGCTATTATAGTTGCTTTTTCTGCACCTATGTTTAATGCATCATCTATCTCTGATTTATTTGAAATGAGATAATCAAATTTTTCACGAGCTTCGCTAAACTGCTCCATTATAAGATCAAAAAGTGCTTGTTTGGCATGTCCATAACCGTATCCACCACGTTCATAATTTCCTTTCATTTCTTCTATAGCATCACTATCTGCCATTGTAGCATATAAAGCAAAGACATTACAAGTAGACCAATCTTTTGGTTCTTCTAGTGCTGTAGAATCTGTTTCGATACTCATTACTTGCTTTCTAAGTTGCTTTTTAGGTAAAAATATATTGATGAAATTATTTCCAGACTTAGACATTTTTTTGCCATCAGTACCAGGAATATACATGGTATTTTCTTGCGTTTTTCCTTCTGGTATTACAAAAGTTTCTCCCATTAAATGATTAAATCTAGAGGCCACATCTCTAGTGATTTCTATGTGTTGCATTTGGTCTTTACCTACCGGAACAACTTCTGCATCATAAATTAGAATGTCTGCGGCCATCAAAATGGGGTAGGTGAATAGACCACCATTTACATCATCTAGACGATCTGCCTTGTCCTTGAAGGAATGAGCAAGCGTAAGTCTCTGATAAGGAAAATAATTTAAAAGATACCAAGTCAATTCTGTAACTTGAGGAATATCTGATTGTCTATAAAAAACGGTTTTCTCTGGATCTAATCCCAATGCTAGCCAAGCTGCCGCTGTCTGGTAAGTGTTGTTTCTTAAGGTGTCTGCATCTTTAATTTGGGTAAGAGAATGTAAATCTGCAATAAATAAAAAGCTTTCATTCCCTGCTTGATTACTTAAATCTATGGCCGGTTTGATGGCTCCTAAAATATTACCTAGATGAGGTGTCCCCGTGCTTTGTACTCCAGTTAAAACTCTCATAAAGCTTGTTGTTTTTATTATAAATTTCTACAAAATTAACGAATTCGGACTTCTTTAGAATCTATAAACTATGATTATTATGCACAGCAAATACTTTATCTTTAAATAATAAAAGAATAGCACCACCTACGGTGATAGCACTGTCCGCAATGTTAAAAACGGGTGCAAAAAAAGTACCTGACTTTCCACCAACGACAGGAATCCAAGAAGGCCATTCATACTGGAATAATGGGAAATGTAACATGTCTACCACACATCCTTGAAATAGAGGGGCATAACCTTCAAAGTTAGCTTTGGAGATGCCATCATAATAGCGATTCCATGCCTGAAGGTCATGATTCCATGTTGTTCCAGTGTCGAATATTAAACCATAAAATGTACTATCAATTACATTACCAATTGCTCCTGCTAGAATTAATCCCATGGCAATATAGAACTATTTTGAAGTAAATTTTTTTTGATTGTTATAGATGTACCAAATTCCAGCAGCAATCAATACCCAACGGAAGACAGCTAATGCAATTTTGCCCCAAACGCCACCCCAATGCATTCCGTATGCCATTCCTGGGTTTTCTACAAAGACCAACTGGAACCAATCCGAAAATACAGTTACGCTTTCACCTAACTCAAAATGAGTTTTTATATAAAACTTAGATAGCTGATCTATCAATACAATGATGATGGTAATAATGGTTACTTTCTTCAATCCTCAAATTTTAATTATCAAATTTAATCTTAAAAGTCAATCTATCCTATACCATTATAGTTCATATTTAACTATATCGGTTTAGGTTAGATTGTAAGATTTACAAAATATATTATTGCTTATTTTTCGCTTCAATACTTAAGGTCGCATGTGGTACTAATTTCAGGCGTTCTTTACCAATTAGCTTACCTGTCACTCTACAGATACCATAAGTTTTATTATCTATTCTTTTTAACGCATGTCTAAGGTCTCTTAAGAATTTTTCTTGACGTGCAGCCAATTGAGCATTCTGTTCCTTACTCATAGTTTCTGAACCCTCTTCAAAAGCCTTAAAAGTAGGAGAGGTGTCATCTGTACCATTAGATTGATTATTTAGAAAATTTTCTCGAATGCTCTTTAAATCATGTTCTGCTTGTTCGATTTTCTTTTCTATAATCTCACGAAACTCCTGTAATTCTTCTTCTGAATACCTATTTTTATCAGCCATAATTTTAATCTTTTTGAATTAATACGCTTACTACAATATCGTCAATTTCTATGACATTTTCGCTATCAATTGAAGGTAAAAATTGAATATGAGTGGTTAAAGTTTCTGTGGTAATATAATCTTTATTTTCTAGGGTTGCTTTTTCTAATTGATCATTTTGTTCTAGACTGATTTTAATTTTATCGGTCACCTCTAAACCAGAATTCTTTCTAATATTCTGAATTCGATTTACCAATTCTCTTGCAATTCCTTCATTGATTAATTCATCATTTAACTCGGTATCTAAAGCCACGGTCAAATTACCATCCACAGCTACCACCCAACCCTGAATATCTTTAGTAATGATTTCAAAATCTTCTATAGCCAATAAATGTTTATTTCCATTTACTTCTATTTCAAATGTACCCTCTTGCTCCAATTTATTGATGTCTGCGTTACTCATCTGTGTAATGATGGTAGCAGCACTTTTCATATCTTTCCCAAATTTAGGGCCTAGATTTTTAAAGTTTGGTTTTACTTGTTTCACCAATATATCTGAAGCCTCTTCATTAGAAATAATCCTAACTTCTTTTACATTGACTTCGTTTTTCAGCAAGTCGCTGATTCGTTCTAATCTGGAACGCATGGTTTCATTCAACGCAGGAATCAAGATTTTTTGTAGCGGCTGTCTTACTTTTAAATCTGCCTGTTTACGTAAAGAAAATAGCATACTTGTCGCACGTTGTGCTAAGTGCGTTGTTTCTTGTAATTCTGTATCAATTAAATCCGCTTTATATTGTGGGAAATCTGCAATGTGTACAGAATTAGTATTTCCTTCTACAGAAGTCACATCACGGTATAGCCTATCCATATAAAATGGCGCTATAGGTGCTGCAAGAATAGCCACATTCTTCAATACTTCATACAAAGTTTGATAAGCAGAAATTTTATCTGCAGAATATTCCCCCTTCCAAAAACGTCTTCTATTTAATCGGATGTACCAATTACTTAAGTTATCTCCAACAAATTCTTGAATGGCTCTAGCAGCCTTGGTCGGCTCGTAAGTAGCATAAAATTCATCTACTGTTTTAATTAATGAATGAAGCTCAGATAAAATCCATCGATCTAATTCTGGTCTATCTACTACAGGAATTATCTCCTCTTTATGGGTAAAATTATCAACGTTGGCATATAAAGAAAAGAAGGAATAGGTGTTATAAAGTGTCCCGAAGAACTTTCTTTTAATTTCCTCTATTCCATTTAAATCAAATTTCAGGTTTTCCCAAGGTTGTGCGTTAGAGATCATATACCAACGTGTAGCGTCTGGGCCATAAGTTTCTATGGTTGTAAATGGATCCACAGCATTCCCAAGACGTTTAGACATTTTCTGTCCATTTTTATCTAATACAAGTCCATTAGAAACCACATTCTTATAAGCCACATGGTCAAATACCAAGGTGCTAATGGCATGCAGTGTATAAAACCAACCTCTTGTTTGATCCACTCCTTCTGCAATAAAATCTGCAGGAACTAGGTTCTCTATATTTTCTGCATTTTCAAAGGGATAATGCCATTGTGCATAAGGCATGGCGCCAGAGTCAAACCAAACATCTATTAAATCAGATTCACGTTTCATTGGTTTTCCACTTTCAGAAACCAAAGTTATATCATCTACGATGTTCTTATGAAGATCGATTTTAGCATAATTCTCCTCAGAAAAATCATTCGGTACAAAGCCTTCAAATGGATTTTTGTCCATGAAACCATTGTCAATAGATTTTTGAATCTCATTCATTAATTCTTCTACAGAACCAATGATGATTTCTTCTTTTCCATCTTCTGTTCTCCAAATAGGTAAAGGAATTCCCCAGTATCTAGATCTCGATAAATTCCAATCTTTAGCATCAGCTAGCCAGTTTCCAAATCTACCAGTTCCTGTAGATTCTGGTTTCCAATTGATGGTTTTGTTTAACTCTACCAATCGTTCTCTTTTATCAGAAATCTTGATAAACCAAGAATCTAATGGATAATATAGAATAGGTTTATCCGTT
>JBPCUN010000129.1:0-16987 GCA_051011115.1 Weeksellaceae bacterium
ACTGGCCATTGTAGTAGAAAGAGCCACGGGTGAAAATTTAACCCAGCTTATGACCACATATTTCTGGAAACCATTAGGTATGGAACAAGATGGTTTGTGGTCATTAGATGGAAACGGTAAAATGGAAAAAGCATACTGTTGTGTAAATGCCACAGCCAGAGACTTTGCTAAAATTGGTCAATTATTATTAAATCAAGGCTCATGGAATGGTAATCAACTCATGGATTCTACGCATGTTGAAATGATGGTAAAACCGAATTTAGAGGCGTTTGGTTCAGATGAACCAGCACGATATGGTTATTCAATTTGGACAGATTATGAGCATCAACCATCCTTTTATGCGTTATTAGGGCATTTAGGACAAAGAACCATAGTGATTCCTGAAGAGAATTTAGTGATTGTGCGGTTAGGTAAGAAAAAGGATAAAAGAGTTTTAAACAAAGGTATATTGCAAGAGGCGGGAACAGATATTTATTATTTTGTAGAAGAGGTATTAAAAATGAATCAAACTTTAAAAAACAATTAGAAATGTTGCAAGCCATCAATGAACATAAAATATTATTTTTAGATATTGAGACAGTGCCACAGGTAGAGAAATGGGAAGATGTGGACCCAGAACTACAAGATTTATTTTATAAAAAGACTACGTATCGCAGAGAAAAAGAAGCTATTGAAGTAAAAGAATTGTATGAATCTAATGCAGGAATTTGGGCTGAATTTGGTAAAATCGTCTGTATTTCTGTAGGCTTTATTATTAAAGATGACAAAATCAGGATCAAGAGTTACTTCGGGCATAATGAATTGAAACTTTTAGAAGATTTTAGCGCGTTATTGAATGAGTATTATGCTAGCCCACAAAGTATTTTATGTGCACACAACGGAAAGGAATTTGATTTTCCCTATCTAGCAAGAAGAATGATGATACACCAAATACAACTGCCACCATCATTGCAGTTATATGGTAAAAAACCATGGGAGATTCCACATTTAGATACCATGGAACTATGGAGATTTGGTGATTATAAGCATTACACCTCTCTAAATCTCTTGGCGCATATTTTTGGAATTCCTACCCCAAAAGATGATATTGATGGGAGCATGGTGTCTAGTGTATATTATAAAGAAAAAGATTTAGAGAGAATTAAGACTTATTGTGAGAAAGATGTTTTTACCTTAGCACAAATTTTTAGAAAATACAGGTATCAACCCTTATTGCAGTTGGATGAATAACTCGATTGAAGCATATAAACAAATGGCATTGGCTAGGGATAGCCAGCACAGAACATTCCTTAATTGGCTAAAGAAAAAGAAACCTAAAGATCTAGATCAAGTAGCACGAGGCTTTCATGAAGAAGTATTCGAGCAAATTGACTGTCTGAACTGTGCGAATTGTTGCAAGACCACAGGACCATTATTTACAGAGAAAGATATAGAACGAATTGCTTCTCATCTAAAATTGAAGCCGAGTCAATTTATTGATCAATATTTACACAAGGACGAAGACAATGATTGGGTGTTAAATGAGCTTCCATGTCCGTTTTTAGCTCCAGATAATTATTGCCTTATATATAAAGTACGCCCAAAGGCATGTGCAGAATTTCCACATACCGATAGGCGTAAATTGTATCAAATAAATAATTTAACCATTCAAAATACTAAAATTTGTCCTGCAGCTTATGAGATTGTAGAACGCATGAATGATTATTATTTACATGGTGTCTAGGATGTCTTGAATATCTTGTTCAGTAGTATCAGGATTGATGAAACAGAAACGAGCACAAGTTTCAAAACTACCATCCTTATGCTTATACTTAGTTGGAGTGACAAGTGCAAAACCAGCTTTATGATTCTCGTATGTCCAATGTCTGTAGTCTTCTGGTTGCCAATCTTTTCTTCTATATAAAACACAGCTTAAACTTGGTTCTCTTACCAATTCTAGGTTTGGATGAGCTTCAATCATTTTCCCTGCAATTTGTGCCAGTTCCATTCCACGTTCCACGGCTTGTTCATACATTTTAGTTCCGTGCATCGCGAGTGAAAACCATAGAGGCAACCCTCTAACTCTACGGGTTAACTGTATTTGGTATTCTGAAGGATTAAATCCATTAGCTCCTGCATCTTTAAATATTTCTAAATACGAGCCTTCCTGTGCGTGGGCTTTTTTAGCCAAAGCTGGTTCTTTGTAAATTACTGCTCCGCAATCATATGGAGAGAACAACCATTTGTGTGGATCTATGGTAACACTATCCGCTTTTTCTATTCCGTTAAATAAAGGTCTTGATTTTGGCGAAACTAAAGCACCTCCACCATAAGCAGCATCCACATGAAACCAAACCGATTCTTTTTTACATACATCAGCAATCTCGTCCAACTCATCTATGATTCCTGCATTGGTTGTTCCACCCGTTGCTACGACAGCAAATAATCTACTTCTTGTTTCCTCATCTAGAGAATCAATCTTATCTTGTAGCTCTGTACCCAACATTTTTTCTTCAGAATCTATCAACATTACCTCTGCATCTGTAACTTTCGCCATAGCCTTGATAGAAGAATGTGCTCCAATAGAAGTTATAATTAATCCTTTTTTTAATTCATTTTCAGGGTCTTTACTCCTCCAATATTCTCTAGCGGTAACAATGGCGGAAAGGTTGGCAGCCGTCCCTCCACTAGTAAATACGCCAAAAGCACCTGTTGGCATTCCCGTCAGTGATACGAGCCATTCCATGGCTTGGTTTTCTGCAAAAATACCTCCAGCACCTTCCATCCAATAAGCTCCATGAATACAAGATGCGGAAGCCACAAGATCAAACATTACAGCAGCACGAGATGGTGCAGCTGGTACAAATGCCAAATGCCTTGGATGATCAATAGCCGCAGAAGCTGGCGCCAGAATATTCTTCCAAATATCAAAGGCTTTTTCTCCAGTGATCCCATCTTCTGTAATGGTCTCTCCAGTTAATTTTTTTAAATCTTCTTCTGATTGAAAATAGCCTAATTTCGGATCTTTTTCTGTAATTCTACTGATTACATGCTTGGTAATATCCAAGGTCATTTCAATCAAGTTAATATCTAAATCGTGTAATCTATGTTGTTCTTTATGAGACATAAGATAGCTTTTGATGCGAAGGTAAAAACTTTTTTAGGATTCAGTTGTTTCTCAGTTTTACGAAGATCATATTATTTTGTATAAATAATCTAATATTCACTATCTTTAAAGTGATATCTATATAGAACCCATGTCTAGAGAAATAGATTTACATACCATTCGAAATCGGCCGAGGTTTAAAATTAAAACCAACTTGAGTCGAGAAGAAATCAAAATGCGGTTAGCCAGACAGTTTCATCTTCAAAAAACAGTACTTGGAGGGTACATTGGTGATGAATTATCTGTTATCTACTTGAGAAATGAAAAGGACAAATTTTGGACTCCTCAGTTACAAATCAGAACAGAGGTGGATGAGGTATCTAAGGATATTACTTATATCAGAGGGTTATTTGGGCCAAAACCAGCTATTTGGACTTTCTTCATATTTTTGTACACCTTAGGAGGAACCATTTTTGGCTTTTTTGCAATGATTTGGTTTGTGCAGTTACGGCTAAATGTAGCGTCTAATTTGATTATTTGGGCATGGATTGGTCTAGCCATAATACTCGGAACCTACATGGCTGCATTAATTGGTAGACGCATGGCAAAAAGGCATATGAAGGTTTTAAAGGATTTTATGGAAAAAGTTGTGAATGATGAGTTAGAGGATGACGTACGCTCATAATACATCGATCAATCAACAATAAATATGCTATTTTTACGTCATTAAAATAGAATCACGTTTAATACGCTATGTCTTCTAAATCTCAATCTATTCAAATTCCAACCTGCCCAATAGAACCTCTTATTCATCAAGAATCTGTGCAGTTGGATATGTTAAGAGAAGATTTAAACCATCCGTTGATTCAAGGAAATAAGTTCAGAAAGCTCAAGTATAATTTAATAAAGGCTAAAGAAATGGGTTGTGACACTTTACTCACCTTTGGGGGTGCATTTTCTAATCACATTCATGCAACAGCGGCGGCGGGTAAAGCTTTTGGGTTTAAAACCATTGGTTATATTAGAGGAGAAGAGTTAGCAGAAAAACCACTGAACGTTACCCTATGGGAGGCTAAGACATTTGGTATGGACTTTCAATTTATCAATAGAAGTTTATACAGAGAAAAAAATGACGAATCTTTTTTAACCCAACTTAGATTAAAGCATCCTAATGCTTATATTTTACCAGAAGGGGGAACTAATGATTTAGCTGTAAAAGGTTGCGAAGAAATTTTAGATGAAAGAACTAAATATTATGATTATATCTGCTTGCCCGTTGGGACAGCAGGTACAATTGCTGGCGTCATACGTTCTTCGCAATTGAATCAGACAATTTTAGGGTTTCCAGCATTAAAAAATGCGAATTTTCTTAAAAAAGAGATTGCTCAGTTTACCCCAAAAATGAATTATGATTTTATTAACGCATATCACTTTGGTGGATACGCTAAATTCTCTGCTGAATTAATTATGTTTGTAAACGATTTTTATCATAAATTTCAAATTCCTCTTGATCCTATCTATAATGCCAAGATGTTATACGGAATCACAACAATGATCAAAGAAGGTTATTTTCCTAACGGTTCTCGTGTTTTAGCTATACATACTGGAGGGTTACAAGGTATCAGAGGGTTTAATGAGATGAATGATAAACAAATAAAAGTAAATAATATATGAAGAATTTGATTTGGGTATTTTTATTAATAACCACTATTACCAATGCCCAAGATGCTAGAGAAGTTGAGTACATACAGAAGTATGCACTGATGGCTGTCCAAGAGATGGAACAATATAAAGTTCCTGCGAGTATTACCCTAGCACAAGGTATGTTAGAAACTGGAGGGGGACAATCACGCTTGGCAGAAAAGGCAAATAATCATTTTGGGATAAAATGTAAAAAAGAATGGACAGGAGAAACCATCTATCACGATGATGATGCTATCGGGGAGTGTTTTAGAAAATATAAATCTGTTAAGGAAAGCTATCGTGATCACTCTAGGTTTTTGGTAGAAAGACCCTATTACAAGCGTCTTTTTGATCTAAACATGAAGGATTATAAAGGTTGGGCACATGGCCTCAAGAAGGCAGGATATGCTACCAATCCAAGATATGCTTATATTTTAATCAATAAAATAGAGAAGTATAATCTGCATGAATTTGACCAAGTACGTAGTACCGATGTCTATGATAAGGTTGTTGCGCTATATGGGCCTGTAGATCGTAAAATTGTAGATCCTAACTTCAAAGAAGAGGTTTTAATTGCTAGCCAGAACAAACCTGAAAAGAAGAAAACTAAACCAATTGTTAATAAGAATAAGAAAGAGCCTATATCACTTGCAGCTACTGAAGTAAAAGAAGAGCCAAAAACAAAAACGATTGTAGTGCCAACGCGGGAGATTAATCCTAGAGCAAGGATTCAAAGACATCCGATTGGTAGAGAATATATAGAGGTGTTTCCTGGTGAAACATTAAAGAAGATTTCTGAAAATTATGATATTAGTATAGATCGTTTGATGCATTATAATGAATTGGATAGGCCAGAAGATTTACAAGCCAATCAATACTTGTTTTTTGCGCGTAAAAAGAATAGAGGGGCTAAAAAATATTACACTGTACAACAAGGTGAAAGCATGTATTTTATTGCTCAAAAGACAGGAATTAAATTAAAACAATTATACAGAAGAAATAGAGTAAAAGAAGGATACGAACCTAAAGCAGGCGAAACATTATACCTGCGAGGTAGAAAACCAAGAAACTAAATTATGAGATACCAAAGAAGTAGTGCCTTATTCCAAGCGGCACAGAAAGTATTACCTGGTGGTGTCAATTCACCCGTAAGAGCCTTTAAATCTGTCGGAGGAACCCCTGTTTTTATAGAAAAAGCAAAAGGCGCATATATTTATGATGCAGATGGTAATGATTATGTAGATTACATCAATTCTTGGGGTCCTATGATTTTAGGGCATGCCCATGAAGAGGTTACGGAAGCCTTGCTTGAGCAGGTTAAAAAAGGAACATCTTACGGTACGCCAACAGAATTAGAAACACAAATTGCAGAATTTGTAGTAAATGCGGTGCCCAATGTGGATATGGTACGATTTGTAAACTCTGGTACAGAGGCTTGTATGAGTGCTGTGCGTTTAGCTAGAGGTTATACAGGAAGAGAAAAAATAATCAAATTCGCAGGCTGTTATCATGGACATTCAGATTCATTTTTGATACAAGCAGGGAGTGGTGCAGCTACTTTTGGGGAACCAAATTCTCCTGGCGTTACGCAAGGTACGGCTAAGGATACCTTGATGGCAAATTATAACGACATAGAAAGTGTCAAAGTTTTATTTGATAATAATCCAGATCAGATTGCTACCGTGATTTTAGAACCAGTAGCAGGTAATATGGGTTGTATTCCACCCAAAGGAAACTTTTTGCAAGAATTAAAAGAACTATGTGAACAGCATGGTGCTTTATTGATTATCGATGAAGTGATGACAGGTTTTCGTTTAGCCATGGGCGGAGCGCAAGATCTATTGAATGTAAAAGCCGATATTGTTACTTTTGGTAAAGTAATTGGGGGAGGACTGCCCGTAGGTGCTTTTGCTGGTAGAAAAGAGATTATGGATTATCTGGCGCCTAATGGGCCAGTTTATCAAGCGGGAACCTTAAGTGGAAATCCACTAGCGATGCGAGCTGGGATTACTACTTTAGAGGCTTTAGCTGCTTTAGACAATCCATTTGCACAATTAGAAAAAACAACTAAAAAGTTAGCAGAAGATATACATAACATTTTGAGCGAAAAGGGAATCGTACATACCTATAATCAAATAGGTTCTATGTATTCTGTCTTCTTCACAGAAAAGGAAGTCGTGGATTTTGAGACAGCTAAAATAGCTCATAATGAAACCTTTAATAGGTTCTATCATCATTTATTAGATAATGGCGTATATTTACCGCCAAGTTCATTTGAAACCTGGTTTATTAGTTTAGCCGTTGGTGATCGTGAATTAGACAGAACATTATCTGCAGTTCGCTCATTTGAAGGATAGTATTAAATTAAATAATGTCATTTGAATTTTAAATGAATATTGGGGGATTGGCGCAGTTGGCTAGCGCGCTACACTGGCAGTGTAGAGGTCACGGGTTCGAATCCCGTATTCTCCACCTTTTTAATCATTTTGAAGTAAAACCATTTCGCAGGAGGTGGTTTTTTTGTTTTAGAAATAAAGTCCATCTAGACATTTATTAACATTTGGATTGAATTTTGCCGATACTTCACTATATTCGTATAAGGTAGATTCTTAACTTTTAGAATCGTACTAAAGATGAAATAAAATACTTGATAATAAAACACCACATTATATGAACGAAGAAATTAGAAACCTGGAACCTAAAGCAGTGTGGAATCATTTTGCTGATTTAAATGCTGTCCCTAGAGCCTCTAAAAAAGAAGAAAAAGTACGCCAATTTATGGTGGATTTTGGAAAATCTCTTGGGTTCGAAACACTAGAAGATGAAATCGGGAATGTGATCATTAAAAAACCTGCTAGCCCGGGCATGGAAGATAGAAAAACTGTGATTCTTCAGTCTCACCTAGATATGGTTCACCAAAAAAATAATGAAACTGATTTTGATTTCAATACGCAGGGAATTGAGATGAAGGTAGAAGGTGATTGGGTGAAAGCTAAAGGAACTACCCTAGGCGCTGATAATGGTTTAGGAGTTGCTGCAATTATGACGGTTTTAGCTTCCGATGATATACCACATCCAGCTGTAGAGGCCTTGTTTACCATAGATGAAGAAACTGGAATGACAGGAGCTCAAAACCTACAGGGTGATTTATTAGAAGGAAAAATATTATTAAACCTAGACACCGAAGAGGATGATGAAATAGGCATCGGTTGTGCTGGCGGAGTAGATGTGAGTGCGACAAGAACATATGATTTAGAGGATGTGAAGGACAGTGATACTTATGGTATCAAAATCACTGTAAAAGGTTTGAATGGAGGACACAGTGGAATGGAAATTCATAAAGGACTAGGAAATTCTAATAAAATATTAGCTCAATTAATCGATTCTATTTCTGCTGATTATAGAATTGCAGAAGTTGATGGTGGAGGATTGCGTAACGCTATCCCAAGAGAAGCATATGCGATGGTTGTGATTGAGAATGGCGATGTAGCAGAAGTTCAAAGAGAGATTGAGAAAGCTGCTTGGTCAATCAAAGAAGACTTTAAAGACATAGAGCCTAATACGATGGTGCTGATAGATGCAGAAGTTGGAGCACCTGAAAAGGCTTTAAGCTTGAAAGATAGCCAAGAGTTTACTGCGTTATTGAATGAACTACATAATGGTGTCTATAAAATGAGCGCAGAGATTCCTGATTTAGTGGAGGCTTCAAACAATGTGGCGCGAGTACTTATAAAAGACGGAAAAGCAGAAGTGCAGAATTTGACTAGAAGTAGTGTAGAAGATTCTAAAATGGAAGTTGCTAATAAGTTGAAGGACGCATTTGATAAGGCTGGTTTCACAACAGAATTTGCAGGATCTTATCCAGGTTGGCAACCTAATAGAGATTCTGAAATCTTGAAAGTTTTAGAAAATCTATATAAAGAAATGTTCCAAGAGGAACCTAATGTAGCTGCATGTCACGCAGGGCTAGAATGTGGACTTTTAGGAGAAAGAATTCATGGTTTAGATATGATTTCATTTGGGCCTACAATTTTAGGAGCGCATTCACCAGATGAGAGAGCAAGCATTTCTTCTACGCAGAAATTTTGGAAATATTTCTTAGAAATCTTAAAACAAACGCCTAAAAAAGAAGTTATTTAAAATTGATATATTAAGATTTTTAGTGAATGAAAATCCTTGGAGTTAATTACTCTAAGGGTTTTTTTATGCGCTTGTCATGTTAAGTTTATTTCAGAATTATCATATTTTAATTGGTATAAAGACTTTTAAATCAATCTTTGCGTGAAAGGTTATTTGAAAATTATAATTATCTCATTTTAATAGCCCATTCCCTTTAATTATCTTTGTTATAGATAAATTATATTATGCAAAAACCATCTTTACCAAAAGGGACCAGAGATTTTACGCCAGAGGAAGTTGAGAAAAGAGAATACATCATTGCTGTATTGAAGAAACATTTTCATCTGTTTGGTTTTCGGCCAATAGAAACTCCTTCTTTTGAGAATCTCTCTACCTTAACCGGTAAATATGGTGAAGAAGGAGATCGCTTGATTTTCAAAATATTGAACTCTGGTGATTTTTTGAAGAAAGTAAAAGCAGAAGATTTGGAGACGAATCCTGCTACGGTGACCTCCAAAGTTTCAGATAAAGCATTGCGTTATGACCTTACAGTGCCGTTTGCAAGGTATGTAGTACAACACCAACACGAATTGAACTTACCGTTTAAGCGTTATCAAATTCAGCCTGTTTGGCGTGCAGATCGTCCACAAAAAGGAAGGTTTAGAGAATTTTATCAATGTGATGCAGACGTTGTTGGAAGTACTTCGTTGTGGCAAGAAGTAGAGTTGATTCAATTATACGATGCAGCTTTTACAGAACTAAAGGTTCCTGTCGAAATTCATTTAAACAATAGAAAGGTCTTAAGTGGATTAGCAGAAGTGGCAGAAATTCAAGATAAATTGATAGACTTTACGGTAGCCCTAGATAAGTTAGATAAAATTGGTAAAGATAAAGTGATAGAGGAAATGCAGCAAAAAGGTATTTCTCCTGCAGCCATAGAGAAGCTTTCTCCAATTTTTGATATTTCTGGTGATTTTACATCGCAATTAGACGCTTTAAGACCTATTTTAGAAAGCTCTGAAATTGGTAAAGAAGGGATAGAAGAACTTGCGTTTATTGCAATGCATTTAGGAGAGTTAGCATCTGCAGCACTTGTATTGAACTTAACTTTAGCGAGAGGGCTAGATTATTATACTGGCGCGATATTAGAGGTGAAAGCTAAAAATGTATACATGGGTTCTATCGGTGGTGGAGGTAGATACAATGACTTAACAGGAATATTCGGGTTAAAAGATATGCCTGGCGTTGGAATTTCCTTTGGTCTAGATAGGATTTATTTGGTGCTAGAAGAGTTAGGACTATTTCCAGATGAGAAACAAGATAAATTAAAGGTTTTATTTGTGAATTTCGGATTGCAAGAAGCGTCAGCCTCTATGAAGGTGGTAAGAAAACTTCGACAAAATGGAATATTAGCAGAAATGTATCCAGAAGATGCAAAGATGAAAAAGCAATTCAAATATGCAGATAGAGGGGGTTTCACTCATGTAGTGACCATAGGGACAGAGGAAATTAAAAGTGAAACACTTTCATTAAAAAATATGAAAACCGGTGAGCAGGAAATCTTGCCTCAAGGAACGCTAGTAGAGACATTAAAAAATTTATAATTGAATAAGACACTTATTGTTTTTGGCAGAATTTTTACACTACTCGCTTTATCAATTTTAGTGAATTCGTGTAGTGTTTTAATGCCTTCTTGGACAACGGCAGATTATACGCTGTATCAACCATATCCACATCCTTGGGTCGATATGTCGCAAGGCACTTGGGCTGTTTATGAAGTAGAAGCACCTTTTGAGGTTGCAGCAAAGATTGATGAAGAAGTACATGAAGGATTTGGTAATTTACTAGGCGGTCGATTGATAGATGCTCAATTGGATGATCTGCTTTTAATTGATAAATCTTTAGATTCAAATGATTTTGATAAAGAAACGTTAGAACAATTAGCCGAGGCTTCTGAAGTAGATTATATCATTTTGGTAAAAGTTAGAAGGGGAGTAGAGGTTCGTTATAATGAACAGCTAGCTCCCTTTGAACGGACAAACGAGGACGATGATTATATTAGGAGCGTGCATAAAAAAGTTCATTATGCTAACATCAAGATCTATGATTTGAATCAAGCTAAAATTATCTTTGATCGTTCTTGTAAAGCTGTACTGAAAATGGAAGATAGAGAACTGATTGACTTTTCTCCTAGTGACAAGAAAATGATGATTAAAGCATATAAAAGACTTTTTGATAGCTTAAAAGCTGAAACTAAAATATAGTTTTCTGATTACATAAGATTTTTCAATAAGGCGACATTTTTCTCTAAAGCCGCTCTATATTCTGTTTTTAAAGAATCAATTAATTCCTTAGTGGTCTGAATTTTATCAATGGCGGTTACACCGTGCCCCGCAGACCAAACATCCTTCCAAGCTTTAGCATTGCTACCCGTTAATTCAGAGAAATCTTCTTCTTTTTCAGAGTCTAATTGAATGCCTGATCGTTGGATGCTAGGAAGTAAAAAGTTGGCATTGACTCCAGAAACACCGTCTGTATAGATGATGTCTTTAATTTCTGATTGAGTCAACATCTTTTTATAATCTTCTGAGGCTAAACTTTCTTGGGTAGCGATAAATCGAGTTCCCATATAGGCGAAGTCCGCTCCCATCGTAAGGGCTGCTGCAATATCTTTCCCATGAGAAATAGCACCAGCGAGTATGATGGCACCATTGTAAAAGGATTTAATTTCTTCTACCAAAGCAAATGGATTGGCTGTTCCTGCATGTCCACCTGCCCCAGCACTTACAGCAATGATTCCGTCAACGCCAGCCTCTGCAGCCTTTTCTGCATGGCGTTTTTTTATTACATCATGGAAGACTAATCCGCCATAATTATGCACAGCATCTACCACGTCCTTTACCGCACCTAATGAAGTAATTACTACTGGCACTTTATATTGAATGCATAATTGCAAGTCAGACATGAGTCTTGGATTTGTTTTATTCACGATAAGGTTTACCCCAAAAGGTGGAGGCGTTGTATCGTTGTCTTCTGCAAATTGATTTAAAGCGTTCGTAATTTCTTTCAGCATGTTTTCAAAACCCTCTTCACTTCTACCATTTAATGAAGGAAAGGTTCCAAGAAGACCATTTTTACAAGATTCAATGACAAGTTTAGTTCCACTCACTAAAAACATAGGTGAAACAATGGCGGGTAACGTTAATTGTGCTTTTAGTTCTTGTATGGTCATGACATTTAAATTTACCTTAAAGATAAGGAGGATTTGTTTAATCTAAAATTATTAATTTCTCAAATGCTTTGCGCGCACTTCCACGAAAATAAACAGTACCGCAATAGCTGTAGCCTCTATTTTCAAGAATTTTAAGCATCGCATGATTATCATAATTGGTATCTATGCGAATGGATTTATACCCATTTTCTTTCGCTTCATTCTCCAAAAAATCCATCATAATTTTAGATAGTCCTTTCCCGGCTGCTTTGGGAGATGCTGCTACCCGATGAATGACAGCATAAGTCTGATTGCTTGTGAGCCAAGCTTCTTCCATGGCTTCATAGGCGGGTTCTTTATCTCCAATCAAAGCGGCATAGAATAAAATTTCTTGATTTTGAGCTAAAACATAGCCATAACGTTTTTGAATGTCATTTTCTATAATTGTTCTATTAGGATAGCCATCTTGCCATTGCTCGCTTCCGTCTTGTTTTCTAGATTCAATGGCAAAGTGAATAATCTCCCAAATAGATTCAATATCATGTGCTGTCGCTTGTCTAAAGATTAAGTCAGTTTTCATTTAATCAAATTTATGTATCTTTCATTTAAGAATGAAAATTGTAGCAAGACATATTGTAAAGAAGGTAGTAAGCGGAGAGCGTTTTCAAGAATTTGGTGTGGGTTTATTTCCACAAGTCAATACTAAATCAGCTTTAAAAAAGGCAATCAAAAGAAAGCAAGTTTTAATCAATCATCGGCCTGCAACTACTGCACATTATGTAGAAAAAGGTGATTTAATTGAGTTGCTAGAAATAGAAAAGCCTAAAAGTAAGCCCTATTTATTAAATTTAAAAGTCTTGTATGAAGACGATTATTTAGCTGTTATTTTAAAGCCTGCGGGAATTTCAGTTTCTGGAAATAAATTTGCTACGATTGCCAATGCACTAGAACAAAACTTAAAACCGAGCACGCAGCCAGATGCTACTTCTCCCCATCCAGTACATCGTCTAGACTACCCTACCAGTGGATTGCTTGTGATTGGCAAATCCCTAAGCACAAGACAGGAATTACATGAAATGTTTGAACAGCACAAAATAGATAAGACTTATCATGCTGTTTGTCTTCGTTTTTTTAAAGAGAAGGAAGGTGTAATTAAAGAACCATTGGACGATAAAGAAGCATTGACAAAGTTTAAGGTAATCAAGACTGAAATATCAGAAAAATATGAAGCCTTAAACTTAGTGGAGTTATCTCCCGCAACAGGTAGAACACATCAATTAAGAAAACATTTATTATATCTACGTAATCCCATTATGGGAGATCAGAAACATTATATGGAAGGATTTAAACATCAAGGTTATGGTTTATATCTACATGCCACACAATTGAAATTTAACCATCCAATTACCCATGAGCCAATCATTGTAAAAAGTGAATTGCCCAAGAAGTTTAAACGCATTTTTAAACTTACTTAGAGGAATCATTGGTCTGAAATTTTACCATATTTTGTTTTAAACCTTGTTTCAAGAACAACCATAATAGGTTGAAAAAAGATTTCTTTTGATCTCTCTCTACTTGTACAATTTGGTAAGAATCATCGTCAATAATCTTCTCTCTTTTTACAAAGAAGTTAGCGATAACACTCCAAAATCCTTTTTTCTTATGTTCGTTGTTCAAAATTTCTACTTCTACATTATCATAGTCCATCACCATTTTGCCCTTAGCGCCCCAATCTGCTCCGCTAAAATGAAAGGTGGTTTTTTCTACAGTTCCGTCAATCTTAGCTTTCATATTTGCCGCTAAAAAATTGTCTAAAGAACTACCTTTTAGGTCATTAATTACACCCTCAAAATAAAATTGATCTGCTGGTTGCAAAACATGGAAATTCCAAAGCACATGCGTGGGTGCGTGTCCCATAAACATAAGGCTAGCATCTAATGTTACCTTGTCATTGCCTAGTCTTTTATTATATAAGTCATGAACCTTTCCATTGATATCAGCAAACAGCAATTTACCCGAGGGTCTATTAAAAGATTGTTGCTCTTCATAGGTAATTTCGCCATTTTCTATATCTATTCTTTTAATTCCTAGTTCAAAGTTCATCTCTCTAAGCATCTCAGAATATAGCGGTTTTCTACCTGTCTGGTTTTTAGGGTATTTATTTCTATATACATTAAGATTGGGTTCGTTGAGTATGACTTGTGAAGCCAATAAGTAAGGGGAATTAGTATCTATAGAATAATCATAGTCTATAATTTTTAAAGAAGGTAATTTTAGGGTGTTCATGTCCCTTTCTTCTTTTAACTTAGTCTGGAAAACTTCTCTAGAGTAATTGGGGTTTATTTCTAAATTATTCACAAGAATCTCTTTGCTGTTGATATTAATATTCTTTGCAGTAAGCGTATGCATGTTCATAGGATATTTTATATCTGCCGCATTTAGAGAAATAAAATTATAAGTAAGGGCGTTTTCTGAATCACTTGGATTAGTCAATATTTCTAAATCAGAAAAGAGAGCATTCGTTTTAGAAAAATCAAGGGTTAATTTTCCTTTTTTATTTAAAAAAGTGAAATCAGAATCCTCAATTTTCAGGTTTTTAATTCCTATAAATTTATTGGCTCGATTCAAGGAATCTTTAGTGGCTTTGGTTTGTTTTTTAGCGTTGTTAATTTCTATCGTTCCTTGGCTTAGAACACAATTTTCAAACACCAAAGAATCTTTATCTATCAAATTGTTTAACAAAGTTCCGTCTAAGGCTAGCTTCTTAAATTTGACATCAATTCCTTTGTCTTTTAGCGTTAACTGAGTATCTGTGAGGTCTAGGGAGGTGCTATCTATAACCAAGTGACCTATAGAGAGGGTTTGAAACTCGCTTAAGGGTAAATGAAGGCTATCGGTAGCCACTTTAGTCAATTTATATTTTAGGTAATTTTGGTCTTGCGCTGGTACGGTTTGTATAATTAGATTATTCAAACTAAAAAGAGTAGCATCCATACTGGCTTTCATCAAACCATTTTCATCTTTTACTTCAAGATGAGATAATCCTAATTCTAATTTATTCAGTTTTAGAATGGTGTTTTTACTTTTCTTATTAGATTTCTGAACTGGAATCTTTTGAGATTTATCAATAAAAACACGCATGTTTTCAAAAGACACTTTCTCTAATTGTAACGTATCTGTCGTGATGATTTTTTGATATGAAAATCCTTTGGCTTTAAACTCTGATATATAGATTTTAGCTCCTTGATCTTTCACGTGGAGCGTTGCATTCTCTAATGTAACATTTCCAGAGATTAGGTTGCTTTTGATGTTGTCATAAGTCAACGATATGTTCTCTGGTAAATTTTCTTGAATATAGCCATCTAGTTTCTTGCTTACCAAATTGCTTTGAATAAAATAAAAAGCTAGTGCAACAATTATAACACTGCCGAAGATAATATATAAGTGCTTTTTAGACATAAATTATAAAAAAGTATCTATAAAGATACATAATTAATTTAATCATATGAATAATGTGAGGCTTAAAGAATGTTCAGGTAATAATTGTGTAAAGTTAAGTTCCTATGATGCGTAATAATTCAACATTAATCTTATTAAACTATCAAATATTTAAGTAATCGGCATTATCTTTGTTAATGGTTTATTAATTAAACTTAATCCTATCTTCTAACCTTTCAGCTTAATTAGTTGTAAAATCTAAATCATGAATTTAAAGAAATCAAAAACATCCACCGTAGAACGCCAAAGTACTATTTTCTTTTTAATAGGGCTAAACGCTGTGCTTTTAACTGTATGGTTTATATTTGGAACCCAATCAGAGATAGTGAAAGTAGAAAATGAATTAGTAGAAATAAGTGATGATTATTCATCTGCCATTGTGATTGAGTATGAAACGCCTGAAGTTGAGAAGACAGAAGTTATCGAAGAACCTTTACCAGAGCCTGAAATAGATTTAACACTAATTGATGAGGTGCCAGATGTATTGCCTGAAGATGAGGTAATATTAAAACCAATCGACAAGGTGAAATTACCTGAAACAACGAGTAATAAGTTCACTTATGATCCTGACGCATTCCAAAAATTAAAAGAAAAGGCAGAAGGTTTAAAAGAGGAAAATATTTTGAAACCTGTGTCTCCAAGCAAAGTTACCTATATGGCTATCTACCCAGGTTGCGAGAAATATAAGGGAGATAGAAGAAAACTAACCAATTGTTTTGGGATGAAATTAGCGCAAGATATATCGAATGAATTAGATACAACTTATCCTGATGTAGACAAAGATGAACTGAAAGTGCAATTAGAATTCAAAGTGGATACGGAAGGAAATATCATTAATATTGTATCTGCAAGAGGAGATGAAGAACTTAAATCACAAGCTAAAGAAGCTTTAGAAAAAGTAGCTCGAAAATTAAGAAAAAGTAAAAAACAAATTGTCCCTGCAAAGATGAGCGATGATTCTTACGCCATATTAAAAATGACCAATGCGGTTGTGCTTAAAAAAGGAAATTAAAAAAATAAATCACTTATCATTCATGAAAATTCTCTTTCGTTTTTCGAGAGAGAATTTTTTTAATTTGGATATTCAACCAAAATTTGATCTAGCGTATCGTAGATTTCATCCTTATTCATCAACGAAACTAATTGCTTTCTAAATGGTTTAAAGTTTTCTATACCCTTAAAGTAATTCGCATAATGCCTACGCATTTCTAGAATCCCAGTGATTTCACCCTTCCATTTGCAAGACCATTGTACATGCTTACGCACCGCATCTACACGCTCTTGCATGCCCGGTTCTTCGATCTTTTCACCAGTTTTTATAAAATGCTTAATTTCTTTAAAAATCCAAGGACTCCCAATCGCAGCACGGCCAATCATAACCCCATCTACCC
>JBPCUN010000130.1:0-24491 GCA_051011115.1 Weeksellaceae bacterium
GATTATAGCGGCAGGGCTCACCTCTTCCCATTCCGAACAGAGAAGTTAAGCCTGCCAGCGCCGATGGTACTTCGAAAGAGGGAGAGTAGGTCGTCGCCATTCTTTATATTAAAGCCTTATTGCTAACACGCAATAAGGCTTTTTTTATGCCCTATTGTCAAACTTATTGTCCGTGTAAACCTCATTGTAGATTCTACATATTCTAGCTATAATACATTACAAAGCGCACGAAACAAGATCAGACGATTATAGCATGAAGTCTGCTTTAGAATATATGTTAATTAAAAAAACCGCCTCGGGTAGAGACGGTTCTATTTTAAAAAGTTAAACGTTCAAGAATCCTAATGATTCTCTTCTTCTATTTTACAAAATCATGTGAACTTAACATGTTTTTTGGATCTAATATTTCATCTAATTTTTCTTTTGGCAATATATTTTGTTCTATTACCAAATCATATACAGATTTACCAGTTTCTAAGGCTTCTTTGGCGATTTTAGTACTGTTCTTGTAACCTATGTATGGGTTTAATGCGGTTACAATTCCAATGCTATTCATTACCATATTTTTACATACCTCTTTATTAGCAGTAATGCCATTGATACATTTGTCTTTTAATGTATCCATAGCTCTCTCTAATAATTGGATAGATTCCATAATGGATGCTGTGATAACTGGTTCCATGACATTGAGCTGTAATTGACCAGCTTCTGAAGCAAAAGTAACCGTTAAATCATTTCCGATTACCTTGAAACAAACTTGGTTCACTACTTCTGGAATTACAGGATTTACTTTACCTGGCATGATAGACGATCCTGGCTGCATTTTAGGTAAATTAATTTCATTAAGTCCTGCTCTTGGCCCTGAAGATAATAATCGTAGGTCATTACATATTTTAGAAAGCTTTACAGCCATTCTTTTCAAAGCAGATGAATAGATCACAAAAGCTCCAGTGTCTGGCGTGGCTTCAACTAAATTACCAGCAGAAACAAAATTTTCTTGCGTTAAATCTGCCAAATGCTTAGCACATAGCTTAGGGTAGCCTTCTGGTGCATTTAAACCAGTTCCAATCGCAGTACCACCCATATTGATTTCAAGAAATAGATTCACATTATTATTTAATCTACTTACTTCTTCTTCTAGAGTTACTGCATAAGCTTCAAATTCTTGACCTAATGTCATTGGAACAGCATCCTGCAGCTGTGTTCTACCCATTTTGATTACATCATTAAATTCTTTTCCTTTATTTCTGAATGCATCTATTAATTGTTTTAAATGTTCAATTAATGTATGATTCATTCTAATCAATGCTAGTTTAACACTAGTAGGGTATACATCATTGGTAGATTGAGAAAGGTTTAGGTGGTCATTTGGATAACAATTTTGATAGTCACCTTTTTCAAATCCCATAATTTCCAATGCTTTGTTGGCTAACACTTCATTGGCATTCATATTCACCGAAGTTCCAGCTCCACCTTGAATCATATCTACAGGAAATTGATCATGTAATTCACCATCTATTAGGGCTTGACAAGCTTTTACAATAGCTTCGTATATTGATTTATCTAATAAACCTAATTCATGATTTGTTTTAGCTGCTGCTAATTTTACATAAGCAATTGCTCTCACAAATTCAGGATAATCACTCATCGTTTTACCAGTGATGAAGAAGTTATCAATAGCTCGTTGCGTCTGTACGCCATAGTACGCCTCTGCAGGTACCTTTAACTCTCCAAGTAAATCCGATTCTAATCTGTAATTTTTCATCTTTTATTAAATTAAATTTTTAAGACATTCATTGGCTTTATTATTAATCAACTTAATGATTAATAAGCTTTTATTTTATACATAATACCTACACTTACTCTATTGGTATTATAGTCTTCAAGATAAGCTAAGTTTTCATTAAATTTATAATTTCTACCAACATAAGCCAAAAATATTCTAAGATCTTGGTCTTTAAATGGGATATGTTCTAGCCCAGCATAATATCCATAGGATTCTCTAAAGTTATCATCATATTCTGGTACATCTTTTACAGAAGATGTTTCGTAAGAACCTTTGGCAAATACATTCCATTTCTCATTTGGCTGAAACTCTGCTTTCACTATATAGGTATTATAAGTTACATCTTCAAAACGGGTCATTTGATTTTGAGATAAATATGGTTCACCATAGGAGGTCGCGATTCCTAATCTATCTATATCTTCATCTGCACGCATATAATCGAATGCTAGCTGAAAATTGCTAAGGTTTAGTTTATTCCCAATCGTAATCATTTTAGAATAATTACTTTCTGCTTGGGTTTGGATACCGTAAGCCCATCTAGTTTGTAATTTATTATTTAATAAATTACCGTTCCAGTTTAGTATATAAGTTAAAGGGTTGTTACTTGGATTAATACCTTGTGAGGATAAGTCACCATAAATATCTTCCATTTTAGCATTTCTAGAGTCTGTCACTTGAAACTGTATCTCATGGTTTTCTACTGGACTTACAATTAAATTTGCACCTAACATAAAGTTATCCATGTTATCTATGAAATCTGAATATTCATAGATATTCATCGGATTGATGTCAAATTCAAAACCTCCCCAGGCTTGACATTGTTTACCTGCGATGACGGTAACCTTGTCGGAAAATTTATATCCTGCATACATTAAATCGGTAGCTTTCGATAGGTTATCTAGAGATTGAGCGTTATTGTTTCTGTTTAATCTATGTCTGAATCTATAGAATAACTTGTCGGTAAGATCACCTTTTATTTCCAGTCTTAATTGTCTTGCTTTAAATCCTACCTCAGTTTCTTCTTCAGTATTTACAGCGTCCAAACTTGATTGAAAGTTGAAGTAGATATTTAAATTTTGATTGTGTCTATCTAATTCTTCTATTTGTTGGGCTAAATCTGGTTTTTCAATTTCCTCTTCTTGGGCTTGCAATGCAAACCCAAGAGAAGCAGCTAATATTATAAAATATTTTTTCATCTCAATAATTTTAGGATTAGTTTATCTATACCTTAATATTCATTAAAATAGGTTTGAATTTCTTGCCAATCTTTTGTTTTAGTTAGGGCTAACATTAATAGGATTCGTGCTTTTTGTGGGTTTAGGGATTGTGATGCCACAAAGTGATATTTAGCATCGTCTACCTCTGCATCTAAAGTAGTGGGACCTGTTGGTACACGAGATGATCTCACGAATTGTATTCCTTGTTTTTGAGCTTGGATGGCTAAATCAAATATGGTGTGATATATATTCCCGTTTCCTACCCCTGCATGTACAATTCCATCATATTTAGCATTCATAAATGCTTTCATAGGCAATTCTGATGCATTAGCGTAACTATAAACAATTCCGACTTGTGGTAATTTTTTGATGTTTTTTACATCAAATACGGAGTTTATCGTGTGCTTCTGTTCTGGAGTTCGATTAAAATATACTTTACCATTATGAATGTATGCTAAAGGACCATAATTGTAATCCTTGAATGTAGCAACATCTAGGGTGTTTGATTTTATCACATCTCTTGCACCTAATACGATATCGTTCATGGCAACCATAACACCTCTACCTTTAGCATTCGGATCTGCAGCCACAGTCACAGCATCATATAAATTCAATGGTCCATCTGCACTCATAGCGGTGGCTGGTCTCATGGCTCCAACTAAAACTACTGGTTTGTCACTTTTTACTGTAAGATTTAGGAAGTATGCAGTTTCTTCCATGGTGTCTGTACCGTGTGTGATTACAATTCCGTCATAACCTTCTTTATTTAATAATTCATTAATTCTATTGGCTAATGTTAACCATACATCATCATTCATGTCTTGAGAACCGATTTTTACGATTTGTTCTCCAGATACGTCTGCCACATCTTTAACTTCTGGTACTGCTTGTAGCAATTGATAAATTCCTAATTCACCTGCCGTATAGTTAGATTCTGTATTAGACTTGCTAACTCCAGCAATAGTTCCTCCTGTCGCCAAGATTCTTACTTTAGCTTTTTGCGCATAGAGTGCTGTTGAAAATGTTAACAACACCATCAGTAATAAATTTGTTAAGTTTTTCATGACTATAAATTTTATGGGTTTATATTTAAATGATTCCTATGATTAAATAACCAACCGCAATCGCTACAATGGTGGATACAAATCCGGGTATTTGAAACGAGTGATTGATTACATATTTTCCGATTCGCGTGGTTCCCGTTCTATCAAAATTAATGGCGGCAACTACAGTAGGGTAATTAGGTAAAAAGAAGTATCCATTTACTGCTGGAAACATTGCCACTAGTGACATAGGTGGTATTCCCAGTGCTAGCCCAAGAGGATATAACGTTCTTACAGTTGCTGCTTGGCTAAATAACAGGATAGACATTACAAATAAAGCTAGTGCAAATAAGAACGGATATGATGTTACGATACTCTGTATATTGTCTTTAAAGAAAGCCAGATTACCGTTAAAGAAAGTATCTCCCATCCATGCAATACCGAAGATAGCTATCACGGCTTGCATGCCCGCAAGGAATATACTTCCTTTTACAGCATCATCTACATTGGCTTTAGAAAATATGAAGATAAGTCCTGCTGTAGTCATCATCAATATTTCTATGATTTGTGGCATGGTGACTTGCGTTAATACACCATTAATTTCAAATGAAGGACGCAATGAAGATATAGATCCAAATAAAACAACAGAGAATACTCCAGCCAAGAATATAATAACAGCAATCAAAGCTCTTTTCTGCTCTGTACTAGACATAACTTTTTCATCTGTACTTCTAGGTTTAATATTCCCCTTTCTTAAATTTTCTAAGTAATGAGGATCTTTTTCTAAATCAACGCCGATAAAATTAACCACGATAGCTCCTACAATCACCCCAATGATAGTAGAAGGAACACAGACCATCAATATATCTATCATTTCAACACCTCTACTACCTAATAATTCTGTACTTAAAAGGGCTGCAGTAGCAGCAGATATTGGACTTGCAGTAATAGCTTGTTGGGAGGCAATTACTGATATACTCATAGGTCTTTCTGGGCGTACTTTACTTTCTGTAGCAATTTCAGATATAATTGGTAGTAAGGAATAGGCTATGTGACCTGTACCCGCTAAAAATGTGAATAAATAACATACCAATGGACCTAAAAAAGTGATCGCTGAAGGGTTTTTACGTAAGATTTTCTCTGCAACTTTCACTAAATAGTCTAATCCGCCAGCCGCTTGTAATGCAGAGGCTGCAGTAATGACGGCAACTATCATTAACATCACATCAATTGGAGCACTACCTGGAGGTAAATCAAATACGAAGACCAGAATAGCCATCCCCATCATACCGAAAATCCCTAATCCAATCCCTCCGACTTTTGCTCCAATGAATATCGCAGCTAATACTACTAACAACTCTAAATATACCATGTAGTCCATAGTGCTTTATTTTAATGTAAAGTTCGGGAGATCTTGGAGGGTAATATAATTTTTGGCTATCTAGTTTATCTTATATGCGTGTTATATTTTTCACATGTTGCAGTTATTTAAGCTGACATTGACGAGAATCATTGTGATTTATATACAAATGAAGTAAATTGCCACGTATGACAGATTTTTCAAAAATATTGGATGACGTACTATTTCAGCACTTAACGGGTAAAGAAAAAGCGAGCATCATAGCAAATTCATCGATTATTAGTTTTGAGGAAGAAGAAATGTTTTTGAAACGGGGTAGCCTGTTATTTTCCGCTTATTTTATTATCCAAGGAGAGATTAAAATAAAAGATCAAAAAAATAGATTATTAAACCTTCTAGGAGAGGGCAATATGTTAGGTTTGAATTATTTATTTAATAAGGAGCCTATTTATTTTTCTGCATATGGTGTTAAGGAGACTAAAATCATACAGATAGAGAAAAACATTTTGATACAGTTGATGTCTACCAATTCTAAGTTTATGATTGATATGTTTATCAAGGCAAGTGAAAATTCTAGAGAATTGGTAAGAAATCTTTTAAGGTATAAAAATCAAAAGATTACAGGTGCTCTAGCCTCATTCCTTCTTTATTATAATGAAAAAAATTGTTTACATGCCCTTACTCAAAAGGAGATAAGCGAAATGTTAGGGTATTCTAGAGAAAATACAAATAAGTGTCTAAATGAATATATCCATAGTGGATACATTAAGTTCAATGGGAATAGTATCGAGGTCATAGATAGTAATGCCTTAGATAAAATTCAACAATTCGGATAAAATTTCCATTCACTGATGTGAAATTTTAAAATTAAAAAAGACGTCTCAAATAAATTTTGAGACGTCTTTTAAGTTCATGGGAAATGAGGTATTACATCATACCTGGCATTCCGCCTCCCATTCCTCCCATACCGCCTGGCATGCCACCGTCGTTTTCGCTTGGTAAATCATATACCACAGCTTCTGTAGTGATTAACATACCTGCAACAGACGCAGCATTTTCTAACGCTACACGAGTTACTTTAGTTGGATCTATAATACCAGCTTCCAACATATTTACATATTCTTCAGTTTTAGCATTATATCCGAAGTCTCCATCATTATCTTTAATCTTAGCAGCTACTACAGAACCTTCGCCACCAGCATTAGAAATGATTTGTCTTAATGGCTCTTCGATTGCTTTTTTCACAATGTTGATACCAGTAGTTTCATCTGCATTCTCTACTGATAAAGTGTCTAATGAACCAACTGCTCTTACTAATGCTACACCACCTCCAGCAACAATACCTTCTTCTACTGCAGCTCTTGTCGCGTGTAATGCGTCGTCAACTCGGTCTTTTTTCTCTTTCATCTCAACTTCAGATGCAGCACCTACATACAGCACAGCAACACCTCCAGCTAATTTAGCTAAACGTTCTTGTAATTTTTCTTTATCGTAATCAGATGTAGTAGATTCGATTTGAGATTTAATTTGATTCACGCGACCTTTGATTTGCTCGTGATCACCAGAACCATTTACAATCGTTGTATTATCTTTGTCAATAGATACTTTTTCTGCGGTACCTAGCATATCTATTGTAGCACCTTCCATGGTGTACCCTCTTTCTTCAGAGATTACAGTACCACCTGTCAAGATTGCGATATCTTCTAACATCGCTTTTCTTCTGTCTCCAAAACCTGGAGCTTTTACAGCAGCAATCTTTAATGATCCTCTTAATTTATTTACGACTAAGGTTGCTAAAGCTTCACCTTCAACTTCTTCAGAAATAATTAATAATGGTTTTCCTTGTTGAGCAACTGGCTCTAAAATCGGTAATAAATCTTTCATGTTAGAAATCTTCTTGTCAAATAACAAGATATAAGGATTGTCTAACTCCGTTGTCATTTTTTCAGAATCAGTTACAAAATAAGGAGATTGATATCCTCTGTCAAACTGCATTCCTTCTACTACATCTACATATGTATCTGTACCTTTTGCCTCTTCTACAGTGATAACACCTTCTTTGCCTACTTTACTAAAAGCTTGTGCGATCAGTTCACCAATAGTTTCATCATTGTTAGCAGAAATAGATGCTACTTGTTTAATCTTGTCTGAGTTGTTACCAACCTCTGTAGACTGTTCTTTTAAGCTAGCGACTACGCTTTCCACAGCTTTGTCTATACCTCTTTTTAAATCCATAGGATTCGCTCCTGCTGCAACGTTTTTAAGTCCTTCTCGAACTATTGCCTGTGCTAATACAGTAGCCGTAGTAGTTCCATCACCAGCTAAATCATTGGTTCTAGAAGCAACTTCTTTTACCATTTGAGCTCCCATGTTTTCAATAGGATCTTCTAATTCAATCTCTTTTGCTACTGATACACCATCTTTTGTTACATGTGGTGCACCAAATGATTTACTAATCACTACATTTCTCCCTTTAGGTCCAAGGGTAACTTTTACTGCATCTGCCAATCTATCAACTCCTTTTTTAAGAGCATCTCTAGATTCTATATTGAATTTTATATCTTTTGCCATAATTTTTTATTTAATCGGGTCTATATTTATTAAAACCCAAAATGATTTATAATATAATTAATTTTTGTAGCTATTTAATAAATTTAAATAGAATACCTTATGAACTAAACAATTATTGATTAGACAATTGCAAAAATATCAGACTCTCTCATGATTAAATAATCATTACCATCCAATTTAAGTTCTGTTCCAGCATATTTACCGTATAGAACTTTATCACCCACTTTTACAGTCATAGGTTCATCTTTTTTACCATTCCCCACGGCAACGATGGTACCTTCTTGTGGTTTTTCTTTGGCTGAATCTGGAATTATGATTCCTGATGCTGTTTTAGTTTCTGCAGGAGATGGTTCAACAACCACTCGATCTGCTAAAGGCTTAATGTTTAAATTGCTCATAGTATAATTTAAAATTTGTTTCTTCTCGTATTAAGTCACATTTTATGCCATTTACTTTACGGGATAATATATGTCAGACTAGGGTAAAAAGTGGTGTCAGTCATGAATTAAAAATGCCAACTTGTCACGAAAGATGGCATTTTTAATAGACTGATTTAGATTTGTTAATGTAAAATGATTTTTCTATACAATAATTGATTACCATCTTCAATTTGAATCACATATACGCCTGGGTGAAGGCCACTTAAGTCCACTTGATTATTTTTAAGATTTTCTTTAAACATCAATTGTCCTATTTCATTAAATACCCTAACATCTTGCTTGTCAGATTTAAACCTATAACGTAGGAATATGATTCCATCTGTAGGATTAGGACTGATTTTTAGGTCATCATCTTCTATATCACCTGCAGATAATATGTTAAATGTTGTTCTATCCTCATGGCTGTAGCTAGAACCTTCTTTCACAATTTCTTTACCTTCAGTTTGTAAAATATAATACCCTCCACAGCATAAACCATTTCCTGCTTTGTCATAGATGATGAAGGTGTAACAATTATCTGCTGTAAGATTAATGTTTTCAATAATCACATCACTGTTGCTATTTTGATAAGGCCCTCCTTTGATGATAACTTCATTATTGCTGTCTCTAATTTCCCAAAATATTTCTGCACCTTTTTGGTCAGGTTTTATTTCTAATATATAAGCGGTGTCTTTATAGCTTTTTTGGGTTTGATCTGTAAAATGATAATATTGCGTGTCAATATTATTATCTATAAACTGATCTATTTTCCCATTAATCGAAATAATTTTAGCAATTACTTTATTGTTACCATTTTGAATACCATTTGTAATAGGTGGTAATTCAATAGTTGTACTTTGAAATTGAGATAATTTTCCTTTCCATTCATAAGTTTGCAATAATCTTCCTTCGATACCATATTCTATTTTGGCAGAAGAAATTTCTGCTTTGCTATGATTAATTAGGTTAACTTCTGTTATTATCCCATTGATTTGATTACATGGAAGAATTTGTGCTCCTGAATCGCAATTTAATTTCAATTGTGCATCTAAGGTGTATGGTGATTCAACAAATACATTGGCATCTTTTAACTCCTTCCTTCTTGGTGAATGTTTTAAAACTGTCTGCATTCTTACCATTTGATCATAGGTGAAAGTGTTCATACATTCATCGTCGGTATAGTCCATATAATTCTCTATCATGTCAATAGAATTACAGCTCTTTTTGCTGAAATTACATTCGTAAGTAGGACTTTCAGATACAGGCGTGTCATCACAATAATCATCTTTAGAACAATCTCCATCTCCCCAGGTATGGATTAAACCTAGCCAGTGACCTACTTCATGGGTTATGGTTCTTCCTCTATTATATTTTTCATTGAGGATAAAGGATCCATCATCTTCAGCCACAGTACCAAAAGCGATATAATTGGCTACTACGCCATCAGTATTGGCCAATGTAGGACCTTTCAATCCTGGTAACCCTGATTGAACTGGTGATTGGGCGTAACCTAAGTATTCTCCTTCGGTTTCATGAAATTTAACTATCCAAATATTGAAATACTTGGTTGGATCCCAAATGGTTTGAGGCTTTAGTATGTTATTAATCTCTTTTGTAGTCCAGGCTTCTTTACATAAATTAACACGATCTATTCCATTGGTAGCAGTTCCATCTGGTGCAATCGTAGCTAATTTAAATTCAATTTTGGTATCTACGCCCAAACCATAGCCAGAAACTTGAGCACCTGGTGAACCAGCTAATCTTCTGAAATCTTGATTCAGCACATTAATTTGTGAAATAGCTTGAGCATAAGAAATATTTTCTCCATGTATCTTATTCGGGGAATTGATCAAGTCTCCATTGTGAATTACGTGAATTACCACTGGTATAGTTATAATTTCATCTTGTGTTTTAAATATTTTTCTTTCTTGAATCAGTGGCCTTATCCAATTTTCAAAATGTTGTGTAGATATTTTAAATGCTGGATGTTTTTGTTCTAATGCTGCATTTACTTCTGTAGTAATACAACGCACATAATTCTTTTGGTTAACATTATTTTGGGCAAAAAGTAGGGGGGATGCTACCAATAGAAAAAGAAAGAGTTTAATTTTATTCATGGTTTAAACCTAGATAATTAAAGACAAAGTTAACTTAAATCTTTTTATGCTAGGTTTAAAGTATCAGAATCGATTTTAACCTCAAATTGATTCCATAAAAAAAGTCTGATTTTCATTGAAAAATCAGACTTTAGAATGTAATTAAAAAAAAATTATTGTCCTTCTTGAGAATTAGTTCCGTTTGGGATAGTTGGAGCATTATCAGCGTTTGGTGTAGGAGCTTCTGTCGTTGTACTAGTGGCTGGTGCTGATTCAGTTGGTAAATCAATATCTGGAACAAGATTATTGGTGTTATTATTTGGGACTACAAAACTAGAAACAATAATTAATACCGCAATAATTCCTGAAAGTGTCCAGGTAGCTCTATCTAAAAAATTATTTGTTCTTTGTACACCAAACATTTGACCTCCGCCGCCGCCAAAAGTAGAAGATAATCCTCCTCCTTTAGGATTTTGTGATAAAATGATCATAATGAGCATTACACAAATAGCTATAATAACTACAGAGATGAATATAAAAGTTCCATTAACCATGCTTACTTATTCTTTAATTCGTTTATTTCTTTAATACGGTCTGCAAAGTAACCACTTTTTTCTGGATATTTCAAACGTAAAATTCGATATGCTTTAATTGCTTTATCATATTTATTTTGTTCAACATAAATATTGGCCAAAGTTTCTGTCATTAAATGCGATAAATTCGGCTTTTGATTTACGTTGATATCCAAAGTTGGTTTATATTCTTTGGCAGGAATAATCTTTGGATTTTTATCTAGAAAAGCCTCTATGGTTTTAAACTTTTCTTCAATTTCTTCTTTTTGATTATTATCTTCCTCAGATTTGTCTGTAGTCTCTAAGTTTTTATCAACTGGTTTAGCATTTATTTTAAGCCAATCTGTAAATGAATGATTTGCTTGAATAAATAACTCTCTTTTCCCCAGTGTTTGATTTTCTAATTTAGAGGTTTCTACTTTTGCTGTTTCTTTTACCGTTTTCTCTTCAGTTTCTTCTGTAATTCTTAGATTCTCTTTAATAGAAGGTTCCTCCTTTTCCTTTATATCAGTGGAAATAATATCTTCTTTAATTTCTAACGGAGTAGTAATAGATTCAGACTCTACATTACTGCTTGAACTTTCAGATTCAACTTTAACGGTGTCGTCTAAAGATTCTGTATGGGTATATTCAGTATCAATATCTGTGTTAAGTTTCTTTGCTGAATCTTCTTTTGCTTTAAAGTTTAAATAGTCATATAAGATTTTGCGATTACTTGCATACACGGAAGCTTCCTGTAAAGCTAGAGAATCTTTGTTATCATTATGGTTATAAATAGCTTTTGTCTGTAAAAGAATTAGAGGGTAAAAATAAGGAAAGCGCTTTCTCTCTTCCTGCAGCTGCAATAAATCTGTAGGTTTAACCTCTAGCGGATTATTTAATATGTGTTTAATTCTTTTTTGTATCATTACCAATCTGCAACTATTGCTGTAAATATTTGATCTATGATAAGGGTGTTTATCTCTGGTAAAACATTAGGGGCTGCTTGATTTAGGGTTTGAGTAGCCTCATAATCTACATAACTACTGAAAGTTCTTACAAAACTTTTTTCTTCCTGTACATTATTCACATAATTCACTCTTACTTTTACCGTTAACCTATTTTCATTGGCTTGATCTCCAGAGCCTATATTTACAGGAGTTTCATACATATCTATAATCTCCCCTTCTAGTATGATGTCAGCTTCATTTGAATTCGTTAGTGATAATTGAGATCTTTGATCAAATCTTAACTGTAAATCATCTGTAAAACTCTGAGCATAATTTGGTAATTGAAAGGCCGAGTAGTTATTAAAACGGTTCACTTTGATGGTTTTAATTCTCGGATCCAATGATGATCCTGTGAAGGAATAACATGAAGTGAAAATTAACAGTAAGAGGACTAAATATTTAGAGTTCATATTGTTTTATTTTACGGTATAATGTTCTTTCAGAAATACCGAGTTCTTGTGCGGCATCTTTTCTGCGGCCATTATGTTTTTCCAAAGCTTTCTCTATCAATTCTACTTCATTTTCTTGTAGAGATAAAGATTGATTCTCCTCTATATCTTCATAATCATAATCCTCTACATCTGCCACGTTAGTATAGGATGGAGTAGAATCAACCTCTACAGGCTCATAGTGCAATAAGGAATCTGGCGTTTGGCTATAATCACTAAAAACCCTATTCACAAGATCTCTATTTTCGTTTAAGATTTCATCCCCGTTTTTGGTAATTAATTGTAAGGTAAGTGCTCTAAGATCATTCAAATCTTTTTTCATATCAATAAGAAATTTATATAAAATTTCTCTTTCGGTATTAGAGCTTACATTATCTTTAGAAGATGAACTATTATTTACAGGTATGATACTGTGGGTTGGTAGGTGCTTATTCAACTCTTTGCTGTCAACTTCATCATTTTGAATGACAGAAATTTCCTCTGCAAAGTTTCTTAATTGTCGCACGTTTCCTGGCCAAGCATAGTGTGTCAATGCTTGTTCTGCATCAGCGGTCAACCTTACAACGGGTCTATGGTATTTTTCTGCAAAATCTAATGCGAATTTTCTAAATAACAGAGAAATATCTTCTTTTCTATCCCGTAAGGCTGGAATTTTAATCTCAACGGTATTGAGTCGATAATATAAATCCTCTCTAAATTTCCCATTGGCAACCGCATCTAGAACATTCACATTCGTAGCCGCAACAATTCTCACATTTGTTTTTTGAATTTGAGATGAACCTACTTTCATAAACTCTCCACTCTCTAGCACACGCAATAATCTTACTTGCGTATGTAAGGGTAATTCTCCAACTTCATCTAGGAAAATAGTTCCCTCATCAGCTACTTCAAAATATCCTTTTCTTGTTGTAGTAGCACCAGTAAAAGCCCCTTTTTCATGACCAAAAAGTTCAGAATCTATGGTTCCCTCTGGTATAGCTCCACAGTTTACCGCAATGTAATTATTATGTTTGCGATGACTCAATGAATGAATGATTTTAGGAATAAACTCTTTCCCAACACCACTTTCCCCTGTCACCAATACAGAAATATCTGTTGGTGCAATTTGTATCGCTTTTTCTAAAGCTAAATTAAGTGCTGGATTATTTCCTATAATCCCAAAACGTTGTTTAATTCCTTGTAAATTTTCTGCCATGAATTAATAATATGTTATAGTCTCTGTGCCTTCTAATTCAACAGATACATTTCCATAAGAGGAAAATAAATCACTTATGTTGTTATAAAAATATTGTTTAATATGAGTGGTGATAGGGTAGTTATCATTATCATAACTATAGGATTGTTTTAATAATATGTCCCCATTCCAGGTAATTGATTTCAGGTTATGTTTGCTTAAATCCTTCAACCTTAGCCAAGTTGGTAGATTAGAAAGAATGTTTTCTTCTGCGGTCTGTTCACTATCCAAATATAGATCAGATAAAACCATGCTATTAACAGATTTATTAGTTTTATATTTGGTTAAATGATTTAGAGTGAATGGGTTTATCTTATCATCATAAGATAAGATAAGACTACCGATTTTATTGCCTTTATGTTCAAAATAAATCTCGTTAATTTGTTTGCCATTCCTGTTAAAAATGAAACTAATTTGTCCATCAGACCCGATAGATTCTATTTTTCCATTTTGCACTAGACCTGCTTCGTCAAAGTTTAATGTGATAAAATTAGCGCTTTTTCTACTTTTGACTAATCGGGTATTATTAATCTCTGCAGTATTTCCTGTATATAAAACATTGGTGTAGTGGGATGAATTACCATGGGCAACACGGTTGAATTGTTTATCGGAAAAAATATATTCATCATTTCTGAGCTCTTCAATTGTACGTCCCAAAACAACCCCTTCTGTTTCACCTTGAATTTTGTAAAATATATTTCCTACAAGGTTTGTGAGTGAATCAACCGATGTGATTTCAGCATCTAAAATATTATTATTGCCTGCAATGCTTATTGTTCGGAAAGAATGTCCATCTTCATTATAAGTAATGTTGGTGTTCAAGTTACCGTTTAAAAATTGTTCACTTCCTTCTTGTTGAACTGTAAGTTTAGCATTAAACTCACCGGTGATTGTGGCTACCTTCTTTAAATCAGTAGAATCAATAACGGGTAAAATTTCATCGATGATTATATCAGGTTTATCGTAACTTTCTTCAATGCTACTTGCATATTCTGAACATGATGAAAATAGGGCTAGAGCTGTTAAGGTAATATAAATGAGATTTTTCATTACTTTCTATAGGTGTATTTAATATTACCAACTTTATTTTGTATGGAATCTACAACGACTGCATCAATTGGGTGTTTTTTATCATTAGAGCCAGACTCGTAATTATATTCCAATACAAGAGGTTCATCATTTAAAAGATTACTTGTCATATTATTTTTATTGAATAATAAGCTTAATTGTATAAACTGCGAAGCATTATTGAATTCTGCATCGAATGCTGTTAATAAGAAGATGGTATTATAATCGGTAATCCCTATATTACGCAATGGATTGTCATGAGAATCGTATGAAAAACTCCATTTGTTTTTCAGAATTCTATTTTCCGAATAAGATATTCCAGTAATGTTTTCCCCACTCATTACATAGGTGGCATTTAATGTTGTGCTATCCATTTTAGTTAGAGTGAAACCACTGTAATATCCTTGATTGTTTATTTCAAAAGTATAGTTGCTTTGATTACCATCGTAGGAATGCTTTACTGCAGTCACTTCATTATTGTCCTTTGAAACATACATGGTATCAACCTTGCTGGAGTTAATTATTTTATTTATTTCACCGTTTGCATAAACGAGTTCATAAGTATCACCATTCTTGTTAACACTTTGGATTTCCCCATCTTTTCGCGTCAGTATATATGAACCTACAGAAGCAATAGTGTTATTATCGTGTACTTTAATGTTGAATTTAGCATGGGGGTAATCTGATTCATATAGTTTCAAATCTAATTTCTGGATAGGTTCCTCAGTATCTATTCCATCAATATTTCCTACATTTTCACCAGGGATAACCAATTCATTATCCACACAAGAAACAAGTATAAAAGGTAATAATAGTATGAATAGTTTTTTCATTTTCAAAGTTTTATTAAATAACGTGAAATTATTTGGTTTGGTATTATATCATTTTACCTAATAGCGTAGCTGTAGTGCAAGAGTTAACATATACTTGAACTAAATCTCCTGGTTTTTCGTTCCCCTCTTTGGGGAAAACAACGACCGTATTTTGAGAATTTCTCCCCATCCACTCTTTATCATTTTTTTTGGATTCCCCTTCGATTAGAACTTCATGCACTTTGCCTACATATTCTTGCTTTCTTATAGCTGCATGCTTTTGTTGTAGGTCAATTACTTCTATCAGTCTTCTTTTCTTGATATCTTCGGGAACATTATCTTCCATTTTTTTGTAAGCAAGGGTTCCTGGTCGCTTTGAATAGGAAAACATAAACCCAAAATCATACTTCACATATTCCATCAAGGACAATGTGTCTTGATGTTCCTCTTCGGTTTCATCACAGAATCCCGTAATCATATCATGAGATAATGCACATTCTGGTACAATCTCACGAATATCGTCAATCAACTGTAAATATTCTTCTCTCGTGTGTTGTCTATTCATGCGCTTTAATACACTTGTACTACCAGATTGTACAGGAAGATGAATGTGTTTACAAATATTATGATGCTTTGCCATTACATGCAATACATTTCTATTCATATCTTGCGGATTAGAAGTAGAAAACCTAATGCGCATTCCAGGTAATTTAGTAGCAACCATGTCAAGCAACAATGCAAAGTCAATCGCTGAGGCTTTCTGAATTTCGCTGGCATTTTTGAAATCTTTCTTTAGTCCACCTCCATACCATAAATAACTATCTACATTTTGGCCAAGCAAGGTAACTTCTCTATATCCATTATCCCATAATTCTTGACACTCGTTGATGATCGAATGTGGATCACGACTGCGTTCTCTACCTCTAGTAAACGGTACTACACAAAAGGTGCACATGTTATCACAACCTCTAGTGATAGATACAAAAGCAGAAACCCCATTTCCATCTAACCTCACTGGGCTCAAATCTGCGTAAGTTTCTTCTTTAGATAGTAAGACATTTACGGCTGAATTTCCTTCTTCCGTTCTTTTTAATAAATTAGGTAAATCACGGTATGCATCTGGTCCTACGACTAAATCTACTAGGTGTTCCTCTTCTAGAAACTTTTCTTTTAGACGTTCAGCCATACAGCCTAAAACCCCAATTGTTAAAGTAGGATTTTTTTTCTTTAAATTATTGAAATGATTTAACCTATTTCTTACAGTTTGCTCTGCCTTTTCACGGATAGAACAAGTGTTAAGTAAAATTAAATCAGCATCATGGATGGATTGTGTTGTGCTATAACCTTCTTTATCTAAAATGGAAGCCACAATTTCTGAATCAGAAAAATTCATTTGACAACCATAACTTTCAAGGAATAACTTTTTATCTTTATGACCATTTGTATGAAGATTAATTGCCTCCCCTTGTCTAGTCTCGTCTATTATTTTTTCTTCAATCTGCATATAAAAAATCTGAATATCGGCAAATATACAAAATAAGCGACAAAATGTCAGTGTCTTACTTTCTTTAACTAAACTTTATATCTGGTTAGAATATGGCTAGTACACCTATATGTACTTTTCCATTATTGATGTTTATTTCAGATTCATTGCTTAGACTTTGTGCATATTGTAGTTTAATGATGCCAACGTTTGTTTTAAATTGAATTCCACCTCCAATAGAAGTTAAGAAGTTATACTTGGTGGTGGAAATCTCTCGCACATGGGCTAAATCAGAGAAAATTGAGAATTGAAAATTGTTAGAGGGAATATATCGATAGGCTAGCGTAATAATATTATAGGAAGGGCTAAAGATACTTTTTTGATTAAATCCTCTTAGGTCATTAATGCCACCTAATTGATAGAGTTCATTGATTAGATAGTTATTGTCTTTTTGGAATAAACTTTCTCCACTCAACTTGGCAAAAGCATAATTATTATTGAATATTTTTTGTTGCGTGTATATATTATAACCTAATTCTGTTTGTTTTAGGTTTTCTTTATCTTGCACTTTGTATAATAATGAAGTATTGAATTTTGCATAAACTTTATTTTGTTTAAAAATCGCATAGTTGTCCCTATGGTATGTATAGGCGATTCCAAGGCCGTTCTTAGTGTAATCATCACCTAATAGGCCATTGCTATTTATATAGGTAGAGTTTTCAAAATTATGATGAACGCCTATGGTTTGATTAAAATTGACCTGATAATTAATTCCATTATTCAAGCGAAATTGTATGAAAGTGGAGTCTTGTTTCCTAATCTTTATATTTGATTGTATTCCGATTCTTTTTAAGAATAAATAGGGAAAGTTTGCGTTAAAATCTAAACTTTGAGAGCCCCCACTTTCTCCAGTCCAATCAAGATTAATGTTTTCCCATAAGTTCAACGTGTTATTAAGGGATAAATGAATATTTCCATTTAACTGAAGCTTTTTATTTACAGCATTAAACCCTAAAACGCCATCAAACGTATTGCTCTTTACCCTTTTTGTGTATAAATATAATATGGTAGAGTCTTTGGTATATGAAATTTTGGAAGGTTGAGTGAGTTGTATATATCTTAACTCTTCAATGTTATCTTCAATATGATTTACTCTGTCTTCTAAATTAAACGTATTATGAATCTTATGGTTATGATTTAATAATTCATTGTTTATACTCTTTGGAAATTTTTGATATCCAATAAATTTGATTTCATCTATCTTTCTTACTGAATCTTCATCAATTTGTAGGTTGTAAATAGATTGACTATTTCTAAATCCTTTGGGTTTTAAAGTAATTTTTGAAAATAATTGACCTGCATTTTTTAAGCTGTCTTTTATTTTTTCTAAATCTTCTAAATGATGAGTATGCTTATTTGTATTATGCGAATTTTCTATAACATATTGATTAAACAGAGTCCCTTTGTTGATGTATATCGTACATTTATTATTTTGTGAAATACTGTCTATGCTCAAAGTTAAATAACCCATATTAATTAGAGAATCTAAATAATGTTTGGGTAAATTTTGTTTGCTTTCAAATTCATAATTTTTCTCTAAAGCATTCCATGAATAGATTGCACAATCAGTTTGAGCCTTTAAGATAGGCATAATAATACATAGCAGGATGGTTGTAAATCGAAATATCATGGCATATTTTCCAGCACGAAGATAGGATAAAATAAAAAATTGTGTTCAAAACCTTGAAAATTAATACACAATGGTTTGTATATTTATAAAATATTCTTACATTTGCACCCCTTAAGCAGTTAAGAGACTGTTTAATTTATTGAATATTAATTATATGCCAACAATACAACAATTAGTTAGAAAAGGTAGAACAAAACTCACTAAGAAGAGTAAATCGGCTGCATTGGACGGATGTCCTCAGCGACGCGGTGTTTGTACACGTGTTTATACTACCACTCCAAAGAAACCGAATTCAGCAATGAGAAAAGTTGCGCGTGTTCGATTGACGAATGGAAAGGAAGTTAACGCATACATCGGTGGTGAAGGTCACAACTTGCAAGAGCACTCGATAGTATTGGTGAGAGGAGGAAGGGTAAAAGATTTACCTGGTGTACGTTATCATATCGTGCGTGGCGCGTTAGATACGGCGGGAGTTAGTGGTAGATTGCAACGTAGAAGTAAGTACGGAGCAAAAAAACCTAAAAAGTAATCTAAAAACCTGAGAAGAAATGAGAAAGACAAAAGCTAAAAAGCGTGTATTACTTCCTGACCCAAAATTTGGAGATCAGTTAGTAACTAGATTTGTGAACATGTTAATGCTAGACGGTAAAAAAAGTGTAGCGTTTAAGGTGTTTTATGATGCTATTGAAATTGTAGATCAGCGTAAAGAAGATCCAGAGCAGGATGCTTTAGAGTTGTTCAAGGAGGCTTTAACGAATGTTATGCCACATGTTGAGGTTAGATCTCGTCGTGTTGGTGGGGCTACGTTCCAGATTCCAATGCAAATTCGTCCGGATAGAAAGATATCAATGGCGATGAAGTGGTTGATCAAGTATTCTCGAGCTAGAAACGAGAAGTCAATGGCTCAACGTTTAGCTTCAGAAATTCTAGCAGCTGCTAAAGAGGAAGGTGCCGCAGTTAAAAAGAGAATGGATACTCATAAAATGGCAGAAGCAAATAAAGCATTTTCACACTTTAGATTCTAAATAAAACATGGGACAAAGAGATTTAAAATTTACTAGAAATATTGGTATTGCAGCGCATATTGATGCGGGTAAGACCACTACAACAGAGCGTATCTTATTTTATACTGGTAGAACACACAAGTTAGGAGAAGTTCACGATGGTGCATCAACGATGGACTGGATGGAGCAAGAAGCTGAAAGAGGGATTACAATTACTTCTGCAGCTACCACTTGTACTTGGGTTTTTCCTAAAGAAAATGGTAAGCCAACTGCAGACGCTAAAGATTACCATTTCAATATTATTGATACTCCTGGTCACGTTGATTTTACTGTAGAGGTAAATAGATCATTACGTGTGTTAGATGGGTTAGTGTTCTTATTTAGTGCTGTTGATGGGGTAGAACCTCAATCAGAAACTAACTGGAGATTAGCGGATAACTATAAAGTACCTAGATTAGGCTTTGTAAATAAGATGGACCGTCAAGGTGCTGATTTTTTAAAGGTTTGTGCTCAGGTAAGAGAAATGCTAGGTTCTAATGCAGTGCCAATTGTAATTAACATTGGTGATGAGGATGATTTTAGAGGAGTAGTTGATTTAGTAAAGAACCGTGCTATTATTTGGCATGATGAAACTCAAGGAGCTACTTTCGACGAAGTTGATATTCCAGAGGATTTAGTAGAGATTTCAAGAGAGCTTAGAGGTAAGTTGATTGAGTCAGTTGCTGAGTATGATGAGTCATTATTAGAAAAATATTTTGAGGACGAAAACTCTATTACAGAGGAGGAGGTTCACAAAGCATTAAGAGCAGCTACTTTAGATATGTCTATTATACCAATGGTATGTGGATCTGCATTTAAGAACAAAGGTGTTCAATTTATGTTAGATTGCGTTTGTCGTTATTTACCATCACCATTAGATATCGAAGGAGTAGAAGGAGTGAATCCTAATACAGAGAAGGTTGAATTAAGACGCCCAAGCGTTGAGGAGCCTTTTGCAGCTTTAGCATTTAAAATCGCTACAGATCCATTCGTAGGTCGTTTAGCATTCTTCCGTGCTTATTCTGGTAGATTAGATGCAGGATCTTATGTTTTAAATAATAGATCAAACAATAAAGAGCGTATTTCACGTATATACCAAATGCACTCAAATAAACAAGAGCCTGTTGAATTTATTGAGGCTGGAGATATTGGAGCAGCAGTTGGATTTAAAGATATTAAGACTGGAGATACATTAAGTGATTTAGAGCACCCAATCGTATTAGAGTCAATGGATTTTCCAGATCCAGTAATCGGTATCGCAGTAGAGCCAAAATCTAAGGCAGATATGGATAAGTTGGGTATGGCTTTATCTAAACTAGCTGAAGAGGATCCAACATTTGTGGTTAAAACAGACGAAGCATCAGGACAGACTATTATATCTGGAATGGGTGAGCTTCACTTGGACATTATTGTTGATAGACTTAGAAGAGAGTTTAAAGTTGATGTAAATCAAGGTCAACCGCAAGTAGAATACAAAGAAGCAATTCTTGGTTCTACGGATCACAGAGAGACTTATAAGAAACAATCGGGAGGTAGAGGTAAATTCGCAGATATCGTATTTACTTTAGAACCTGCAGATGAAGGAGAAACTGGATTGCAGTTTGTTAATCTTATCAAGGGTGGTAATATTCCAAAAGAATTTATCCCATCTATTGAAAAAGGTTTCAAAGAAGCAATGAAAAATGGGCCTTTAGCTGGATATGAGGTAGAATCTATGAAGGTAACTTTAAAGGATGGATCTTTCCACCCTGTGGATTCAGATCAATTATCATTCGAGCTTGCAGCTAAACTTGGTTTCAGAAATGCCGCTAAGAAAGCTAAACCTACAATCATGGAGCCTATTATGAAATTAGAGGTTCTTACACCAGAAGAAAACATGGGTGATATCGTAGGTGATTTAAATAAGCGTCGTGGAGTTCCATCTGGTATGGGAGATAGAAACAATGCTAAAGTCATCAAAGGATTAGTTCCATTATCAGAAATGTTCGGATATGTAACTTCTCTTAGGACTTTATCATCTGGTCGTGCAACCTCTACTATGGAGTTTGAAAGATATGAACCAGCACCACAAAGTGTAGCAGAAGAAGTAATTTCGAAAGCAAAAGGAGGTAACGAAGATTAATAAGTAGAAGATGAGTCAAAAAATAAGAATAAAGTTAAAATCATACGATTATAATTTAGTTGATAAGTCAGCTGAAAAAATTGTAAAAACTGTAAAGTCTACTGGAGCTATTGTTAATGGACCTATTCCATTACCAACTAATAAAAGAATCTTTACCGTTTTGCGTTCGCCTCACGTTAACAAGAAAGCACGTGAGCAATTTCAATTAAGTGCTCATAAGAGACTGTTAGATATATATAGTTCTTCATCGAAGACTGTAGATGCTCTAATGAAATTGGAATTACCAAGTGGAGTAGAAGTAGAAATTAAAGTTTAATTAAATAGAACTAATTGGAAATGTGGCGTACAGAATATTTCTATACGCTGCTTTTTCATCTTATATCATAAAATAATGTCAGGAATTATTGGAAAAAAGATTGCAATGACTAGTTTGTTTGATGAAAACGGGAAGAATATTCCGTGTACGATCATCCAAGCAGGTCCTTGTGTCGTTACGCAGGTCAGAACCGAAGAGAGCGATGGCTATTCAGCCGTTCAGCTGGGTTTCGATGACAAGAAAGAAAAGAATGTTGGTCAAGGAATGTTAGGTCATTTCAAAAAAGCCGGCACTACACCAAAGTATAAATTGGTGGAATTTAAAGGGGCCTTTGTTAAGGAATTATCTTTAGGTGATGAAGTAGGTGTGGATGTATTCAAAGAAGGTGAATATGTAGATGTTACAGGAACTTCTAAAGGTAAAGGTTTTCAAGGTGTTGTTAAGAGACACGGCTTTGGTGGTGTTGGTCAAGCAACACATGGTCAGCACAATCGATTAAGAGCTCCAGGTTCTATCGGTGCAGGATCGGATCCATCAAGAGTATTCAAAGGAATGCGTATGGCTGGTCAAATGGGAAATGAGAAAGTTACTATTCAAAACTTGAAAGTAATTAAAGTTGATGGGGAAAAGAATCTTTTAATTGTAAAAGGTGCCATTCCAGGTCCTAAAAATTCATATGTAATAGTAAGAAAATGGAATTAAAAGTATTAGATAAAACAGGAAAGGAAACGGATAAAGTTGTTACTTTAGACGATTCTATTTTTGGAATAGAGCCTAGTAATCATACATTATATTTAGAGATTAAACAATTCTTGGCTAATCAAAGACAAGGAACACATAAATCTAAGGAACGTAGTGAGATAGCTGGTTCAACTAAAAAGATAAAAAAACAGAAGGGTACTGGTACAGCTCGTGCAGGTGATATCAAAAACCCATTGTTTAAAGGTGGTGGACGCGTTTTTGGGCCTAGACCTAGGAATTACTCTTTCAAGCTTAATAAAGCTCAGAAAAAGGTTGCTAAGAAATCCGCCTTGAGTCAAAAGGTGAAAGACAACGCAATCAAGATCGTAGAAGATGTAAATTTTGACGGTCCTAGAACAAAAGACTTTATTCAATTTTTAGATAATTTAAATTTATCTAAGAAAAAATCTCTTTTTGTCTTGGGAAATCAAAATAATAACTTATATTTGTCCTCCCGAAATTTACAAGGCGTAAAAGTTGTAAATTTCACAGAGTTAACAAGTTATGATATTATGAATTCTTCGGATTTAGTATTGTTTGAGAGTTCAGTAGATAAAATTCAGGAAAATTTAAAGAAGTAAAGCGATTATGAGTATCATTTTAAGACCTGTGATTACAGAAAAAGCTACAAGCGATGCTGAATTAAAAAATCGTTATGCTTTTTATGTGCATCCTGAAGCAAACAAGATAGAGATTAAGAATGCGGTGCAAAAAATGTACGATGTAGATGTGCTAAAAGTACGTACTATGATCTACGCACCGAAAGTTAAGTCACGTTACACGAAGACAGGTTTTCAAGTTGGTAAAACCAACAAGTTGAAAAAGGCTGTTGTGCAGATAGAAGAAGGTCAAGAGATCGATTTGTACGGTAATATTTAAGATATTAGATTATGTCAGTAAGAAAATTAAAACCTATAACACCCGGTCAAAGATTTCGCATCGTTAATAATTACGACGAGGTTACTACCGCTAAACCAGAAAAATCCTTAACTAAGGGAATTAGTAAATCTGGTGGGCGTAATAACACTGGTAAGATGACAATGCGTTTCATTGGTGGTGGTCATAAGAGAAAATATCGTATAATCGATTTTAAGAGAAACAAGCAGGGTACTGCAGAAGTTTTAAGTATTGAGTATGATCCAAACCGTAGTTCTTTTATTGCATTAGTTCAGTATAAAGACGGTGAGAAAAGATATATCATTGCTCAAAATGGCTTAAAAGTAGGTCAAGTTATAGAGAATGGTGATGCTGTTGCTCCTGAGGTTGGTAATTGTATGAAGCTTAAGAATATGCCTTTAGGTACTGTGATTTCTTGTGTAGAGTTACGTCCTGGGCAGGGAGCTTTGATGGCGCGTAGTGCAGGGTCATATGCTCAATTGATTGCTCGTGAGGGTAAATTTGCGACCTTGAAAATGCCTTCTAGTGAAATCAGATTGGTTTTAGTAGAATGTATGGCTACAATTGGAGCGGTTTCTAATTC
>JBPCUN010000131.1:0-4093 GCA_051011115.1 Weeksellaceae bacterium
ACACCAGGCAATTAACAAAATTTAACAAATAAAAAAAGGGAGAGCATGATGCCCTCCCTTTAACTTTAGCTTAAGACTATTTGCCTTATTTCTTAATAAACTTCAATATTGCACTTTGGTCTGCAGAACGTAGCATGATCTGATACATACCCGGATTCAATTGCTGAACCGGAACAGTAATTTGATTGCTTACATTCTCTAACGATGTGCTGTAAACCGCTTTTCCGGTCATATCAAAAATCTGTAAAGTCGCATTCGACAAACTGATATTCTCGAAGCTCAACTGTACGTTTTCTTTAGCCGGATTCGGATACAAGCTGATGCTGCCTTCGCCAAAAGTCTCCGTACTATAGGCTACTGCTGTATAGGTCTGTGTCGCCGTTACCGTATCACACTGTCCATATACTGTAAGCGTAATCACATAGGTATCTTCACTTTCGTATATATGGGTCGGATTCTCATAGGTAGACGTATTTCCATCTCCAAAATCCCAATGATAACTTAGGCCATTTGTACTATTGTTCACAAACTGTGCAGACAATCCAAATGTTCCCCCTACGGTAAACGCAGCAGCTGCCGATGGATAATTGCTCACCGTTACCGTATCGCTAAAGGTACCACATGCTCCCGTTGCCGTAATGATATGCTGACCGGATTGGGTTGTACTGATAGACGAAGTGGCATCTCCGGTCGGACTCCAACTATAACTTACTCCGTTATATGGCGTGCTGCCTAAGTTTACTACTTCAGAAGGACATTTGGTAAAGGCATCTTCCACCAATAATCCTTCAGGACCACCCATAAACTCATCGGCTCCTATATCCGGTGTAGACATACGAACATCTCCGTCAATATCAACCGTAATCGTGCTCCATGGCTTAGCACTGGCATTCAATTCAGGCGCACAAGTATGCAGATCGCTGCCGTTGAAAAGTGGATCTACCTCAAATGAGTTCATATCAAAATTACCCAATGCCTGTAAGGCAGCCAAATTCGATACCGACTGACCATTCATAATTCCGATATTCCCATTGGGATGGTAGAAGTTGTTATGATCAGACTCAGCCAAGGCTATCGCATTAGGGGCACTTATCAATGCCGTTGTTCCTGTATTCGAGATATTGTTATTCACAAATCGAATATACTGACCTCCGTAAAAATCGAAAATCGCAGGTGAAGTATTGCTCGCATAGGAGACACTGTTATTGATAAAATCAAGACGGTTATTGTTCGATGATGCATAGTACACACGACCCGTTGGCACATTCGAATAAATAAAGTTATTCTCTACGCGCATGGGATCTAATCCTCCATCTTGATAATAACCATACCACATATAGGCTGAACCAGTTGTATAACCAGCATGCAAGGTATTGCCGATAAAGTCACTTCCCGTATTATAATACATATAGAAGCCGTAAAGCGTAAAAGCACTTGGAGTAGAGGCTGACGTATCCAAAATCATCGTATTGTTTCTAAAATGAAGATTGGCCGTATAATAGCCATAAAGACCTCCTGTATGCAATTTCTCCATCATATTGCCTTCGAAGTGAATCTCACTCTCTCTGTTCACCGTACTCGAGCCATAAAAATATCCGGCCAAAGCAAAATTGGCGATATAACTATTGGTCACACGGATATAACTCTCCGCTGATCCACTCGGCGTACGAATAGCCGACGCATTGGCACCTAAACTCGTCGTACCCGTTAAGATTACGCTATCTCCAATCAGTTTACAGTTGTCTATCCAGATATGACTCGAGCCACCCTTGATTTCAACCGCTGAACGGTAGGTTGTACCCTTAGGCAATAATGTCAAATCCTGCAAGGCCCAACCACGTGTATTATCGAAGCTGAATACAAAATTATTCGCCGTACCTGTACCCGCAAAACCGATACTTAAATTATCCGGATTCTGAGATAAAGAACGAATCACAACCAACTGACCCGGTACATAATTGGCATAATCGCCGCTGATTGTATACTGTGCCGTCGTGTTGTTATACACCGTCTCCATCAAATTCAAATATACCGTATCGCATATTCCGCGTGTCTGGATTTCGGTAATAGCCGTATTTATATCTGCTATAACTCCGTTAGGAAAATCATTCACTCCACCACCTACGGTATAATCTCCCGCAAAGGCCAAATAGTGACGCATTCCTTTTCCATTATCCGAAGTAAAGTCGGCAACACCGTTTGGCATTATCGCCTCTACATACAAAGAATCGCCGTCGTTAAATGCAAAAATACCCGGTACCGTTACTTGTTGTTGTGTACCCGGTGCTATAGAGCCCGTCCACGGAATATTATTCATAGGCAAGCCGGCCGTATTCACATTAAATATCATCGAAGAGATGGTATCCGTTCCCGTATTGGCAATGTTTACCACTATAGAATTACCAAAACTACAAGCTGAAGGACTTGGTGAATCGATAGAAACCAAAGCCAATTCATTGGCAGGTTGCGGATAAATATGTACCAAATAATCTTCAGTTTCACCCCAGGTATAAGTACCACACGGGTTTACAGAAGTGGGCGAACTGGTTTCTACAGATACCACGCGCATGCGGGTGATTCCTGTATCGGCCGTAGTGGGTATAGTAATCGAACCACTAAATGAACCATAAGTGCCCGGTCCTAAAACCAAGGCCTCTTCGCCTGCATCCGTGAAAGAACCGTTGCGGTTATAATCTATATATACCTTCGTAATATGGTTATAGTTACCCGAGGTATTACAACCTATTGTAGAAGCTGAAAAATTATAACTCAATCCTTTAAATACAATCGTTGAAAGAGCCGTAAAATCGGAATAACCCGTAGAGGTACAAATCGTACTGTTGTTGATTGTATTGAAAGTTACATTCGAAATATCTCCATACGAAGTAGATGTTTCTGAAGATGTACAATAGCAATTGTAAAACGGATCTACACTCACAAAATGAGGAGTGGAATATGCCGTATCGTTGGTAGTTGTACAGATATCTCTTCTACGTAAGTTGGTAGCCGAGGATACAGTAGCCGTATAGTTGCTTGTGGTAGCTCCTGCAATATCTGTCCACGTGCCCGGCAATCCGCTTGCCGAACTTTGCCACTGATATGTAATACCCGCAGCCATCGTAGCTCCACTTACCGCAAACACGCCCGGAACAGCCGGACATAAAGCTGTGGGGCCTGTAGTAGTGCCCGCCGTTGGCATACCATTACATGGCACAGCCGATATAAAAGTAAGCGAGCCCACAAATCCACGGGGATAGTTTACAGGTGTAGACGGCGCAATACCGCCCCCCCAGCTGATTCCATCACCGGTAAGTATTTCAACTCCGGCATTTGAAAATGTGTTCACACCCGCTCCACTGGTCAAGGTCATATACGAAATGGTAGTACCACTAATGGCAAAACCATAGGTCGTATTGCCCGGGATAAAAAGACTTAACCCCGAAAAAAGCGGCGTTACAGCATAGTTCACTGAATTACTTACTGTATTGGTAGCCACACTAACCCAGCCGTTTTGACCGGGACCCACAACTCCGGCGGTCCATGTTCCGATCTGGTTTGTCACGGGTGTCGTATTATACAATAATTGTACATTATTATTGGTATTGCTACCAACTGCACATGAAACGTCTGTAAGAATTACCGCATTGGCGTTTGTGTTTCTTACATTAAAGATAATCATAGAAGCTCCGTTATTCGCAACATGCGAGGTGGAGACAACGATTTGCGCCTGCGTAGTGCTGACTGCGCCCAAGACGACTGCAGCAAAAGACATGACGAGTTTACTGATTTTGAGTAATTGTAATTTCATTTTTCATTCAAGTTTTTATAATTGTAAAATTAAACATTTATTAACTTTCACACACACCTTTGGCAGATTTTGTTGGAAAAAATGCAAAAAAAGAGAGTCGATTTCTCGACTCTCCTCCTTAAAAATCATTGATTCATTCTTATTTCTTAATGAACTTTAATGTTGCACTTTGATCTGCAGAACGCACCATGATTTGATACATACCCGGATTCAATTGCTGAACCGGAACAGTAATTTGATTGCTTACATTCTCTAACGATGTGCTATAAACCGTCTTTCCGGTCA
>JBPCUN010000132.1:0-6491 GCA_051011115.1 Weeksellaceae bacterium
TCTAAACTTGCTCCCATTTGCGTTAAAGCTACAAATCCCCTACTGCCCAATGTGCTAGGTAATAGATAACTCAAAATATTAATCCAATCTGGTATTGCATTTAATGGCCAAGAATACCCAGTGACCATGAGATTAGGTATAGAACTAAACATAATAAATAAGATCGAATCTTCTCTACGTTTAAAAAATAACATAAGAAACAATCCTAAAAAAACGATGGATAAGATAAATGGAATCATAAATACAATGACAGGTAATATATCATTCCTCATAGGTATATTATATGTAGGCATTACGATACCTATCATAATCATCAATATAGCTAAACTTATCATCAAATAAGTAGTGGCTTTCCCCATGACAATAGGAAGGGTACCCAGAAAATCATTGGAATTAGGGTATAATTTGGTAAATCTTTGTCCTTCTCTCATAGTTCCGCCTAAAATTCCTATGGCAGTAAGAATTGTTGTTTGAAATATAATGACGAAAACAATAGGGATCAAAAAAGTACCATACCCTGAAGAGGGATTGTATAAATTTACCACAGTTCCACTGACGGGTCTTATTTGACTCCTCGCTTCGGTGGATAACTTACCTTCTGCCATGCTTTTCTTTAAATTTACTCCAGCGCCTAAATACGTAGCGGCAGTTTGGGTTGCGGTAACAATTTGCTTATAATACAATATATAAGAGGCATCTGCATATATTGATATCACAGGTTGATTCCCTTTTTGTAAATCTCTGGAAAATTCTCTCGGAATAGTAATAATCCCATGTAGCGTTTGATGAGCAAAAGCATTTTTAGCCTCTTCTAAATCTAAATAATTCCCTTGAATCTGTATATCGCCAGATGAGGTGGCCATCCGCAGAAATTGACGACTGTGCGTACTGTTATCTAAATCTACAACCCCTACGTTTAGAGCTGGCAGTGTTTCATATGAATAGATGTAACTGTATAGAAATGATACTACAACTGCCACACCAATAAAAGACACGAATACGGCACTATCTTTCACTATATATTTAAATTCCCACAACATTGATTGCAGATAGACTCTCGCATCTTGGCTTATTCTTCTAATTAGCTTGCTCATAACCACCTTTTTTAATACGATTTACAAATAATGGAAATGTGAATACAAAGACCAATGCAAATCCCGCCAGAGCAAGAATTGGTTCTATGGTCCATTCTACTGGAATGCCACGAATTGCTCTATTTATAAAGTATTCCATGAAATGCTTGAACGGGAAAAGCTCTGAAAGATATTGCATACTTTTAGGTAAACCTTCTATAGGAAAGGTATACACTGCAAAAGACATAGCAATGGCAGTGAACCCACTACCTAAGGTCATGGCAGTTCTTAAGTCCTTTGAGATTGCCACTATACTCACGCCTAATAATTGATAAATAAAAGTAAATAAAAATGTGATTAGAGTAACGCTAAGCATACTAGTTTTTAATGGAACTCCAATCAATTCAAACAATAGATAATTCATCCACCAACTTACAAAAGCAAGACATAATGTATAGGGCAAGAGTTTTCCCCATAGCGCACTCCACGCACTTCCACCAGCTATCTTTAGCCAATATTGCCCCACTTGATATTTTAATGGAACGCCAATTACATATACCGTAATCATCATGGCTATCATCTGTAGCATCATGGGCAATAAAGCTGATAATAAATAATATGCATAATTCACATAAGGATTATATAGGATGTGAATATCTGTACGCACAGGCAATTGATTAGCATAGGCTAACTCACCTTGGTTTCCCTTTTGCATAGATTTATTTATGGCCACACCGGCAGAAAAACTCCCAATTATTTGTTGAAAATCTTTTTGGATTAAACCTGCTGGTAATAAAAATTGACTATTGATATAACAAACTACTTCACTCGGTAATCCCTTATAGATATTCTTTTGAAAATCTCTAGGAATCACTATAAAAGCATAAACTTTGCTTTGCTGAATTAATTTCTGAGCTTCTGCTTCATCTGCAACTTTGGTAGCCATAGCGATGGATGGCGAAGAATTGATCATTCTAATTAATTGAGCAGACATCTTAGTTTGATCCTGATCTAGATAGGCTATAGGCAAATCTCTTGGAACACCTTGGATAAAGATAGCGGACAAAAAACCAAATAAGATTAACGGAAACACTAAAACATAGAATAGTCTTTTAGGAGCACGAATCAATGCCCTACATTCTTCTTGGAATACTCTTCGGAATCCATATTTCATGATTGGTAATTAATCTATTATCGTTCTATTCTGCGTTATCTGGTACAAGAACACTCATCCCCGGTCTTAAATCCTTCAAATACGTAGTTGGATATGCTTTAACTTCAAAAGTTTTTCTATCAAAATCACCACTTGCTTTCGTGGCATTCCATGTAGCAAAATCTCCTTGTGCAGCAATATGTTTTACCACTAATTCTATAGTTTGGTTACCTAGAGCAGGTACCATTGCGCTGAATTTATTTCCTATCTTATAATTAGCCAATTTATCTTCTCTGATGTTGAAAATAACCCATGTATCCTTGGTATCTATCAAATTTATCACAGGATATCCAGCATTTACAATTTCTCCTTGATTTGGGATTATTTCTTGGATTTCTGATGCGATAGGCGCAAAAACTTTTGCACCTTCTTTATAAGCTTCAACCTCAGAAATTGCTCCATCTGCTTGTGCTACCAAGGCCGAGGCAGCATCTTTATCTTCTATTCTCGCTCCATTTTTAGCCATTTGGTATTGGGAGTAGGCAGCTCTTTCTTGACGTTTAGAGGCTTGCATTTTTGTATAAGCCTCATCTTTTTTCTGTTCAGGTAAAACCTTGTCATTGTATAAGTTGCTTACACGTTCATACGTTTTAGTAGCTAATTCAGAAGCCGCCTTAGCCTGTTGCCACTGATTGTACGCACCTTGTATTTCTTCTGATCTTGCACCAGCTTGTGCCTTATTAGCCTGTGCCATAGCTGCAGAACGTGCCGCCTGTGCTTGTGCTAATTTGGCATCTATTTCTGTACTTTCTAATTCTAAAAGTAATTGACCTTCTTTTACAAAATCACCTTCCAACACATATATTTCTTTTACTCTGCCAGGTACTTTTGGAGCAACATTCACCTGTTTAGCTTCTACTTGTCCTTGTAAATAACTTACCTCTTGTTGGTTAAAGAAATATAGCGAAAGCGCAATCACAGCTCCAAAGACTAGAACAGCAATCAGTAGACTTAGGATGTCTTTCTTTTTCATAAGTATATGATTTTATTTTTTTATTTAAAATTAAAGTGTGAAATCTAAATAATTGGTACTTATACCACTGGTTTCTAAGAGTTCAGCTAATGTTTTATCTATTTCATACAAAGCTTGTAATCTCTTTATCTTGATAGAAGCTAAATACAAATTGGCATCAGCCACATCCGTGGAAGTTGCAAAACCTGCAGCAAATGCTTTTTCTCTTACGCGTACTAGTTCTTCAGCAAATGAAATGCTTTCCTCTAAACTTTTAAGCTGTTCTTGCTGTTTTAAAATTTCTGTGTAATGTTTTTTTACTAAAGTTTGAATATCTCTTTCTGCTTGTGCCGTCAATAAATCAACACTCTCACTCATGGCTACAGCTTGCTGGTAATTTCGTTTGTTCTGAAAACCATTGAATAAATTTACCTTCATTCCAATCCCTACATAACCATCTGGTTCTGTGATTGGTAAATTGTCGCTCAGTATGTATTGCTTCGCTACCAATGCAATATCTGGAATAAAGTTTGCCTTCTCTGCCGCTACTTTTTGTTCGGCTAATTGCTTTTTAATTTTAGCTTGTACAATAGCTGGAAAATTCTTTTTAGCTAAATCCTGATAGTATGTGAGGGATTCCAATTTTTTCACATCAAACAGAGGTGTAGATAAGTCCATGTTTTCTTCTGGCATTCCCATGAGACCAAATAAAGCTGCTCTTGCCAATTCTTCATCTTTTTTAGCCGCCATTAACTCACGCTGCGCATCAGCGACAGCTGTTTCTGCCTGCATGGTTTCCACAGGTGCTAACATCCCGTTTTCTTCCAGTTTCTGGGCATTATATAAATGTTTTTCAGACGATTCCAAAGCTTGTTCTCGAACTAGAATAGCTTCTTGAGCCAGTTGTGTTTGAAAGTATCGGTTCGCTAAATCTTTGATTAAATCACTCTCTACTTTATCAATTTCAACTGCAGCTAAATCTGCTTGAAGTTGACCAGCTTTTACCCCTGCTTTTATTTTACCTCCAGTGAATAGAGGCCAGCTAAAGTCAGCAGAAAGACGTCCTACATTGAAATCTTGGAACTTCACTTTCCAATCACCCAAAATAGTCGGGTCTAAGCCAGTTAATCCAGATACAGTAGTTTTATACTTATTTAAATTTAAATATAAGTTATCGTTCATCCAGATGTAATTCCCATTCAACGTGAGCGTAGGCCAATGTAATCCTTTGGCAGATTCTGCTCCTAATTGTGCGGCTTCTGCTTGCTTTTGAGTCCCTAATAACTTTTGATTATTGGTTTGCATCCATTGCACCGCTTCACTAAATGACAGTTCTTGCGCCTGGAGTGGAGGTATGACTGCCATTAGGATAAATAAACTATATAATCTTAATCTTCTCATTGGAGTGCTTTTAAAATCATTTGCGTGTAGGTTTGAATGTCCTTTTGATTAATATTGGTGGATGTGAATACCGCACGTTTACGCATATTGATGAACAATAAAATAGTTCCTATCGTTTGAGTAAATATCTGCTCAGCATTGATGTTTTCATTTAACTCATGCTGATAAGCAATTTTAAAGATATTCACGGCATTACCCAGCTGTTCTTTCATATCAGGGGTTAGCTTCACCGAATAATCGGTCATCATTTTTAATAAAAATAGAACCTCATTTTCGTTGACTTTTGTAAGTTCAACAATTTCTGCAAAAAACTGGTTTATAAAACTTTCTAAGGTTTTATTATCCTCTATAGATTCAGATAAAATAGAATGAATCAGCTCAAATTTCTCCTGATACAATGCAGTTAATAAACTTTCTTTGCTTTCATAATGTCGATATAAATAGCCTGCAGAAACACCCGCCTCCTTGGCCATTTTAGCGATAGAGGCATTGCTTGACCCATCACGAACGATAATATCTAACAAGGTCTGCTTGACAGCCTTCATTTTGTTCTCATCTGTAATCCGTGCCATATTTAATTAATAAATGAACGTTTATTCATTTTACAAATATATTGCCAAAATCTAAAACATCAAAAGGAAATTAAATAATTTTGTAAAAAAGACCTGATTACAATAAGTCTGCTACAATGGATGTTTATGAGGAGGAAAGGAATGAGTAGGAAATTGATAGGATACCCAAGATACAGGACGCTTTGAAAGAAAGCATATTAGATTAGAAGACAAAGCCTCAAGTCACTTAAGAAAACATGGGGAGTAGGTTAATCACTCCATCTTGTATTTGCCCATTCTTTTTGCTCTTCTGCTGTCAAGTAAGTCCACGCCATAATTCTAGTAGATTTATGTGTTGTGCCCATGCGAATAGTTCTTAAATCGGTGGCGCCTGATTGTTCTAGAATGGTTCTAATCTTTGAAGCGTTATCTTGTTTAGAAATTAGGGTGGTAAACCAAAAACAGTTTTTCGAAAACTCCTTGCTTTCTTTAATCAAATTTTTGATGAATTGGTATTCTCCCCCTTCATAGATAAGCTCCTTGCTTACTCCTGCAAAATTCTGCGGAGGATTTTTAATCTTCTTACCAGTTAGATTTAAAATCTTACGTCTTGTCCCTTTCTTAGCGTCTGCAGCTGTAGCATGAAAGGGAGGATTGCTGATTGTGAAATCTACCTTTTCATTCTCGGCTAAAATATTTTTTAAGATTTGATTTGAATCGTCTTGAAATCTTAGTTCCACTTGATCCTTGAATTTCGGATTTTGATCAATAATGTTTTGTGCAGAAGCTAAAGAAACATCACTTATCTCACTTCCAATAAAAGACCATTTATAGGTCATTATTCCTATGATAGGGTAGATGAGGCTTGCTCCCATGCCGATATCTAATCCTTTGATTTTATTTCCAGTTGGAATATTTTCTTCATTCTTAGATGCAAGTAAATCTGCCACATAATGCAAGTAATCTGCACGTCCAGGAATTGGGGGAGTCAAATTATCTTCCGGGAAATCCCAAAATGTTACATTGTAATAATGTTTTAATATCGCTTGATTCAATGCTTTTACCGCTTTAGCATCTGCAAAATCAATTGAATCGTTTCCATATTTATTCTTTTTTACAAAGGCTGCTAGTGTTGGCTCGGTTTGGATCAAAGCCAATAAATCATACCGTTCTCGATTGATGTTTCTAGGATGTAAGTTAGATTTAATATCTGTTGGCTTATCTGAATTTTCTGGAAATGTAGTTGACATAAATATGTATTCTAAATAATGAAGTTTTAAATAAACATCGTTGCAATGGCA
>JBPCUN010000133.1:0-3180 GCA_051011115.1 Weeksellaceae bacterium
TATTATATTTTTATCTGCCTGTCTATTTGCTGATTTAAAGAAATAAAGGTTTCTGTTCTGGAAACCCCTTCAATGGATTGGATATCCTTATTCAACAAATGCATTAAATGTTCATTGTCTTTACAAAGTATTTTAATGAAAATGCTCCAGTTTCCCGTAGTATAATGGCATTCCAAAACTTCTGGTATTTTTTGAAGTTGTTTTACGGCTTCTGGGTTGCTCATGGCCTTATCCAGATAAATACCTACAAAAGCCATAGTGGTATAGCCTAAAACTTTTGGATTGATTACAAATTTAGATCCTGAAATGATTCCAGACTTTTCAAGTTTGCGCAACCGTTGATGAATGGCTGCTCCAGATATCCCAACCTGTCTGGCAATTTCAAGTATGGGAGTTCTGGCATCATGCATTAAGGCGCGTAAAATAGCTTTGTCTATGCCATCTATTTCAATATTTTGGTTTACAACTTTCAAATGATGCTTATATATTTAATGGATTATAGCCTAAATAAGGCACTTCGGTTTCAGTAAACAAAATTCCGTAAGCTTCTAATTCTTTTAAAATAGGATCGTACACTTCTTTGGTAATAGGTATTTGTACACCAGGAGTTACTATTTTTTCGTTTAGGATTGCTAAAGTAGCAATGGCAACTGGCAATCCAACGGTTTTGGACATGGCTGTGTACACCTTATCTTCTCCTAAAGTAACCATGGTGGAATCTATTTGGTATTTTTGTCCGTTAAGTTCATATCCAAACTTGTGGTACATTACAATCATGTCTTTTTCATGATCCTGTAGGGTCCAACTATCTTCCAATATTTTTTGCAATATTTGTGCTGGTGTGGCTTTTTTTAGACCTACCATTTTTTTATTGCTAAAAAGATCCAGCTCAATAAGTTTGTCCCAAACAATATCGTCTTGGTCAATTTTTAAGGCGTGTCTGAATTTTAACTCGACTGAATCTGTTGGGCTATAAGGTAAGAAGGCGTTCACAAAATCACGATAGCTCATGTTTTCGCTGTCTTCTATATGGTATTCATCGTCTGTCATCCCTAATTGTACAAACATGTTCCAAGCCCTGGAAAACCCAACCCGACGCATGGTACCTCTATAAAGGGTTCTTACATTTTCCAAACCGTAAGCCGATTGGTATTTTAAGGAATCCCTGTTGGCGTAGGCTTCAAATCTGCCATAACCTGCTACATCCAAGAATTCGGTTCTTCTAAATAGCCTGTTGTATGGAATGTATTTATAAGTGCCTTCCTGTAAAAATTTAGCTGCACCACCTTGTCCTGCAACCACAACGTTTCTTGGATTCCAAGTAAACTTGTAATTCCATAGATTGTTATCGCTTTCAGGAGCTACCAAGCCCCCGGTAAAAGATTCAAACAAAATAATGTTGCCACCTTTAGCTCTAATTTTGTCTATAACCTGCATGGCACTCATGTGGTCTATTCCAGGATCCACACCAATTTCATTCATGAAAATAAGGCCTTTTTCTGTGGCAGCCTTATCCAATTTGTGCATTTCCTCACTAACATAAGAGGCTGTAACCATGTTTTTGTTGTAGCTGATGCAATCTTTGGCAACTTCTATATGGTATCGAGCTGGCAACATGGAAATAACAATGTCTGAATTTTGAATAGCTTGTTCCCTGGACTTTTTGTCAAAAACATCCAGCATAATGGCCTGGGCATTGTCATGGTCTCCAATGAGTTTTTTGGCATGAGAGAAATTAACATCACCAACAATAATGAGTAAATTCTCTTCTTCCGATTTGTCTAATAGGTATTTTATAAGGTATGATGCGGATTTTCCTGCACCTATAATTAAAATCTTTCGCATAATGAGATTTGTTGAGTATTTTTGCAGCTACGAATGTAATAAATACTAAGGGTTTTAAAAACCCATAACCTTATTTTATATGAACAAAAAGATATTGATTTTAGCTGCCATTTTCGGAATTTTAAGTGTGGTTTTAGGGGCTTTTGCAGCTCATGGTTTAAAGGCATTGATTACAACACAGGCATTGCAAACCTTTGAGACTGGCGTAAGGTATCAAATGTATCATGCTTTACTGTTGCTGTTTGTTGGTAATTCTGCCTTTGTCAACGAAAAATCCAAAAAAGCAATTTTTTATCTCATTCTTTTGGGCATATTGTTTTTTTCGGGTTCTATTTACGGATTGGCGACTAATGAACTTTCAAGTTTTAACTTTAAAAGCATTGGATTTATTACACCTGTTGGGGGTTTATTATTGATTGTTTCATGGATAATATTGTTGATAAACTTTTTAAAAATCAAAGGTGATAATTCCTAAAATAAGTGCTTACTTTAAAATAAAATTATAATTTTGCACTTTAAACAACACAAAATAATTATGGTAGATCATACCCAAGCATCCAATACCATTTCTCTGGAATCGTATGGAATTAAAAATGCCAAAGTACATTATCAATTAACTCCAAAACAACTTCACGACATTACCATAGCTAAAGGACAAGGTGTGGAAGCATCCTCTGGGGCCTTAGCTGTGAACACAGGAGAATTTACCGGAAGGTCGCCAAAAGATCGTTTTATTGTAAAGGACAGTATTACAGAAGATAAAGTGTGGTGGGGAAATATTAATATTCCTTTCGAATCGGATAAATTTCAAAAACTATACGATAAAGTAGTCGCTTATCTATCTAATAAAGAAGTTTTTGTTAGGGACAGCTACGCTTGTGCAGATGAAAAATATAAATTAAACATTCGTGTCATTAACGAGCAACCTTGGATGAACATGTTTGCTTACAACATGTTTTTGCGTCCAACGGAAGACGAATTAAAAAACTTTACGCCAGAATGGACCATAGTAAATGCACCAGGTTTTATGGCAGATCCTGAAGTAGATGGTACCAGACAACATAATTTTGCCATTTTGGATTTTACTAGAAAAATAGCATTAATTGGAGGAACAGGTTATACAGGGGAAATTAAAAAAGGCATTTTTTCAGCTTTAAATTTCATTCTACCTGTGTTCAAAAACACTTTGCCTATGCACTGTAGTGCCAATGTTGGTGAAGATGGAGATACAGCCATATTTTTCGGACTGTCTGGAACAGGAAAAACAACTCTTTCAGCAGATCCAGCCCGTAAACTTATTGGTGATGACGAGCATGGTTGGACCAACGAAAATAC
>JBPCUN010000134.1:0-3143 GCA_051011115.1 Weeksellaceae bacterium
TGTTTTTCATATTATTTTTGTGATGATGTATAAATTGTAGCCACTCCAAAAGTTTGTGGTCTGTTTACAACATTTATAAACCCAATTTCGCGCAAAATATTGTTTAAAGTTTCGCCATAAGGAAAAACGGAAGCAGAATCGCTTAAATATTTATAGGCGCTTCGGTCTTTGGAGAACAATTTCCCAATAAGCGGCATGATATTTTTAGTATAGAGATTGTAGCCTTGTTTAAAAGGTGTTTTTGTGGGAACAGAGGTTTCCAAGATAACAAAGATGCCACCAGGTTTGAGTACGCGAAGTATTTCTGCCAGACCTTTTTCCAGGGTTTCAAAATTTCTTATTCCAAATCCTACTGTAATGGCGTCAAATGTGTTGTCTTCAAAAGGTAAATTTTCAGAGTCACCAACCACCATTTCAATTGTATCCTGCAAAGACTTGTTCAATATTTTTTCTTTCCCAACATTCAGCATGCCTTCACTAATATCCAATCCAATGATTTTTTCGGCATTGGTTTCAGCTAGATTAATGGCCAGATCACCTGTTCCTGTAGCAATGTCCAGAATGATATTTGGATTTGTGTCTGCAACCAATTGAACAGCTTTTTTTCGCCATTTAATATCTATACCAAAAGAAATAACACGATTCAATCCATCGTATTCCTTGGAAATGGTATCAAACATTTTGGTTACTTGTTCTTTTTTACCTAGCTCACTATTTTTATATGGCTTAACTTTTGTCAATGTGAAATTTTTGCACAAACCTACATATTTATTTTCAATTTAATTGAGTCCGTGAAACTCAAAATGCGTATTTGTGGGTTTTTATTTAGTATCATCTAAAATTAAGGAACATGAGAGAAAACAGAAAGTTTTTTTAGGATTATGGTAACTTAAAATCAAATAATTATATCTGGATATTTCCTTTAATAAATCTAATTTACAGTATATTTGCACTACTTTATTACTATTTAACACATGAAAATAATTATTGCTGGAGCTGGTGAAGTAGGATTTCATTTAGCAAAATTATTGTCTTACGAATCTCAAGAAATTACCTTAATAGATACCAATAAAGAGAGTCTAACTTATGCAGACAATCATTTGGATATCAAAGTTATAAGAGGAGATGCCACTTCCATAACCATTTTAAAAGATGCCAAAATAGAATCAAGTGATTTGTTGATTGCGGTTACCTCTTCTGAAACAACAAACATAACAGTTTGTGTGTTGGCCAAACAACTTGGTGCCAATAGAACGATAGCCAGAATATCCAATACCGAATTTGTACACTATAAAGACGAAATAGGGTTTACCAAGCTTGGTATAGACGAACTTATATCACCAGAATCCTTGGCAGCCTCTGAAATAGAATTGCTATTAAGTCAATCGGCATTCAATGATAGTTACGAATTTGATGGAGGTGCCTTAACCATGGTAGGTTTAAACCTATCAAGAACAGCACTTTTTGTTGGAAAAACAGTGCAGGAAGCCGCTAAAATTTATCCTGAAATACATTTCGTTCCAATAGCGATACAACGTTTTGGAACACAATATACCATTATTCCAAGGGGTGATACCCAATTCAAGGAAGGCGATAATGTGGTTTTTATTACTTCGGAAGGTGGTGGACAGGAGCTTTGTACCTTAACCGGAAAAATCAATACCGAGATAAGGAACGTAATGATTCTTGGTGGAAGTAAAATTGGTTATAAAACTGCAAGAGACTTGAGCAAACAATATCCAAACATCAAGCTTATTGAGAAAGATAAAGATCGTGCCTTTGATTTGGCAGATGAATTGATAGATGTTCTTGTAATTAATGGTGATGGGAGAAATGTGGATCTTCTGGATGAGGAAAACTTGAAAGACATGGATGCGTTTATTGCCGTAACCGGAAACTCCGAAACCAATATCATGTCCTGTCTTGTGGCAAAATCCAAAGGTGTTAGGAAAACCATTGCCTTGGTGGAAAATATGGATTATTTTGAACTGTCACATTCCATTGGAATTGACACTTTAATCAATAAAAAGCTATTGGCAGCCAACAATATTTTTAGATATATTAGAAAAGGAGAGGTTGTTGCCATGACAAAGCTTAATAATATGAATGCCGAATTGTTGGAGTTTAATGTAAAACCAACCTCTAAAATTTGCAATAAATTAATAAAGGATGTCAATTTTCCTAGATCTGCTATTATTGGAGGTGTTATTAGAAATGGCAAAGGGCATATAGCACTTGGTGATTTTAGGGTAGGCGTAGAAGATAAAGTAGTGGTTTGTTGCTTGCCAAGGTCTATAAAACAAGTAGAAAAATTATTCCTATAATTACTGTCTGTGAAACTTAACTACAAAATAATTTTTCATTTTTTAGGACTTCTGTTATTGTTTAATGGAGGGTTTATGCTATTATCGTCTTTAATCAGCTTGATCTATAAAGATGGTGTTACATTTAACCTGTTTCTTTCAGGAGGAATCACTATTTTGGTTGGTCTTTTGGTTATGTTCAACACCAAAGACCACAACAAGGAAATGAACAAACGAGAAGGTTATATAGTTGTTGCCTTTGGCTGGATTGTAATGACCTTGTCTGGAACCATTCCTTATCTGTTAACAGGAAGCATTACCAGTTTTACGAACGCTTTTTTTGAGACCATGTCTGGGTATACCACTACAGGCGCAACTATTTTAAACGATATAGAGATTGTGCCCAAAGGGGTTTTATTTTGGAGAAGTTTAACCCATTGGATTGGTGGTATGGGAATTATTGTGCTAGCAGTTGCTATATTGCCTTTGTTGGGCATTGGCGGCATGCAAATGTTCGCTGCCGAAGCTCCTGGGCCAAGTGCAGATAAATTGCATCCAAGAATTACAGATACAGCTAAACGTTTGTGGTTGATTTATTTTGGTTATACAGCTGCTGAAACCATTTTGTTGAAAGTTGCAGGTATGTCTTTTTTTGATGCCATCAACCATTCCTTGTGTACACTGTCAACAGGTGGTTTTTCAACAAAAAATGCCAGTATTGCTTATTGGAATGGCCAACCTATAATACAATACATTATAATTGTTTTTATGTTCCTGGCAGGAACCAACTTTGTATTGAGTTACTTTGCTTTTAAAGGTAAAATCCAGAGGGTTTTAAGG
>JBPCUN010000135.1:0-3760 GCA_051011115.1 Weeksellaceae bacterium
GGTCAGTTAAATGCACAGGCTAACTGTGATGCTCTAGAGGTACAGCTAAATAAGCATGTAAATGCAAAGAATTATACTGCTGCTTATCCTTTGTTGAATGATGCCTTAACAAATTGCGAAGACAAAAAAATTAACTTCTATAACTTCGGTGAAACGATTTTAGTAGAGATGTTGTCATCTACAAAAGATACAGCCAAATATGGTAACGAGTTAGTAACCCTTATAGATAAAAGAATCAAGAATTTCCCAGGAGAAAAGAAAAGCTTTTGGAAGGGAGAGCAAATCAATTATAAACTTAAATACAATTTAGAAAGTAAAGAAGATATTTATAAAGATTACCAAACTTTATTTGCTGGAGAAGAAGGTGCAGATACGGAGAAATTTTCAGCTAATACCGTTTTACAGTATTATTCTACAGCTTTAGAGCTTATGAATGAAGGTAAAATCGATTTTGAAGAAGCCTTAGAGGTATATTTTCAAACCAAAAAAGTAGCAGAGGATAACATAGAAATGCGCTCTGTGGAATATGGTAGATTAGCGGAGAAATTAGATAGCATTCAAACTAAAAATCCTGATATGGATTTAAGTGCTGCAGAAAAGCAAACCATGGCAAATGCACAATCGGCTAAAGATATATTTATAGAAGTAAATGAGTCTATGGAAGCTGTTTTGGCAGAATATACCACTTGTGATAACATTGCACCTATGTATATCAATAAATATGAAGCCAATAAAGATAGCATAGAATGGGTTGCAGGTGCGTATCAAGCATTAGCTTCCAAAGATTGCTTTGATCAGCCGATTATGGAGAAGTTAGAAAATCAATATGCTACACTTTGGAAAAAAGACAATCCACAAGCAGCAGCTGCGCCTACAGCTTCTAAGGGTAGCAGTACACCAATTGCAAGTAGTTATGGTTCTGGAGCCAGAAAATTCAAAGCTGGAAACTATAGCGGTGCTATTGCAGATTTCAAACAAGCAATGAATGAGGTGTCAGGAACTACAAAAGGGGATGTGGCATATTATATAGCATTGTCTTATCAAAAAACAGGTAGCATGTCTAATGCAGTTTCTTGGGCAAAACAAGCAGCCAACCATAAGCCAGGGTGGGGAGCTCCTTACCAACTAATAGCAAGTGCTTTTGGGTCTAGCGCTAACAATTGTGGTAGTAGTCAATTTGAGAAGTTAGCCACTTATTGGGTAGCAGCAGATTATGCAAACAAAGCTTGTGCTGTGGATAGTAGATCATGTTCTTGGGCTAGAAAAGCCGCCGCTTCTTATGAAGCTACAGCGCCTTCCGATGAATTAATTTTCTCTCAAGGGAAAAAGAAAGGTCAGTCAGTTTCTGTAAGTTGTCTTGGTGGAGCTACGACTAGAATTAGATAATTAAATAATGAAGGATAAATCCTTTCAAACATATCACTTAATTAAAGCAGCTTTTTTTGGAGCTGCTTTATTCATTTCTAGCTGTTCAGAAAGTAGTACAGAGCCTTTAGGGGAATTAAACCGTAACTTCGCAGACAGGACAACCCTAAATGCGTTGGTGAAATATAAAGACTCTGGTAGGGTAACCTTTGAATTAAGATCCCCATTGATAGAAGAATTCACTTTAATTGATTCTCCTTACACCATTATGCGCAAAGGACTGAATATTAAATTCTGGGATGAGAAAAGTCCTAAACCAAATTACCTGCGTGCAGATTGGGGTAAAATGGAAGCAAAGAAAAAATTATATGAGGGAAAGGGAAATGTTCGGATGATTAATTATGATGGCGATACCCTTCTTACAGAGCATATTTTCTGGGATAACTACAATCGAAGAATTTATACTCAAGACACGGTAATCATTAAAAGAATAGACGGAACCATCAATATCTCTAATCGAGGAATGGACGCCACAGAAGATTTTAAGAAATTTACTTTCTTTGATAACCATGGAATTTATATTTTTGATGAATCTAAGCAGTCTAATATAAATGCGGGAAGCGGGAAGCAACAAGAACTGAAATCAGAAAAAGCAGATCAAGAAGCGAAAGATAATCAAATGATTCCTTTACCTTTAGAAAAATAAATTGTGACCTCAACTATCATCATCATTCTTACAGCAATTCTAGCCTCCGCCTTTTTTTCGGGGATGGAGATTGCCTTTATTTCTTCTAACCGAATGCATATGGAGTTAGAGCGTAAGAAAAACACCTTTATCTCTAAGGTGATGCTGTATTTAGCAGATAGACCGCAGAAATTTATCGCCACGATGTTGGTGGGTAATAATGTGGCTTTGGTAGTGTATGGTATTTTTATGGGAGAGCTAATTATGGCGTGGGTGCCTAGTACTTCTTCTGAAATGCTTGATTTATTATTACAAACCTTGATTTCTACTTTGGTGATTTTGGTGACTGCTGAGTTTTTACCCAAAGCAATTTTTAGTATTTACTCTAATCAATTATTTAAGTTTTTCGCACTCCCTGCTTGGCTTATGTTCCAAATATTTTATTTGTTTTCCAGTGTAATTATTTGGATATCAAATCAATTTTTACGTTTAACGGGTAGCAAAGAAGGAGGAGATGAAGAAATATTCTTAAAAGAAGAATTAAAGTATTTTCTTTCTGAGCAATTGACAGAGGCAGACGATGATGAAATTGATACAGAGGTTCAGATATTTCACAATGCCTTAGAGTTTTCAGAGATAAAAACCCGAGAATGTATGGTTCCCCGTAAGGAGATTATTGGGATAGAAATCACAGAAAACATAGAGGTAGCTAGAGAAAAATTTATAGACACAGGGCTTTCAAAATTAATTGTATATCAAGAAAATATAGATCATGTAATTGGGTATATCCATGCCTTTGATTTATTTAAAAAACCCAACACCATTAGAAACGTATTACTTCCTGTAGAGTTTGTAAACGAAACAGAATCTGCTAAAGAAGTAATGAATAGTTTGATTAAGAAAAGAAAGTCTGTAGCAATAGTTCTTGATGAATATGGTGGGACAGCTGGGCTATTAACAGTAGAAGATGTGGTAGAGGAATTATTTGGTGAGATTGAAGATGAACATGATAAAATTCAATTGAAAGAAGAAGTTTTAAAGAAAGATACCTTTCGTTTTTCTGCACGCCAAGAAATAGATTATATCAACGAGACCTATGGTTTAGAGCTTCCAGAAGGGGATGCGTATGAAACTTTAGGTGGGTTGATTGTGAGTTATACAGAAAATATTCCAGACGTTCAAGAGGAAGTAAAAATAGGAAATTACACTATTATCATAGAAAAGGTATCAGATACTAAGATAGAAGAAGTTAGAATCGTAAATAATGGCAATTAATAATCCATTTTTGCTTTTTTCTTTTTAACAGAATGTTGTACTTTCGCAAATCGTAACATAAAACATAACAAATGGCTCTTTTAGGAGATATTAGAAAAAGATCAGGCTTATTAATTGTCATCATCGGATTTGCGCTATTAGCATTTTTGGTAGGTGATATTTTTGGCCGTGGTGATTTGTTCGGAAACCCGAATGAACTTGGCTCAGTAGCCGGCACACCCATCAGTGCGCAGGATTATAATGTAACTTATAATCGCTTATCGCAAATGCCACAACTTCAACAAGCTGGGGAAAACGTTGTGTCAGAAATGGCATGGAACCAATTGATAGAAGAAAGAATTGTTGCCGATAAGATGGCAGAATTAGGGTTAATAGTTAGCGAAGAGCAATACTTGGAGCAAGCTGGTAGGTTCTACCAATCAGTAAATCCAGAAT
>JBPCUN010000136.1:0-3259 GCA_051011115.1 Weeksellaceae bacterium
TACTTGCAGTAAGCAATACTTTTTTAAACAGTTGCTTGTAAAAGCCTGTTCTTTTAGATTTTTCTATTGTGTTTTCTTTAGCCATTTTAACTTACTTTCTTAGCTAAATAACTGAAGCGCCAATGCACCACCAACTATTAAGATTAGGATTGTATATACTATATAATTGAGCCATTTTTTAACAACAGATTTTTCTGTTGTTTGGTGACAACCATCTTTGCAACATTCTTTCATTACTATCTATTTTTTCCCTATTGTTACTTACAAAAGCCTATAAATAATACTTGAAAGTGAGAGGTAAATTTTAATCAACCAACCAAAATATTTACCCCTCAAAATCAAGCATTCTTCACTAAATTTCTCTTCATCATAAGTTTTTAATTACCTGACATAGGAAGAGAGACGTTATATTTAGGGGTTTAATCTCTCTCCCTTATTCAGGCTGCTATTAACCAAATCAACTTTTCTTTTTCAAAATTTATTGTGCCTGTACACGGGAAGGATTTCACTAACTATTAAACCTAATTTCCTTCCCACGACAGGACTTTACAACTATTCAGGTAACCCTGTCATCTCCTAAGCTACTGTTAACTAATAAACCAGTATATTTAAAAGAGTATTAAAGGCAGGGGATTATTTATTGAATAGTTTTTTGCACTTTTCCACATTTAAGCATTCTGCTACCGTAATATGGGTTTTTTACTTCTTTGCTGGTACTCAACCACGCACTACCTTTATCGTACATTGGGCAAAATTGTTGGTAAAGCGTGTTTTTTGTTCCCGTAATAGCTACCAAATCTGTTATGTCCTTACTTAAGGTCTTAAAATGTTCGCGCTGGTGGTCTATGGCACTTTCAGAAATATGCTCGGCGTGCTCTACGGCATCTTCTATAATATCTTCTAATTCTTCTTGATTTTCTTTTGAATAACTGTCCGTATCAAAAGCTTTAAGAGAAACTACCAATTTAGACCCAGCTTGGGCTGCTTTTTTGGTGTCATCTGCAACCAAAGCATTTTTTAAATTAAAGTAATCACTTAAAATAGCTTCTGCTTTTGCGTCACTATTTTTATTCATCATTTTGCTATGGTCCATTTTCATATCTCCGTGATCGTGGTTCATTTTTTCTTTTTCCTGTGCATTGGTAAAAGAAACTGCTAACAATAGCATTGCTGCAATACTCATTTTTAAATTTTTCATTTTTATTATATTTAATTATAGTTTATAAATTGTCTTTTAATTGTGTGATAAAATTGATTAACTCTTCTGCTTCAGCTTCTGTAAATGTTGCCTCACTATGTATCAAAGTGTAAGAATCCAAAGGCATTTCGCCATTTTCAATCTGCTTGATAATAGACCTTAACTTACTTGCTTTTCTTCGGCTGGATAATGAATCCCATTCGTTGAAATTAAGTTCAGCTTTTCCTTCTTTAATATGGTCTTCCAAAAACCAAGCAACGGGTTGAATTTTATTGTACCAAGGGTATTGCGTATTATTACTGTGGCAATCATAGCAGGAAACCTGTAACTTATTTTGAATGTTCTCCGGAACATTGTTAACCAACATAAAATCAGTTTCGGGTACCGTATCACTTTGATTGCGTGTAGTCGGAATAAATTGAATTCCCACGAACGCTACCAGTAGTACTATTGCTATAATCTTTACAATTTTCATTTAGTTAATTTCACGTTGTACTTTGCCGCATTTTAACATTTGACTACCATAGTATGGATTGCGCACTTCCTCTTTAGTACTTAGCCAAGCTGTACCGCCATCATACATAGGGCAAAACTGCTCGTAAAGCTTCATCTCTGCTCCTGTTATAGCAACCATATCTATAACATCTTTACTTAAAACTTTAAAATGTTCGCGCTGGTGTGCTATATCACTTTCTGAAATGTGTTCTGCGTGTTCAACTGCATCCTCTACAATATCCTTTAATTCCGATTGCTGGGTATCGTTATATTGTGAGGCGTCAAAATTTCCTAAGGATGTTGCTAGGGTTGCCCCAAGTTCTTTGGCTTTGCCATTATCATCTCCCACCAAGGCATTCTTTAAGTTGAAATAGTCATTTAATACCGCTTGTGTATTACTATCTCCACCCATTGCCATTTCCCTCTTTTCGCCGTCGTGATGACCATCACTGTTATCGTGGTTCATTTCTGAATGGTCTCCATCCGTGCTATTTTGTTCTTTGCTGTTGTCTTTACAAGACATTACTGTTAAGGTTATGAATGCTATCGCAACTATACCTAATGTTGATTTTAATTTGCTCATTTTGTTTTAATTTAAGTTTGTGTTTATTAATTATTATTACTGCCTTTTTATAGTGTCTTATAATTTTTCAATGACGTTTTCCAACATTGCAGTTATTTCGCTGGCTACCTCATTCAATTTTTTATTTTTTACAGCTTGCATTGATGCCATTGGGTTTACGGCCGCAACTTCAATGATACCTGCTTCGATTTCCTGTACTATGACATTGCAGGGCAACATCGTTCCAATTTTATCTTCTGCTTGCAAAGCTTTATGTGCATAGGGCGGATTACAAGCTCCGAGTATCCTATACTTTTTAAAGTCTATATCCAGTTTTTTCTTTAGTGTTTCTGTTACATCAATTTCTGTAAGGATTCCAAAACCTTCTTCCTTTAATCCTTGTGTCACTTTCTCTATGACCTCTTCGAAGGTTCCATTGATTGTTTTATTAAAATAATAGTTCATCTTTTTTTAATTTTTAGTTGTTTAAAATCTTGCTAATAGTCCACCACCCAATCCATATCGGTTATTGTAGTTAGCTTGGATTGAAAAATTGCGCGAAAGAATGTATGCAACCCCTACCAACCATTGTGTTTCGCTTTCAAATGATTTATTATTCTCTAAATCATTGACCCATCCAAAATCTGCTCTGTATTCGTATTCGCCTTCCAAAAAAATTCTTGGAAAAATCAATAATTCTCTGTCCAAACGTATTCTTGGGCGTAGCTGATGGTCCATACTCACATCTACTTTAAATCTATAAGGCGTAAAATACTTTACACCAACCAATCCTACGGTATTAAATGTATCGTAAGAATCTGGTGTTGACGTTTCGGTATTTACTCCTGCATAAACACGTACCCAATCGTTCAGATACCTATTATAACTTATTTCGGCTTCAAGATTTTGGTCGTAATCGAACTCTGTTCTCAAACCAAATTCATTTCGGATATTGCTCGACGTTAAAAAGAGTTCATTAAAATTTGAACCTGCACGAGCCAATC
>JBPCUN010000137.1:0-5588 GCA_051011115.1 Weeksellaceae bacterium
GGGTGTCACAATAAAAAACTTCAAAGATTGGTCCGAAAGAAACGACTATAGAGTGTTCAGGGTTACGGGCGCAACACAAAAAGACAAACAAGAGGCTGCACGTATTGCTAAAGGAATGGTTTGTAAAGAATACAATATGATGCAGGCAATTAAAGCATTTTTATTCCACAAAAAGCCAACCCAAAAAAAAGAATATATTGCAAAGGTAAAAGAGGCCATGGGCTTCAAAAGTCTTTTTTGTTCAACGGTTATCGTTGGTGCCTACCCAAAAATCATGTTTGATTCTGGAAGAGATCCGGTTAATATACTGCCTGTAGATATCATGCGCAGCCCGCATGTTAGAGAGGTAGAAATATGAGTAGAATGGAAAAAATAGACCCCGTCATACATGGCAGAGTTAATTATATTATGATGTCTAGGAAAAAACCATTTTCACTAAACGCTGGCAAAATTAAAGAGATAAAATCCGATCTTGCTAACGACAAATTAGTTATTGACTTCATCATTACCAAAAAAGAGGCAAAAGAATGTGATCGTTGGGATGGAAACAACGAAAGAGTAATGGTTCAGTTACTGGATGCTGATAACATGCCACTTCATGAAATGTGGCTTGATCTATCCACCAAGCACATTGTAAAATCATCATTAATTATTGGAGACTAAAATGCAAATCATAAAAACAAACGAAGGGCTTGGTCCTGTAGGAGTCTGCCTTGCAAGGCAGATCTACAAAGTAAATGGCAAAGAAATCTCCGAAGAAGAAGCGTCTAAAGTTCTAAACAAAAAGCTTGTTAGTATCAGGCAGGGTAATCTGATTGTAAATACCGGAAGGGAGATACTAGCAAGAATGCTTGGGGGGACCTATGAAGTATTTGGTCAAGAAACCCCATACATAGATAGGATAGCTATCGGTAACGGTGAAAAAACAGGCAATTTGCCTAATTTATCAGATACTTCGCTTGTATCAGTACTAAGAAATCTCGATGGTGTTCCCGTAGGTGTATATGGCCTTAACGATCTTACACATGCATCTCCAGATCTCATTTATCCAGATAAAGTAAATGTTTTCCCTAATACTGTTACAGGATGGGGCTCAACTACAGGTACTATAACCATTGATGCATCTAACAGAACGATACTTACGGACCCAGGTGTTGATTTCGTAAATCTTGGCATTGAGAGGGGGCAGCAGGTGACAATCAATACCAGTAGCTCAAACCCCTTAGTTCTTGGAATTAGGAGTGTTTTAAGCACGACTGAGCTAGTTCTTCATAATCCAGGAGGATATGTATCGGGTGGTCAAATTTCATACAGAGTTGATAGTCCAGGCACCCAGCTTCTTGTATCAAAACTCATAAACGGTAATGATTTTCCGGTGAGTGAATTTGGCAATACCACCGTCATTAAGGAGGCTGGATTGATTATGTCTAACGGCGTTCTTTTTAATCGGGTTGTATTCGCGCCAACTGATGAGGATGCTGGAGTCTTGTTACAATCAGATGAGGTTAACGGCGTGGAAATTAGTGTTCAATTTGAGTGGCTGATAACTTTCTGAGGTAAACAATGGCTTATATTTTCTCCAATGCATCTTCCCCTTTGATATTTTCCAGGGAAAATGAAATATTTAGGAACGCAATTAATAACTCTGGAAGTGTCGTGCCAAGTGGCGTCATTAGTGACACACACGTTTATCGAGGGACTAGCGGCCTGAAGTTTTCGGTGAATTCTGGTTATTACTTCATTAATGGCGTGTTAATTCACGAGGATGTAGTTCAGGAGGATGTATTCGATTTTGCTGGAGAGGTGGCTGGATCGGATGGAATTCATTTTCTAATTTATGTTAAATATAATCCAGACGAGGATGAAGAACCTCAATATCTATATGAAGCTGGAACTAGAACTACACCAGTTGAGATACCAATTGAAGATGCACCTTACAGCATCAAGCTAGCCGACATATGGATGGAAAATGGGGCCATTGACAATACAACTTCAGTTATCAACAATGTTGCCAATATTCAAAATCTTGAGGAGTTATCAAAGAATTTAAACACCCAGACATTTATAAGTATATCCTCAGCAAGGGGTATTAAGGGAATATCTCCGGGTGGTGGAGAGCCTAGTCTTGGTGCTAGTGAATACGCATTTGTGTTTGGTGGTGCACGAATACTGTTTATATCTCAATTTAAATCACCAAGTGAATCGGGAACTAGACTCCCTGTAGGGGCTTATAGAATTGTTGGTGAGGAAAGTGATGGTCCTTATGATTTTGATACCCATGAATTAACAAGATATACCCCAGGTAGTCGCTATATTGTTTTCTTTGTTACAGTCCCCGATGATTGGAATGGCTCAACACAGAATCTTGTGCTTCAGGCGTTCGGTGCTGAAGATAATGATGCTGACGATTCACCATCTTCATTCACACTCGGAAAGATACTTGGCAATAGCGCAACCCCGGACGTAAAGGCAAATATTAAGAATATACGAATTGTGGCAGTCATAGATACTGAAAGTGATTTTGTGATGATGCCAAATAACGGTGTGTTGAAGATAAACGAAGACTATCTTGTAAATGGACATAATTCGAGTTATCTCAATACACTTACATCAACATCCTACCTATCCACCGCTACGGTTGAAAACGGAACATTAGACCTTGATGACATAATGGATAATCTCCAGAAACTGCGAGATGCAACCCTTGATACTGCATATGATGGAATGGCGGCATCGGCGTCTGATGGTGACGGAAGGATTATTCAGGTAACACATGGCGCTGTCCGACTGGACAGACTTTTCCTGGAAGCTGGTGCCACACCCGCTGATGATTGGATGTCTACGTTGAACTTGAATATGTCTACAAACCCGCAATTTGCCCAACTTGAAAATGGGCTTGTGGTGACAACACCTGATAATGATGGTCGCCAAAATGGCTTTATCTTCTGCAAGCATGCAACTGTTAACGGTGTATCACAAGACAATATTACATGTGATTTAAGTTACTCTGGTGGTCAAGTTAGAGTAGGTAGTCTTGGGTTTTTGGTTGTAGATTGGAGAAGCAAGTGGCGTGATACAGACTATATGTATCGACACTTCATAAAATTCAATGATCCAGGATTAGGGCCAGCATCAGATCAAGTCTATATGTTGATACCCAATGTAGGCGGAAACTATTTCTATCTTCAGGCTCTAGATGGCACAACGGATTTGATGAGTCCCGTTATTCACTTCCTTAACATGCCCGATGTGGGTGTTAATTGCACGATATGGGAGAAGGCTATTGAGGTGTCTGCTGACAGAACAACGATACCCCACCTTCGCACCACCAATAGCGCAATCATTGACGGCGGAGAGGTACGTATTGGATCAAACTCAGTTGATTCAGAAGGGATGAACGTATCAAAGTCGGAAATCGTTATCGATGGTGGTCTTATTAAACGAGATATATCATCATATTATGAGCCACCCCATTCATATATGTATGTTGATGGGCCGGAAGAAAACGACTCAATAATTCTGAGAGATGTTGGCAATGATTCATGGGATCAATTAGGTTCGACATATGACAACTACTATACCAATGTGTCTCAAATTGTATCAACGGGCAGATATATATATGTCGTACATAGTTCAGATGGTGGCGGAACCTATCAGGTATCTGTGTTTGATGGCTTAAAACCAACCAGTACACAAGTCATCAATACAAGAGATACTCTAAGCTCAAATGTAAAAATTGGAGTGTATCGAGGTTTCGTTGTTATTGGATATATTACTGGAGATGATAAATATCGCTATGATCTATGGGATGAAGAAATGACCTCTATTGTGACATTTTTCATTGGCGAAAACTCAATTCTAGGATCTAAGCCTGGAATAGGGTTTACAAACAACTATGCTGTTGTCATTAACGGAGATTTTATTGAGTGGAGAAACCTTAATAACTTTGGAACCGTGGCTTTTAGCTATGATCACGGAGATGCTGTGTATGATCTATTTGATAACTACGGGAACATCGTGGTTGTTGGAGAGCTTAGATCAAGCACCGTTGGTAAGGCTTTGATCGGCACTACAACCGTCGGACTAAAAAATGGCGTAGCACAATGGTCACATGATGCATATACGCCAGCCGATGATGACCTTAGGAAATTCTGTGCAGACGGAGAAAGGATTTTCGAGCTTTATTCAACTGGATTGGGCCAAATAAACCTAAGAACAGGGCCATATTGGGGTGGAAACCAGCCTTATGGTGTAAGTTTTGACACCTGGCTTGCGGGATCATGGGTTAATGCATCTATTACTGTTGATGACAGGTATTTGTATATACATAACAATGGAATTGTGAGTGTATTAGAGAAAAATACAATGGGTAAGATATTTGAATATGAACTCAATGTAAGCCCAGATGAGCCCAAGTGTGTTATGCACTCTAACTCTTTTAGATTCTATTATTCGGTTGGTTATAGTAATACCAGCTGCGACATAGAAATGATAACAATTCCTTGTCAAACTGGCAGGAGATACTCATACCTATTCTTTACGGATAATAAACAATTTCAAAATCTTACATGGGTTCCAGAGCGATGATTAGAAAAGCACCAAAAATATTTGACCTGGAGAATTCTTTTCCTGAGCTAACATGTAGACCTGGCGAGGACTTTAAGTGTAAATTGGACTTTAAAGCGAATATGACCGGATCTACCATTGATGTTATTTATAAGGAATTTCAATGGCCGTATATGTCGTCCAGTTATGGACAACTGATGTCCAATGAGCTTGATCAAAGCAATATCACACTGACAGATAATGATGGTATTGTGAATAGTGTGCTCAATGTGACATTTCCAGCGGCGTTGACGGGGGAGATTGGCCCCAGGAAACTAGACCTTCAAATACGGGTTACAATGGATGGAGAGACGTGGGTTGCGGCTGACCGCACACTCACAATACATCAAGGTGATTGATATGGAAGAAGGCGTTTTATTGGCATTTGGGGTTTTATCTGTGGCACTTAATGTGATCATGGAGAGCGTTAAGAAGATTAAGGTTATTGGTCAAAATAAGTGGTTTAAGTATTTTGCACCCATCATACCTCTTGTAATTGGTGGTATCTCGGGACCGCTAATTGTTGAGGAATTTATACCTAATTTTTCTGTTTACACTTACGTATTAGGTGGTATTATTGCTGGTGCAGTATCTACCACAGTCTATGAGATTTTTGTGAAAATGCTCATACGTAAATCAGAGGAATAAAATGAATGAAATTCTAATCACTATCGCAACGGTTGTTCTGGGGCTTTTGGGTATCTTTTTTCTTAGGGGCAACACCAAAAAGCAGATTCAATCCATGGATGATATTCAGGATCTAACCGAGGCAAGCAAGGAAAGCTCACGCCTTGACACTCATGTTGAAATGAGCAAGAATGAATTTGAAGAGAAGCAAGAGGTGATCAATGCAGAAGCTCAATCAAATTCTAGTTCTAAGCCTGACGTTAAGCTTGTTACTGCCGAGTTGGAGCGGCTACGCTCAAAATACGAAACCATCCACTAATGAAGTTTATTGTGACGATGTCTATTGTCACATTCCA
>JBPCUN010000138.1:0-37371 GCA_051011115.1 Weeksellaceae bacterium
ACCAAATACTCCTTGTGTGAATTCCTTACCATCTTCATTAAAAGTATTCATAGAGACAGCACCATCTTTAATTTGAAAATAGTATTTTGGTCTTTCTAATTGATTAAAGATAACATCGCCCTTATCATATTGCACTTCTTCTACCTTGTAATCCTCTAATATTTTTTCTGAAACCATTATAATTACCTTGCACTGATTATAACTTAAGCCAATATGACTTAAGATTTACATCGTTATTATCCCTACAAAGCAAATATAATCAATATTTGAGAAGTTTAAGTGCTCAACCACTTCTATAATCATTGGCTTGATTTAGGCCAAAAGTAATATCAACATCTGCGCTACAAAAATCCTAAAGATTGTCACCAAGGGATAAATCTGTGCATACGATTGAATAGGTACATCAGAGTCTAAATAGGAAGTACTAAAGGCTAATGCGGCAGGGTCTGTATAAGTACCACTCATAAGCCCAGCCAGTTGCAAAAAGTTAATTTTCATAAAAAACCTTCCTATAATCAGCATGATTATCAAAGGGACAAAGGTAATTACAGATCCATAAATCATCCATACCCAGCCATTATATTGCATAAAGTTATCATAAAACTTCTCTCCTGCATGTACCCCCACAGCAGCAAAGAATAAACAAATTCCAAGATCTTTCATAAAATGTATGGCTCCATTATTCAAATAAGAATGAATAAAACTTACACCACCATATCTACTTATCACTAGCGCAACGATTAATGGTCCGGCAGCAAAACCAAGTTTTATAGGAACAGGTAGTCCAGGAATAAATAATGGAATAGACCCCAAAATGATTCCTATAATTAACCCTCCAAAAAGTGATAACAAATCTGGTTCAATTAATTTTTTTTCTGAGTTTCCTATAATTTTCTCTACTTCTTCTATGCTACTCTCTTTCCCAACAACTCGCAAAACATCACCATAGTATAAGTCTAGAGATGGTCTAGCAATCATTTCCCGACCTGCCCTAAATACTCTTGTAACTTTAAGATCATATGTATTGTATAGATCTAATTCTGTTAACTTTTTATGAACCGCTTTTTTATTGGTAACATATAAATCTTTAGAAGCTATATGAGAATCACTTTCTATCAAGGAGTCAGACGATTCTCTACCTAAAGCGTTTTTTATTTGTTCTATTTCAGATTCTACCCCCACAAGCATCATAACATCTCGCATATGGATTTTCATATCAAGGGTAGGGCTAATTACATCTTTATCTCCAGCTCTCTTTAACCTAGAGATTACGACATTTCCTGGAAAGTCCTGCATAACTTCGTATAATGATCTGCCTACATACTCGTCCTTGGTAACTCGAATTTTTTGTTGGATCAGAGGCTCCTCTCTGTTGATACGCATCATTCGAAATTTACGCATCTCTACATCCGTGTTTATCTTCAAGAAACTTTTAGACAAAATTATCGTTGTGATAATTCCCAATACACCAAGTGGATAGGTTATAGCATAACCAATAGCTGGATCTATAAAGGTTTTAGTAGGATCGATTGCTTTGATTTCTTGTATCGTACTTGTAGCGGCTCCTAAACCTGGGGTGTTGGTAACAGCACCAGACATTATCCCCACCATACTCTCTATAGGCAAATCAGTCACTGCAAACATAATATAGGCGAGCACACCACTTAATAAGACCATGGAAACAGCAAGTATATTATATTTTAAACCTTCTGATTTAAAAGATGAAAAAAATGAAGGTCCTACTTGCAACCCAATTCCATACACAAATAAAATTAGACCTAGTTCTCTAATAAATTCTAGAATATTTTCTTCTATCCGGTAACCATAGTGACCTAATAAAAGCCCCGTAAACATAATTGCGGCAACACCTAACGATACTTTCCCTACCTTTAACCTACCTACAAAGGCACCTGTTCCTATCGCTAACATAATAACAATCAGTGATTGAACCATGTTGGGGGTTTCTGTCGGTAACAATAGATTTTCTATCCAATCCATAAGTCTTGATGCTATGATTAATGCTGTACAAAGTTAAGGCGTTATCTGTGGGTTCAAAATAAATAAACAAGATAAATATCCTTGTTTATAAATAAAAAACCTGATAGGATGATTATATTTCATTCTATCAGGCTTGTTTTAGAACCTCCCTATAAAAGAAGGTAAGTCACTTAATAAATTATTATTTATTCTTCATGAATTTCTCAATCAATCCTTCAGAAACTCCTGTAGTACTATAGCCACCATCGTTATATAGATTCTGTAATGTAACGCGCTTGGTATAATCACTAAACATCATCGTGCATAAATTAGCACAATCATCTGCTGTAGCGTTTCCTAATGGAGAAATTTCTTCTGCCACTGCTAAGAAACCATCAAAACCTTCAACCCCCTGTCCTGCTGTAGTTGGGGTTGGTGATTGTGAAATGGTATTAACTCTAACTTTTTTCTCTTTACCCCAAAAATAACCAAAACTCCTAGCAATAGATTCTAGGTAAGCTTTATTATCTGCCATATCATTATAGTTAGGAAAAACACGTTGTGCTGCGATATATGATAAAGCAAGAATACTACCCCACTCGTTCATGCAATCCTTATCCCAAGCGGTTTTCATCACTTTATGGAACGAAACTGCAGAAACATCCCAGCCTTTCTCTAACCAACTGTAGTTCAAATCTGTATATGGCTTTCCTTTTCTTACATTAACACTCATCCCGATAGAGTGTAGAATGAAATCTATTTTACCAAACTTCTCGATAGCAACATCAAACAATTTACCAAGATCTTCCATATCTGTTGCATCTGCGGGTACAACTTCACTATTGGTTTTCTCTGCCAACTCATTGATTTCACCCATTCTCAATGCTACCGGAGCATTCGTAAGTATGAACTCTGCACCTTCTTCATGACAACGCTCAGCAACTTTCCATGCGATAGAATTAGCGTCCAATGCGCCAAATATGATTCCTTTCTTTCCTGTAAGTATTCCCATTATATATATTTTACTTTAGCCAAATATAAAAAGAATTAGGGAATCAAAGATTAAATCTCTCTATCAATTCTGGTCGATTGAATGCGTGAGAGACAATTTCTACCTTATCTTTAGCAAATAGAAACAAGTCATCTATAAAGAAAAAAGTAAAGTGACGCGTTTGAATATCAAAAATACCAAAAGTACTTTTCTTTTCACTCCACAATACAATTCCTTCTCTACGCATCTGGCGATGATTAATTTTATAGGATACTACATCATATTCATAAATCATTCTATTCATTTTATCTAACACGCCTATAGCCTCATCTATATAAGTAAATTTAGGGTCTGAATTAATCCAATATTTTGGAAACTTATGCGTAAATCTCATCCCATTAGAAGTCTGCTCTGCATACCCAACAATGGAATAGTCATCCCGTAACCTATATTTTTTTACTTTTGATCGCATTCGTGCAAAGATAATAGATTCTTATATTTGAACGAATCCCTTATCTTTAAGCCAAATTAAACATAGATTGAAGAAGGCTATTATTTATTATAAAAATTCAGATAACATAGGAGATGATATTCAAACCTATGCAGCTTTAAAACTGCTTGGCAGGACTGATTATTTCTTGGATCGTGAACAATTAAACAAAAAATCTACTGAGGCTAACACCAAGTTATTATGTAATGGTTGGTTTATGAAAAATCCTCAAAACTGGCCACCACATTCCAATCTAATCCCCTTATTTATATCCTTATATATAGACCATAAGCATGGGTGCCATAAATATATGCTCAATGATGATTTAAATTCTTATTATAAAAAATTCGGGCCAATAGGTTGTAGAGATAAACATACATTAAACTTATTTCAAGGATTAAACATTCCTTCTTATTTTTCTGGCTGTGTCACGCTTACTCTACCTAAGTATGAAGGCGAAAAAAGTGAAGAAATCTTGTTGGTAGATCCATTTGTAAAAGTTTTTGATCAGAAATATGTCGAAACTCAAATTCAGAGAATTATTCCAGAGCAATATGAAAATCAAGTTTCTATCCTTACCCATCACGATTATGATTTAAAAAATTTGAACATCGCACAACGCATGGACAAGGCAGAAAAATTATTAAATCGATATGCGAAAGCAAAATTAATCATTACATCTAGAATTCACTGTGCTTTGCCCGCAACCGCCATGGGAACGCCTGTATACTTCATGAATGTCGGCTATGATAGACCTCACGCCCTGGAACGTTTAGATGGTTTACTAGATTTATTTGAAGTAATTAATGACAGACATTTCCCTGTAGGGAATAACCAGCCTATGACCAAAATTCGTAGAAAATTAGGCCTTTATACAAAAAAGAAAATTGAACCCAACCCTATCGATTTTAAATTAAAGCCTGCAACTTTATCTAAGTTTCAAGCTAATTTCAAGAAAGCTGAAAAACTAGCACGGCATATTAGGGATACAACAGATAATTTCTTTGAAACCTAAAAGCTTATAAGTAAGACATACAGATATAATATTTATATTTGCAGGGAATGCAAAAGCTGCAAAAGATATTATCGCTCCCCCTGATTGGGTTGATTAAATTCTACCAACTTGCTATTTCTCCTTGGTTAGGTAGTAATTGTAGATATACGCCAACGTGCTCCCAATATGGGATAGAGGCGCTACAAACCCATGGTTTTATAAAAGGATGTTGGCTTACTGCCAAAAGAATTATTAGATGTAACCCTTGGGGAGGTTGTGGATATGATCCTGTTCCAAAAAAAGAAAATACATGATACGACAATTAGCATATATTACATACGACGGCTCTGGAGGTATAGACCTCGGTTTTATGACCTTACATTTCTATAGTCTTATGTGGATTATGGCGTTTTTAGTGGGTTATTTTTTAATGAAAAAGATGTTCATTAAAGACAACACTTCACTAGATTTATTAGACCCGTTATTCTTATATACCTTTGTGGGGGCAATTGCTGGGGCAAGATTAGGAGAGTACTTGTTCTATGATCCTAGTGCTTTTATAGAAAGGCCTTTAGAAGTTTTCTTACCCATACAATATTCCCCAGGAGATAGCTGGTTGTTCTTAGATGATTACAGATTTGTAGGATTCATGGGACTTGCGAGTCACGGTGCCACATTAGGTTTATTAATAGCCATGTATCTATTTACAAAAAAACATTTGAAAGATAAATCTATGCTGTGGCTCGTAGACCGTTTAGCCATTGCCGTAGCCATTGGTGGAGCTTTTGTGCGGATTGGTAATTTCATTAACTCAGAGATTGTCGGAAAACCCTCGGATGCACCGTGGGCTGTTTTATTCACGCAGCAGAGCCCTGATTATGGCCCCATAGTTCCTAGGCATCCAGCACAGTTATACGAGGCTATATGTTATGTATTGCTATTCATCATCTTGTGGTTTATCTATCAAAAAACGGATAAGAAAAAATATCCAGGATTTATCTTTGGTTTGTTTTTTTCGATCTTATGGCTAATTAGGTTTGTGGTAGAATTCTTTAAAGAAGATCAAGGGGTAGAATGGGTTGCGGATACCTTAAACTTAAACCTTAATAATGGACAAATATTAAGCATCCCTTTTATGATCATCGGATTAATCATCTTATATATTTCAACCCAAAAACAAAAGAAACATGAAAGTATCTAATCTAATAATCTTGACAGCATTAATTTCAGTTACTACATTTAGCTGTAAAAATAATGGTGAAGCTACTGCTAATACGCCAGCCGTCAATAATGACCAGCCGATAGAAATAGAATTTTTAAAAGAAGGTGAGTTAACGCTTACCAATAATGACTCAATCATTAAAAAACTAGATATAGAAATTGCTAAATCTAATAATGAGAGGGCCATTGGATTAATGAACCGCAGTAGCATGGAGGAAAACCAAGGAATGTTATTTGTTTTTGAACAAGACAATACCTCTGGTTTCTATATGAAAGACACTAGAATTTCACTCGATATAATCTTTATAGGAGAAGATAAAAAAGTAATCACCATAACACCAAATCGTCAGCCTTATGATACCACGACTCAAGGTGCAACGGCACCCTACCGTTATGTATTAGAAGTGAATGGCGGAAAAGCTGAGGCATGGGGCATTCAAGAAGGTGTAACAAAAATTGATTGGGTTGAAATGTAAAGATAATTTTTATTTTTTTTAAAATTTATTACTAAATGTAAATTCACTTAGGTATTTTCTTATTTTTACGCGAAACAAAAAAGTATATTATATGAAAATGTTAAAAGATTTTAAAGAATTCATCATGACAGGAAATGTCATTGATTTAGCAGTTGCGGTAATTTTAGCTGGTGCTGTTGGATTAGTGGTAAATGGATTTGTAAATGATGTGATGATGCCAATAATTGGCCATTATGCGGGTGGTGTAGACTTTAAAGATTTAAAGTATGTGCTAGATCCAGCAATGGGAGTGGAAGGTGAGGATGGTTACAAACCAGAAAATGCAATAATGTATGGTCGTTGGATAAATACTATCATCAACTTAATCATTGTAGGTTTTGTATTATTCTTAATTGTAAAAGCCTATACAAAAATGCGCAAACCAGAACCTGTTGCAGCTCCAGCTGGACCAAGTGAGACTGATTTGCTTGTTGAAATTAGAGATTTACTAGCTAAGAAATAATTATTAAATTATATAAAAAGCTTAATGAAAAAAGGGGTCTCAAAATTTTGAGACCCCTTTTATATTTTGAAAAATGTAGTATTTAATTAAAACCTAAACCCTACAGATAATGAAAAATTACCTTGTTTTTCTGTAATATTCTTCAAACTTGAAGCAAAACCTACTTCCTCTGCCTTAAAAGAAAGGGCATCTAGCGCCATATCATTATTTTCATCTAAACTATAAGCATCATCGTAAGGTACTGTACTTTTGGTATCATAATAATTACCTGAAAGCAAATAGTTCTTATCCCTTTTAAACATATCATAAGAAGCATCTACAAAAAAACCATTTTTCTCATAACCTGCACCAAGAGAAAACCCAGTTAAATCACCAAATGGCTGATAGCTTTCTTTTATATTGTCAATCATTATTTCTTCAAAAGGGGATTGTTCATATCTAAAACCTCCACGTAGTCGAAAATCTTGTAATACAGCCTCCGCACCAATGCTCACAGCACTTGTGCCCTTCATGTAATTGTCTATAAACGTATTCTCTCCAGCAAAAGCGGTCTCTGGTTGAAACTTAGCAGTACTATAGTCTGTATAAGTATAGTCTGCACTAATTAAACCGGATGTACCTATTACAAATGCTGCTGATCCTGTAAACTTCTGCCCAGAATTCATATCATTGATAAAGTTTACATAGTCACCCTTAGTGTAATAATAATCTCCTATATTATCTTTGTCTTTGTGGATAGCATACTCTACTAAAACCTCATCTACATCCTTATACCAAGTTGGCGATTGATAAGAGGCTCCAAGCCTTAGCTGTTGTGTTACCCTACCAATGACCCCTAATGCCACAGACACACCCTCACCCGATTTGGCGTTGGGAGAGTAATCCTTACTATAGCTATAAGTATTTCCGTACGCAAGTTCATTTACATTAAGACCCTCTATAGATTCAGTGTTGAATGAATGAAAATTAACCCCTCCACCTACGTACACTTTGTCATTATAATTAGCAGAAAATGTTAAATTAGTCAGAGATGATTCTCCAATTTTTTCTGCAATAACTCTTTCTACAGATCTATCTGAATTAGTAGATTTAATATTAGGATTAAAGTCAATTCTCTCGTTCACGTGATCTTTTTCTTCGTAATTAAGAGAAACTGAAAAATTTCTCCAGCCATTATTAGATAAATCATCGAAAACTAATACTGCACCCACTTGATCTAACTTAAATTCAGAATCAGAATAATTATTACCACCAGCGACCTCCGTTTTACTTGAATGCAATCCACCTGTAAGAACACCTTCTGATAATAAAAAAACAGCTCCAGAAGCTGGGTTTTTAATGGTTGCCGATAAATCGCCACCCAAGGCACCCATAGCCCCACTCAATCCTTTATACCTTGCCGTTCCAGATAAAGTACCATTGTTATTATATTGATATAAATCTTCTACATATTGCGGTGTAAAGCCTTGTTGAGCCAAAGATAACTGTGCAATTCCAATCACACTTAAGGTTATAAATATTTTTTTCATCTTCTTATTATTTTCTTCTTATTCCACCATTTCTACTAGGTACTGAAGGTGTTCTTGGAACACTCCTCATTACTGGTGCAGACCTTTGAATCACAGGACTATTATATTCAGCTTTATTTGTATTGGACGATCTTCTCTGTCTTACAGGCACCTTGTCTGTTCTTCTTCGGGGTTGTACTGCAGGTTGATTCTGTCTAGGATTGGTGGTTTTAGGTGTAGCATTATTAGGATTAGTAGCTCTCTGATTAGGTGTAGGTTGTGTTCTCCTCACTCTAACCTTATCGGTAGACCTTCTTACTGGGGCGTTATTTGAAGGTTGTATTCTATTATTATCTGGAGGTGTAATTGTTTCTGTTCTTTTCAGAATTTTATCTGAACGTCTTAAGCCTTCAGAAACGCTCATTTCACTAGATCTCGTATTATTTCTCTTTCCTGAAGCACTCACACCATTCGTATTCCCTTTCCCTCTTGTCACATCTCTAAGATATCTATTCGGATAGTAAGGATGTCCATAATATGGATGATAAGGACTATAATAAGAATTGTAACCATAGTAAGGATGATAGCCATAGTAAGGATGATACGGGCTATAAAAACCTGGATAAAATGGTCTATAGAATGGACTCCATCCAAAGCTAAAGCCTAGGCCATATCCAAACCCACCCCACATATTAAAGTAGTTACCTCCATAATATGGTCCTATATTGTAGTATGGGTTATAGAAAGGGTGATACAACCCAGTTCCATAATTATTGATATAAACTTCCGTTCTTCCTTGCTCCCCCCACTGCACATAATCATCTTCTGAGTCTGTATTCAAAATAACTCTATTATTTTGATAAACTGGAGAATCCTCATAAGTTGAAACTTTTGGGGCATTTCCTTCCTCATCAAAATATTTTCCACCTATTCGAATAGGCTCAGTATATGTTTGCTCTGTAGCCTGAACTTCAGTAGCATAACCATCATCAAGCACAACTTCTTCCTGTTTAGGATTAGCACTAGGGTCGTAGTAAATACCATCATTAGTTGCTGTGGAGTTCTGTGCTACCGTACAAGAAGACACAGCAAACAACAAAGCACCTAATGGCAACATAGCATTTACTAGCTTTCTTGGAATATGATTAAAAGTTTTCATTTGTTATAAATAATTTCATCTATTGATTGAATTGTCTAAGTTTGCATAATAAACAATTTTTTTATAAATAAAACAAAAGTAATGCCATGAAATGTTAATTACACTTATGGCATTTTAATCAAAGATAAAGTATGGCAAAATTAACCTCTAGAGAAGTAGACTATAGTAAATGGTACAATGAACTTGTAATTTCTGCAGATTTGGCAGAAAATTCTGGCGTGCGTGGTTGTATGGTGATTAAACCTTATGGCTATGCCATTTGGGAAAAGATGCAAGCAAAGTTAGATAAAATGTTCAAGGCAACAGGACACCAAAATGCTTATTTCCCAATCTTTATCCCGAAGAGCTTGTTTGAAGCAGAAGAGAAAAATGCAGAAGGATTTGCTAAGGAATGTGCTGTTGTTACACACTACAGATTAAAGTCTGATCCTGATAATGCAGGTAAGTTAATGGTAGACCCAGAAGCTAAATTAGAAGAAGAGCTTGTAGTACGTCCTACTTCAGAAGCAATCATTTGGAACACCTACAAGAATTGGATTCAATCCTATAGAGATTTACCTTTATTGATTAATCAGTGGGCGAATGTGGTACGATGGGAAATGAGAACGCGTTTATTCTTGAGAACAGCAGAATTCTTGTGGCAAGAGGGACATACCGCACATGCTACGAAACAAGAGGCGATTGACGAAACAACGCAAATGCTAGAAATATATGCTGAATTTGCAGAAAAATGGATGAAGATTCCAGTGATTAAAGGAGTGAAAACGGAATCAGAAAGATTTGCAGGCGCAGAAGATACATATTGTATTGAGGCAATGATGCAAGATGGGAAAGCATTGCAAGCAGGGACTTCACACTTTTTAGGACAGAACTTTGCTAAAGCATTTGATGTGAAATTCACAAATAATGAAGGGAAACAAGAATATGTATGGGCAACTTCTTGGGGTGTTTCAACCCGTTTAATGGGCGCATTGATTATGACTCATTCAGATGACAAAGGACTTGTGCTTCCATCTACCCTAGCACCAATACAAGTAGTGATTATTCCTATTTATTTTAATGAGGAACAAAAAGCTATTGTAGATGAAAAAGCGTTGGAAATTAAGGAAGGGCTTTTAGCTAAAGGCATTTCTGTAAAATATGATGATGATGACAAACAAAAACCAGGCTGGAAATTTGCTGAGCATGAATTAAAAGGTGTTCCCGTGAGAATCGGTGTAGGACCAAGAGATTTAGAAAAAGGACAGGTAGAAGTCGCTAGAAGAGACACCTTGTCTAAAGAATTTGTTGCTTTAGATAATCTATTAGACAGTATTCCTACGCTCTTGCAAGACATAGATGAAAACATCTATAACAAGGCTAAGAAACATCAAACCGAACATATTACGAAAGTTGATACTTGGGAAGAATTTGAGAAAGTATTGGATGAAAAAGGTGGTTTCATCAGCGCACATTGGGATGGAACTACAGAAACGGAAGAAAAAATACAAGAATTGACCAAAGCAACTATACGTTGCATCCCTTTAAACAACGAAAAAGAGGATGGAAAATGTATTTTAACGGGGAAACCAAGCAGCCAGAGAGTCCTATTTGCAAGAGCTTATTAAGCTCTACATAAGATTTAATAGATTATGGTGAAACTACACAATGGATTTACAAAAACTACGTTTAATATTCAAATTGAACGTAGTTTTTTTACATAATAAAATTATATTTGCACTATCTTTTTTAAATGATTAAAAAAAATAATGGTTTCAAAAAACATCTTTTCTTGGATACTGATCCTACTGTGTGGATTCATTACAGCACAAGAAGGTCTCCCTTTCTATGACCATTATTTGTTATCTGAAACCTATCTCATTAACCCATCTTATGCGGGGAAAGATGATGACATATTAAAATTTAGAGCTACCCATCATTCTCAATGGGCAGGTGTAGAAGACGCACCCTCTACTCAAACATTGAGTGGTCATGCGCGAGTCTCTAGAAGGCTAGCTACAGGATTATTGTTTTATCATGATAAAAATGGAGCTACTAGTGCTTCTGGGCTTAACGTAACGGGGGCTTACCATATTCCTATAGGAGATGGATATTCAAACATGTATGAAGAAGAAAACCAATTTTCTTTCGGAATCTCTTATCATATGTTAAATCAGTCGTTTGATAGAACTAAATGGAATATTCAACATCCCAATGATCCTTTATTAAAGGTTGATAGCTATTATAATCATTATATGAACATTGGTGGTTCCTTCTTCTATAATGGAATTTACGGTGGGATTTCTATGCTAGATTTACCCATAGGAGACAACCGTTATATAGTCAACGCTATAGAGCCATTGCCAACTTGGTACTTCTTTCATGTAGGGTATCAATATAATTTGTCAGATCAAATCCAATTAGAACCATCTGTACTGATGAATCTTAACTCAAATTCAGAGAGGCAAATAGACGTGACTTTGCGCTCACGTATTGCTATGGGTACCAACGCTTTTAGATTAGGTTTAAATTATAGAACCGATACGGATAATAATGGAACTCAGGCCTTGAGCATCTCACCACTTATCAACTTAGAGATCGGAAGATTAAGACTTGGCTACGCTTATCGTCTTGGGCTTACAGACATCGCTCAAGAAGCGGGCGATGCACATTTGATAAGTCTTGGCTATGACTTCTATAATCCATTTGATTACAGATAAACATCTGCATTTTATTTTATTGAATCTTGTGTTTGCTTTAATCGTAGATTAAATTGAGAAGCATGTGTACGCATCAATTGATCTAAACTTAAAAATTCATTTTGTTGATAGTATAATTGATACTTTTGAGGGTCTAAACCATAGAGATAGAGCATGAACTCAAGAGATTTTCCTTTTTTGATTCCTAAAGTTTGAGTGAAATAATCTTCTCCAAAATAATCAATCACCTCTTTCAATTGTTTATCTAAGGTTTCAAATTTATTTAAGTTCTCCATTTTACGATAATACCCTGTCAAAGATTTATATAAAGCCTGTACATTGATGCTTGTAGGTATCGGGATTCCGCCCCACTTAGGTATGATATCTTCTTCTTTTTCTTTCGGATCTATATCTCTTGTGCGAATATCAATCCCCAATCTGGCATATAACTCTTCTATTTCTTCATTACGTTTTACAGAAGCAATATCTTTATTCAAATCCCCCGTAAGAGGTGGTCGTACTACAATATCCTCCAGTGTAATCACCTCATGATTCATATGCACAATCACTGGATTATATTTGAAGTGGACATTACGCACAGCTAATTTTCTCTCTTCTAAAAAAGAACCCTTAAAATACAACGTATCACCCACAGAAGCCTGAATCTTAAATGAGCCTGTAAGGCTAGAAATTACCGCTTTGTTCGTTTGCTTATTGGTGACTACTACGCCCTCAGGGTTTTCGTCTTTGAAATCTATCACAATCAATCCATTGATTGTCCCCTCTTGTGCTTGCATAGAATGAACCATACCGACGAGCAGACAAAATGTATAAACTATTTTTTTATAAGGCATGTCTTTTTTATTCTATCCAAAAATACAATATTTGCTACTACGATGAAGGCAACAAAAAAGGTATTATTCGTTTACAGCCACTGGCAATCTTTTGTAAGAGAAGATTTTAACTTATTGTTATCATTTACAAGCATATCTAAACTAAAATTTGACCTTCAAAAATCTTTTATTGGCTTTTTTTTAGGACAACTTAAGGGAATATTTAACTTATTGGCTAAAGTTCCTAAAAATGATATCATTTATATCTGGTTTTGCGATTATCATGCTTTTTGGGCGGTTTTATTCGCTAAACTTTTCGGCAAGCAATCCATTATCGTTGTAGGTGGTTTTGATGCTGTGAAGATTCCGTCTATTGATTATGGCCTGTTTATTCAAAATAATCTACGTACACGCTTAGCAAAATGGGCTTATGGGAATTGTGATAAAATAATCGCAGTAGATCAATCTTTAATTAAAGGAGAAAACACTTTTGCTGGTGTAGGTGCTGTGACGGGTGTAGCTAACTTTGTAGACGATATTGAAAGTAAATCTCAAGTTATCCCTACAGGTTACGATGAAGAGAAATGGAAAATAAAACCGAAGAAAGAACAAGTTCTTACCATTGCCCTGATTAAAGACCAAAAAGTATTTAATCGAAAGGGAATTGACCTTTATTTGGAAGTTGCTAAAAGACTTTCAAATATTGATTTTTATATTATCGGGTTACAGCATGAAGATTTAATTCCACCACAATTACAAGGTTTAAAGAACGTGCATATTTTGCCTATTGTTCCACAAGAAGAGTTAATCAACTTCTATGCAGAGACCAAAGTATATTGTCAATTTTCGGTTTCAGAAGGACTGCCCAATGTACTTTGTGAAGCGATGATGAGTGGTTGCATCCCAGTAGGATCATCGGCCAATGGGATTCCCCTTGCTATTGGAGATTGTGGTTATATCTTGACTGAAAAAAATATTGAGAAAGCTATCGAATTGGTAAAACTTGCTTTAAATTCAGAAAAAGAAAAAAGTTACTGTGCCCGACAACGGATACAGCAACTTTTCCCGAAAAATAATCGATTAAAACGCTTGAAAGAGTTAATTGAAAGTTTGTAGTTATAGTTTTTTAATTTCTTGAAACGTCAATCCATATTGTATAAATCTATAAATAAAACCGAGCTATATTATTTAAGGAAGTAACTTGATGGTAAATATTTAGTTTATTTAATTTCTTCAAAAAACATAGGATATCCTTTTGTTTTGATTATCGCCTCTTCAGATAATTTCTGGCTCTGGGTATCGTATACAAAAAATCCGTTGCTATTGGGTGTCGTGAGTCCAAATACTATTTTTTCTTGATACGTACCTACGTAAGTTCCATAATTCGTACTTTTTGCCGACCCCAATCTCTTGATAGTTTTATTATGAAGGTCTAATTCCACAGGAAGTATCGTTTTATCCTCTAACCAATTGGGTTGTGGTGTAGAATAATACGCTGGAATGTCCACGGTAGCATACACTTTCCCATTACCCGCATAAACTACCTCTGTAAGATAACTTGCCATATTAGATTCATTTTGAATAGCGGTAGAAGTTATGTCAAAAGCATAAGAAGTATCAAAATCCTCTTCTCCATTTTTAATTCTCAAAAACCCTGCTTTATGTCCAATAAATCCAAATCCAGAAACACAACTTATATATATATATCTTGATTCTCGTCCATAAAAATAGCATTCCTATTGGCATCTGGCTTAGTTGGCATAGACATCCCTGATGAATCTTCTGTAATCATCTTTTTTATTTCGTCTACTTTGGTATCAATGAGTAATACATCTACAGCAGCTCTTGCTGGATCTGGAACGTGATTACTTCCCACGATTTGATTTAATGCTACATATAAAATATCTTCTCTAATAATCATATGCGCGGGATCTGGATTTTGATCGCCTATACCATAAGATTTAATATCAATATCCTTGAGGTGTTTGAAGCTGTTTCTATCATACACGCCAATTTTACCAAGAAACGAATAAGCTATATATATCTTTTCTGAATTTACAGCGATTCCATTAGCGCCTGACCCTGCTGGCAATTGCATTACAGCTTGCTCTATTATTGCTCCGTTTTTAATTTTATATTTCTTACATATATTACTTGTTCCTGTCCAACCTGGCAAACTATATATTTCATCGCCTATCACAAAGCTTGGTGATGTCGTTGGAATGGCTTGTTTATTATCAACACTTTTAGAGTCAATACCAGAAATCAGTTGCATGTACGAAGCTCCAATATTTCCTGAGTTATTTTGCAAAAAGGTGCCTATAAGAATATCTTTTTTACCTTCTATAGGATCTATATCAGGTTTATCATCATCTGAATTACAAGAGATGGTAAACAGAAAAAGACTTAATGCAATAATCTGCCATTTTTTGATTGATTTTTTCATTTTATAAATTTTATTATTTTACTTGATTAAATACTTCATTTTAAAAACGTAATTCCTCCCAGGTAGGGGTCGATTAAACTCAGAAACAACCTGTGCGTCTGTTGCATTGTTGATTTGAAAACCAAGGACAATGTTTTGTTTATTAAAACTATGTTCGATACCTACATCTGCTGTAAAAGCGCTTGGAATTCTTCTCTCTTGATACTTACTTTGTTCAAGATCAAAGAAATAAGACTCTACGAAAGAGGAGTGCATCAATAATTTACTTTGCTGTTTTTTACCTCCAAATAAATTTTTTGTGTGCAATTCAATTCCTCCATTCACATAGAAGTAGGGAATATTGGGTATTCTATCTCCCTTCGTTGGATTAGAGATATCACTACCCGCTAGTTGCTCCCTAGCATCCCTCAAATCCTGATAAGTTGCATTACCATAAAAGAAAATGAATGGTGAGATATCCCATTTGAATTCGGCTTCGGCTCCTTTGGTCTTAATCTTTCCGAAATTGGAATAATTAGATTGTAAAGGTCCGCCTACAAAACGAATCATATTTTCTAGATACATATAAAAGCCATTTACCTCCAAACTAAACCGACGGTTGTGAGTAAATTTCCTTTCATATAATAAGCCTATATTAGCGCTACTGTTTCTTTCTGGAATTAAATTACCCGAGGGCGAAATAAAATACCCATCACCAATTAATTCTTTCTGTGAAGGCAATCTCACATCATAGGAAAATGATAATTTGATTAAAAATGAAGGTATGAATTGGTAGCGTACTGCATTACTAAATCCCCAATCATTTTGAACGTTATGGATGTTCTTAACTTTTTGAGCGTTGAAGAAGTCAGCAATTTTAGTCTCTACTTCATAATGATAGTATTTCCCTGTCAAACTATTAAGAAGTTTATTTTTAAACAACCTAAATTCATAATTAAGTCCAGCAATATGGTTATTCATACGGCTGTCATAATCAGTTTTATGTCCAATGGCTTTTTCTTTCAATAGATCTTCTGGCTTTGTATAAATATGATTGGATATTAAATTAAAATTCACTGAACTCCAATCATTTAGTAAATAACTCAAATTCAATCTATTGATAAAGGAATACGTAGGCGTTTTAGAATCACTAGGCTGTTTCCCTATGATTTCTCCACCGTATTGCGTAACGGGAGGCCCAATGATATGACCATGCCAATCATACCGATGCTGCGCTTTATTTTGAAATTCATAAAAAGAATATAAATAACCACTACTTAATTCAAAATCTAAACCTGAAATTAAAAAATTATCCTTTTCTAATTTATTATTGAATAAAAATCCATGCGACTCATGTTTGGCCTCTTTAATACTATAGTTGATACCTTGTAATTCCTTGTATGTTCGGGTTAATACGCCCTCCACCTCTACTTCGTCAAAGAACCATTTTTTTTTCACTTTGAGTCCCCCACCAATAGTTAATTTTTTGAATTGATCATGGTCTCGTTTTACATAAACACTTTTCTCTAGTGGAAGTTCCATCATATAATTATTATCAGAATAGGTATAAGCACCACCAACTCCAAATTCATAATCGTTCTTATTAGTTTTGAAAACCGTGCTACCTTTATGCGTATTATAAGAAGCTATAGCATAATTCAGGTCTAAATAAAATGGCGGATACTCTTTTAATACGATGTTGACAGCACCACCCATTGATGAACCACCAAGTTTTGCCGGGACAATACCTTTGTATATCTCTATGTGTGATATCATATCTACTGGAATATCATTCAAATCAATGAAATCAGAATTTTCATTGATAGCTATTTCATCTACAAATATTCCAATTCTTTTACCCTCTAGTCCACGTAAAGATATACGGGAAACGCTACCAACGCCTCCAGTCGACCTTATTTTAACACCTACCGTACGTGATATCACGTCATTTACAGTATTGACGCCACTATTGAGTTCTTTTGCACCAATGATAGATACTGGCATAGCCTGTTCTCTAAGTTTTCTAAGCTTATCTTTACCTCGTACAGCAACTGAGGATAACGAGATCACATTATCTATCATACGTATCATTAAACTAGACTCTTGATAGGAGGTAACTAAAACCTTTCTTGTAATTTCATCTTTGTCTTTAGCATAAATAACTAAAGTAAATTCACCTTCTGGAACCTTTTCAAAATTAAATTCCCCCATAGAATTTGTCTGGCTTTTAATATCCTTTTCCCTTAACAATACCACAACACCCTCTAATGGTTGGTTATTAACATCTACCAAAATCCCAGAAATTTTCCCATATGTTTCCTGAGAAAAAGAGGATAAGGATAGTAATAGAAAAAATATAAAACTGAACTTCCTCATGAAATACACCATCAAATACTAATTATTTAATTATATTTAGACTTATTATAAATTACAAATCTAAAAGGTTTCTATGGGTTCCTTTTTAATCTAAAGAAGTTAAATTTTAATATGGCGAAGTATTATAGCCTTAAAGAGGAAAATCTACATGAAGTATTTGAAGTTGAAAATATACTCAACATTTCATCTGATGACCTGATTAATGAACATTGCAAAAAGCAAAGTAGATTTGGACATTGCACTCTTAACCATGATAAACTAGATAACATTTACATTTCTAAAGTAAATGCTCAATTCAATCAAAATATTCGGTTAACAGAAAAATCGGAGCCTTTAATTGCATTGTGTTTTAATTTAGGCGCTCCTTTTCAACAATATATTTCTGTAAAGGAAAATAAAAAATATTATTTTCAACAAAATAGTTGTGGACTACTCTTTATAAATAATCAAAGTGAAAGCGAAGGTTTTTATTATAAAAATACGCACCTGAATTTTCTGTCTTATTATTTCGATCAAAACTTCTTTGAGAAATTAGCGTTTTGTTATCCAAAATTATTAGAAATATTATATAAAAAATATGAAACTGGCGAAACCTTTACACTAACGAAAGACTCAATGCCCATTACATATAAAATGCAACAAATATTAAATCAATTAAGACATGAGTATTTGGTAGGAGACATGAACAATATGTATTATGAGTCAAAAATTATCACTTTATTATCATTACAAATTGAATTAACATCAAATCAAACTGTTTCCAATGTAGAAACTTCCATTAAATCTAAAACAGATTATAACAAAATCCATGATGCAAAAGAATTCCTAATTTCTGATATTACGATGCCACTACACATAAATGAAATCGCTAAACAAGTAGGAATTAATGAAGATAAATTAAAAAAAGGATTTAAAGAAGTTTTTGGAAATACAGTTTTTGGATATTTATATGATTATAAAATGTCCCTAGCCAGTGAATATTTAAAAGATCATTCTCTTTCTGTTAAGGAAGTGGCTTTGCGATGTGGGTACGATTATCTATCCCATTTCTCAACAGCATTTAAACGTTATTACGGATGTACGCCTTTACAGTATCGCTTAAAAAAATAATAGGGATTTCATTGTCAGTGAAAATCCCTTTTATTGACATTATAAAAATTATAAACTACACCTTTACAATCCTTTTAAAATTCTCGCAACATCTTTTGCAAAATAGGTATTGATAATGTCTGCTCCCGCTCTTTTATAAGACATCATAGATTCCATCATACAGCTATCATGGTCTAGCCATCCCTTCTCTGCAGCGGCTTTCAACATCGCATATTCGCCACTTACTTGATACACAGCCATAGGCATTTTAGTATATTCTTTTAACCGATAAAGGACATCTAGATAGGGTAAACCTGGTTTTACCATCAAAATATCTGCACCTTCCAGCATATCCATATCCGCCTCTTTTAATGCTTCATTCGTGTTAGCGAAATCCATTTGATACGTCTTTTTATCTCCAAAACCTGGAGCAGAATCTAAGGCATCTCGGAATGGTCCATAATATGAACTGGCATATTTGGCTGTATAACTCATGATCCCAACATGTTTGAAATCATTTTCTTCTAACAGTTCTCTTATGGCTAAAATTCTACCATCCATCATATCACTAGGAGCAATAAAATCAGCCCCAGCTTCTGCATGAGATAGAGCCATTTGAGCCAGAATATCAACCGTTTTATCATTAATGATTTCACCCTCTTCTACGACACCATCATGCCCATAACTAGAATATGGATCTAAAGCTACATCCGAAAAAACCAACATCTCTGGTGCTACTTCTTTAATGCGTCTAATAGCACGTTGCATCAACCCATTGGGGTTCAGAGCCTCTGTGCCAGCATTATCCTTTAATTCTTCAGGAACTTTCACATATACATTCACTGCATTGATTCCGAGATCATATGCTGTTTTAATTTCTTTTTCTAATTCATCAAGGCTATACCTGTAATAACCTGGCATAGAGCTAATTTCCTCTTTAATCCCCTCCCCTTCCATTACAAAAATGGGCATCATCAAATCATCTACTGTGAGATGAGTTTCTCTGATAAGGTTTCGAATGGCTTGACTATTACGTAAGCGTCTATTTCTTTGGTATGGATACATAATTAAAATATAAATATTATCATACAAATATATTGAAGATTAAGAGGGCTTAAAAATATTAATGAATTAAATAATATTTTGGTTTGAATTTTGAAAAGGATTGAGTAACTTTGATGACTGTGAAAAAATATATACGCATTTTATTATTATTTCTTATGACCTTTGCTATTTCTGGAGTTACAGCTTCGGAGAATAGTTTAATTGCGTATGCAGATGAGCAAAAATCACAGCCGAATTCTGAAAAGGTTGTATTAAGTCCTAATCCAGCATTAGATAGAACAACTGTACAAGTGATTTCTAAAGATGTGCAAGTTTCACAAATATCTATTTATAGTTTATTAGGAAACCAAATATTTTCTAAAAATTACACCGTAAAAGAAGAGCAAATTTCTTTGAACGTTCAATCTTTTAAAAAAGGGAAATATTTGATTAAAGTAACTTTTAAAGACGGAACTTCTGAAGTTAAGGCTTTGATTAAACAATAAAGAGTTTAATTCACTCTTTAATTTAAATTTTATTCTTTCCTGAATTCAATCCATATTCCTTATTTTTACTTTTCTAAGAAGTATAATAATGATTGAAAAGAATTTTATTACCTCATTGTCACAATTTGATTTAACCCAACAGGGAAAAGTTTTCGCAAAAAGCCCTTCTAATATTGCTTTAGTCAAATATTGGGGCAAGACAGAACCACAAATTCCTACGAATCCTTCTATCAGTTATACTTTAACCAAATCCTTTACCGAAACAACCTTAACATTTAGCCCCAAAAAAGAAGAAATTACTAGCATCGATGTTTACTTAGATGATCAAAAGGTAGATTCTTTTATTCCTAAAATTAATAAGTTCTTTGATCGAATTACCTCTTATGCCCCATACCTGAATCATTTCGATTTTGAAATTCGTACCCATAATTCATTTCCACATAGCAGTGGAATTGCCTCCTCAGCCTCTGGAATGAGTGCATTAGCGCTGTGTCTTATAGCCATGGAAACGCAAATAGGTTATACCTCCGAAAACCCTTTAAAGAGAGCTTCTTTTTTATCTCGATTAGGCTCCGGAAGTGCTTGTCGTTCTGTGTATAATGGCCTAGTGAATTGGGGTGACAATGAATATGTTGAAGATAGTTCTAACTTATATGCTACGCCTCTCAACACCAAAATAAATCCTATTTTCAAAGGCTTTAATGATACCATTTTATTAATCCATGAAGGGAGCAAAACTGTATCTAGCACCGTTGGGCATGACTTAATGAAAAATCATCCTTACGCATCAACGAGATTCAAAGAAGCGTATGAGAATATTTCTAAATTAATCAACATACTAGCGTTTGGTGATCTTGACGGCTTTGGACGCTTGGTTGAACATGAAGCACTATCTCTGCATGCCATGATGATGACCTCTAATCCTGCTTTTATTCTAATGAAACCGAATACCGTAGCGGCTTTAGAAAAAATTTGGAGCTTCCGCCTAGAAACTAATCAGCCTCTTTTCTTTACTTTAGATGCTGGAGCTAATATTCACCTTTTATACCCAACCAAGGCAGAAAAATCTATTTTGCCTTTTATAGAAAGTGAACTACTTGTGTTTTGCCAAAATGGTAAGGCTATTTATGACCAAGTAAATTTTGATTAAACCATGCGTACATTCCTAGAAGAAGTTGTAGATGACCTTATAAACCAGAGGATTGATTTCTCTGGCACCGTATTGGTTGTGCCTGGTATGAGACCTAAGGCGTTTATCAGAAAAACATTCATTGATGCTTCTTACACAGGAATTTTGCCAGAAATCATTACCATAGAAGAACTTTTAGAAAGAATTTCTTCTTTAAAAATGGTAACTGGAATCCCACTTTGGTTTGAAGCATTCAAAGCTTATAAAAAAACAACGGATAACGATACAGCGTTTGAAGATTTCCTGAAATTCGCTCCAACCCTACTCAAAGATTTTGATGATATTGATGCTTCTATGACCAATCATGAAAAATTATTTGACATGATGGTATCAGAAGAACGTATCAAAAATTGGGGAAAACGAATGGATGTTGGATTAAGCGACATTATGAGTAAACATCTAGGTTTCTGGACTGATGCTAAAGCTACTTTTTACGAACTTAGAACAAATTTACTTGCAGAAGGAAAAGCCTATAGAGGCTATTTAGCACAAAAAGCACAACAAAATACAACGGCTTATTTAAATCGTTATAATACCAACTTTATTTTTGTAGGATTCAATGCGCTTACTTTAGCCGAAAAATCCATCTTTTTAGAAGTTTTAGAGAAAAATAGAGGTTCTGCTTATTGGGATGCTGACACTTATTACCTAAACAATACCAACCAAGAAGCTGGCGATTTCTTACGAGATTACAAGACTATTTTAGGGGACAGATTCAAGTTTATCTCTTCTCATTTTATAGAAATTAAAAACCTAAAAATCATCAACGTTCCTAAACAAGAAACGCAATCTAAGTTGGTGGGAAATCTTTTGGATGAATTAACAGAAGAGGAGCGTAATAAAACTGCGGTGGTATTAGGAGATGAGCAACTTCTACCTTCTGTCCTAAATAGCTTACCAGACAGCGTAGAAAAAATTAACATCACCATGGGAATGCCTTTGAGCGCTATTCCTATGGCTTCGTTTTTTAAAGAAATCATTAAACTACACGCAAACAGAGAAAAGTTTGCGACAGACCGAAAATTCTATTATCAGAATATCATCAACATCCTTACAGATAATAATTTCACTAGTTTGTTTATTCCGGAAAGTGCATCGGTTTTAAAGTCTATCCGAGAACAAAATATTATTTTTTATTCAGAAGATAAATTAACTTCTCTTGGAGAAATATTCTCGCTATTTGAAATTCCAACTTCTCTTTATGATTTCCCTATAAAGGTTGTAAATTGGATTAATCAAGTTCAACAGCTTACTTCAACTTCTGATTTTCAAGCAGAATATTTATTTAGATTTAGAAGTATATTTCAACAATTAGATAATTATTTAAAAGTTTTCCCGTACGTAGAAAATTACAAGTCCCTTAATCAACTGTTTAACCAATTATTACAAACAGAGTCTATCTCTTTTGTAGGGGAACCTCTGGTTGGATTACAGCTTTTAGGAATGTTAGAAACTAGGTTACTTGATTTTGAACACATCATCATCACTTCTGTAAATGAAGGGACCTTGCCCCTCGGAAGACAAGAAAATAGTTTGATTCCATTTGATTTTAGAAAAAACTTTGGGCTCAATACTTTCTTAGAAAATGATGCGATTTATGCTTACCATTTCTATCGATTGATACAACGATGTAAATCTGCCACTTTTATCTATAATTCTGACGCAGAAGGCCTCGGAAGCGGAGAACCAAGTAGATTTTTATTGCAGCTATTGTTAGAATCTCCGCATGAAATACAAGAAATTACGGCATCTCCTGTTTTTTTAAAAGAAGCCTATCAACCTTTAGAAATTGCCAAGACGCCTTTTGTTTTAGAAAAATTAAATAGTTGGCAACATGCGATATCTCCTTCTGCTTTAGGAACCTATTTATGGAACCCAATTGATTTTTATAAAAGATATGTACTGAAGCTACAAAACGAAGAAGAAGTAGAAGAGTTTGCAGGTGATTTGACATTAGGAACGGTGATTCACAATACCCTGGAACATATTTATATCCCTTATATCAATACCATTTTAACCCCTGAGATATTTAAAAAAATAAATCAGGACAAAGCGGTCATTTTCAAAAAAGTAGTACAAGATGAATTGTTGAAAGGTAATGAAAAGCGTGGAAAGAATATTATAATCTTGAACGTAGCATGGGAGATGATAGAAAATGTCTTGAAAAAAGATTTGAAACTTTGCCAAGAAAAAGAATTAATCATCCGTGAAATTGAACCAGCTTATGAGGCAGACTATACAACCCCAAGCGGTAACCAAGTTAGCTTTAAAGGGAAAATTGACCGTGTGGACGAAGTTGATAAGCAATTGCGTGTTTTAGATTATAAAACGGGATCTGTAGATATTAAAAAGTTGACGTTTAATAACAAAAATATAGTAAAGATTTCTGCTGAAAAGGAAAGTGCAAAAGCCATTCAATTAGCGATTTATGCGTATATGTACTTGAATAAGCAAACGCATATTTCTGAAGTTACCGCTGGGATCTTCCCGCTGCGTTATTTTTCTAAAGATATTCAGGCATTGAGTTGGGATAAGAATACACTAATCACAACCCCAGCACTCCAAAACTTCATGACCGAGGTAGGACATTTAATCGATCAAATTCTAAATCAAGAATTACCCTTTATAGAACCTACGGATTAATTATCTTTGTCTTGAATCAAATCATCTTCTGTTTCTTCAGGCGTCCCACCTACAGGCATCACTCCGTTTATGGCACGACGTCGCTGTCTAATTTTAGCTTCATTTACGGCATCGGCATCTACTTTTTGCAACGTAGCAGGGTTTGGTTTCTGTAGCGGTTGTTGGTTTCCGTTCTTTTGGACCTCCTGCAAAGGAGTGTTTTCATCGGTTGGTGATGTAGGTGCTTTGTCTTTCGGATTTATATTTTTGTTTAGCTTATCCAGTATTTCTTTCGCTCTCATGCCCTCTTCTTTTTCTGGATACAACACATATACATTTTCTAACGCCTTTATGTAAGCTTCTCTACCCAAAAGCTTAGCGTCAACATTCGCTTTTAATAATAAAAACTTAGCAATAATTTCTGCTTTCGGACTTTTAGTAACAGCCTCACTAGTAAGATTTCTCACCATTACATAATCTTCTTCTATGTAAGCTTGATAAGCTTTTTCATACAAGGCCAAAATCGCAGCATCATTTTCTTCTGTAAAGTCAACTTGTGGATTTAGAATAAAAGATGCATAACGTGAATTGGGATAATTATTTAAAATTAAATCCTTGTAACGGTTACTCACTACAACATTTTTTTCCTTATTGATTCTATAGAGATTATAATATCCTTGCAGTAAAATATCATCGTCTGCAGGTGGCGTATTTACTAAATGTTCTAAAGTTTCTGTCGCTCGTTTTCTACTTTTAAATTTATCTGCATAATCTAACCCTAAAGACAATTCAACGGTATCACGCTCTATCTTGAGGTTTGAAATTTTCATAGGATCTGATGGAATTTGTTCTATATAAAAGTCCACTTCATATCGCCTCGGGTTATTTGCATTCACATTCCCTGTAAGTTGCGCTTTTTGCTCTTCAATAGAAACTTCTGAGGCATTTGCCAACCTCCAGTTATCTTTTAATGATCGATTACCCCAAATTCTTTTAAACTCAGTTTCACCATTGCTCTTTGCGGTATTGCTATAAAAGTAAAACTTCCCCTGATTTGAATTTAAACTCTGGAAGAAACTACCCTTTTTGCTTGTATCTGTTAAGAAAACTGTTTCTTCAACCTTACTTTCTTGTTCCGCTTGGAGTGCATCCCGTTCCTTTAATTTTTCTATATAATCTTTGAAGTAATTTTCCTGTTCAACGCTCGATAAGGTTGTCAATTTTAAAATACTATCATTTCGCTGAACTAAATAATACTTGTCCATAACTTGTTTCAAATTATCACGGAACATAGTGATTTCTTCTCTTCTTTTTCCCTCTGGCACAACTTGCGTAGCACTATCATAATAGGCAGAGGCATATACATAATCATCTTGTTTGAACTTCAAATCTCCTAAAGCTGCATAGGTTTCTGCTCTAAATCCTGGATCAGACATTTCTTCTCTCAAGGCTCTAGCATAAGTTGATTCAGCTAGCTGAACAGAGTCACGCTTTTCCTCAATTTTACCTAATGCATATAAAAACTCATTGCGATAAGTTTCGTAGGTTCCTATTTTGTAAGCCTCTAACAACTCTTTTTTATAATCTGAGTAGTTATGCGCATTCGGATCAAAGTTTAAAGCAGTAAAAACTTTAGATCTAGCCTCCATCTCAAATCCTGGCTTTAATTTATAAGCCCTAGCAAACTTAGCGTTGGCTTCATCTATTTTACCCAGTTCCGTCAGCATCTGGCCTTGAATAAAATTTAACCTTGCTCTTTCCTTTTTACTTCTACTATATTCTATCGCTCTATCGAGTCCGTTTAAGGCACTAGTCAAATCATCTTCTTCATAATATAACCAGGCATACGCTTTGGCTACATCTGCAATTAATTGCTTATCTAAATCATAATTCTTATATAGTTCATCTAAAATCTCAACTGCTGCAAATTTGTTCCCAGCCTGCATATTGGCTAGTGCTGCAAAATAATTCGCAGTAGCTTTATGCTTGTCAAAAGGCAATTTTTTTACTTGTTCTAGTGCATCTAAGGCTTGAAAAGGTTTCCCTTGAAAATATCTCGCTTGGCCTAGCATTAAATATGCTCTTGCTATTAGCTTATTTCTTTCTTCACCTTTGATGGTCATTGAATGATTTGCAATCGCTTTTAAAGCTTTTTCTTCTGCTTTTTCAAATCCTCCTAGGTTGCTATCTGTTTGATCTCCTAATAAATTACCGCTAGCCATGATTCCCCCAATTCCTTGTCCACGAGGAGGCGCAGGTGCTTCTATATAAGTTGGGTTATCATTGACTTCAAAAGAATCATAAGGATTCACGGACAAAGTCTCAAAATAATTATCTTTATGAGATTCTCTTAACTCCTCTAAACGTTTATCCATAGCCTCTTGGCCATTAAACAATGTATTGAACCAAGCTGTTAACTTATGGTAATTTCTATTTTTAAACGTATTTTTCTTTGTTGAGCATGAGGCTATCAACAAAAAAACAATGAAATATAATGCGAATGGCTTTTTAATCATATCCTTACAAAACTACATAAAAAACGTAATAATATAGGATTTAATATGCAGATTGAAAACATCTTTTAGAAATCTTCGTTTATCTATTGGCAAAGTAATTGTTTATGTTTATTTAAATCAATGAATCATGCGAAAATTTGTTCTATTTCTCTGCACCTTATTCTTTTTTACCATGAGTACGAAAGCACAAAACTATCCTTATGATAAAAAATGGAAAGAAGTTGATAATCAATTAAGTGACGGCAAGTTAAAAACAATAAAATCATTATTAGATGATATTTATACTGCTGCCAAAAAGGAAAAGCAATCAGAGCATTTAATTAAAGCATTAATTTATAAATCTAACATCGCAGTACAGACTTCTGATGATGAAGATATTGTATTAGAAACACAACAAAATTTTCAACAAGAAATTGCTGCTGCAAATCCAGAAACTAAAAGTATTTTACAATCACTTTTGGCGCAATTATACTTTGATTATTACAGAGAAAACCTGTACCGCATTATCAATCGCACCGATCTCAACGTTTCTTCTGGTTCTGATTTCAGAACTTGGGATTCCACCAGATTCTTAACAGAAATAGACACACTCTTGCAAGAATCTGTTCAACCCCAAGACAATTTAAATCAAATCTCCATAGATAGATATCAAATATTATTAGAAGGCGATGCAAAATGGCGTTTTTTGAGACCTCAATTATTTGATTTGTTAGCCAATAGAGCGTTGAACATCTACCAAAGTGATGTGTTTGAAAATCAATCTTTTAATCAAACAGACAGACAAGATAGAATTAAAGACCTATATAATTCTTTAGTTAAAATTCATCAAACAGATCAAAATAAAAGTGCTTTAATTGAAGCAGAATTACAAAAAATTAAATACGATTATAATCACCAACTGAATTCTATCGCTTATCAAAAAGCCTTAGAAAATTTATACAATCAATATCAAGGAGAGGAATGGTCTACCAATATTCTCTATGAACTAGCACTCACTTATGCTAATAATAGTGAAGAAGATAACGATTATGCGCGTGCTATCGCATTGGCTAATGAAGCTATAGACAATTTCCCACAATCACATGGTGCTGCGAAAGCCAAGAACTTAATTGAACGCATAGAATCCCCAAATCTTTCTTTTTCTACAGATGAAAGTCTCTATGCAGATCAACCCAATGTATTATACATTTCTCACCAAAACACAGACAAAGTTTACTACAGAATTTATAAAGTCGGTTTAAATGATTTAAACCAAAACAGTGAGGGTTTCCAATATGATTATAACAAGAACAAACTTCAAATTATAGGACAACCCTTCAAATCTGGTGAAATAGAATTAAAGCAATTCACAGATTATAAAACTCACACGACTAAAACAGTCGTAGATCCTTTACCTGCAGGGAATTATATAATTTTATTAGCAGATAATACAAGTTTTAATAGCCAAAATAAAAATCAATTATTCCAGCAAAGTATTCATTCATCTAAGATAGAACTTTCATCAAGAAATGATCAAGATGGGCGCCTGATGCAATTGGTGCAAAAAGACACAGGTTTACCCATGGCTAATCATGCTATTCAAATATTTAAATCTGTAAAAAATTCAGCTTATCAGAAGTTTAAAGAAATGAAGACCGATGATTTAGGACGCTTTTCTTTAGACCTAGACACTCAGGATTATTATACCAATTATGTAATGAAAGCTCAGGGAGAAGATGTTTATTTCCCTATTCAAATAAGCTATAGAAATAACCAAAATAGAACTGAGCAATGGAGCAAAGAAAGTGCATTTTTCACAGACCGTGGTATTTATCGCCCTGGGCAAACGGTTTATTTTAAAAGCATTTTATACCAATCTTTAGATCATCAGAAAAAAGTTGCAGCGAATGAAAAAGTTACTATGACTTTAAAAGATGTCAATGGCAAAGAAGTTTCTACACTCGATTTAGTTTCTAATGAGTTTGGTTCTGTGCATGGAGAATTTACCCTACCAAGTTCTGGCATTACAGGAAATTATCAAATACATAATGATTGGTCTAAAGAAAGAAAATTTTTGCGAGTAGAAGAATATAAAAGACCAAAATTTGAGGTAAAAATAGACTCCCTTAAAGGTATATATCTATTAAATGAAAATGTAAAAGTTACAGGTAAAGCTGATATGTTTTCTGGAGCTAATGTAAGCAATGCTAAAGTCGTTTACCGTGTATATAGACAAGCTTATCACCCTTATAGATATTGGTGGAGGCCTTATCAACCACAGCCAGAAGTGGAGATTACGCAAGGTGAAACCACAACCGATAACCAAGGTCAATTTAGTTTCGATTTCGTAGCTGAACCAGCTAATAATCAAAATAATCGAGAGAAGAGAGCTTATGAATATAAAATCATAGCAGATGTGATTGATATTTCTGGTGAAACCCATACCACAGAAAGCCGCGTGCGCATTGGCGATATTCCCTTTTCTATTCAATTAGAGGTAGAAAACAGAATAGAAAGTAAAGATTTTAATCATCTCAAAATTAAAACCACAAATCTCAATGGTCTTGAGACTGAATTAGAAGGTACTCTAGAAGTTACCGCGATTCAACCATTAGATAGAGTTTTAAGAGACCAACAGCAAGAGGTGGAGTATGAACTATTACCGAAGAATCAGTTCGTTCAAAAATTACCCTATATCGCTTATAATAACGAGCATCGTTTAGAAAATAGAAAACGTGGCACTACCGTTTTAAAACAAAATTGGAACACTGCAAATAAAAATAAGGTACAATGGAATCAAAATTTGAAACCTGGTTTATATGAAGTAAAAGCAACTTCTATTTATAAGAATGATACCATAACTTCTATACAGTTTGTAGAAGTTTTTGATAAGAAAGAAAAAACTAAAAGTGCTACTTATTTTGACTTAAGTATAAATCAAAAAACCTATGAACCAGGAGACAAGGCTACAGTTATCTTAACTTCTGACGCAAGTATGGCTAATGCGCTTATAGAATTAGAAGTAAACGGAAAAATTATCCAAAAAGAAGTTTTAAAACTGAATAATACCGCAACTTTTACTTTTCCGATTAAAGAAGAATATCGTGGAAATGTGTATGTGCATGCTTACTTTAATAAGTTTAATGAATCTACCGCACTGGTAGAAACCATCGAAGTTCCATACACGAATAAGGAATTAGATATTACAACTTCCACTTTTAGAACAAAATTAGAACCTGGGCAAGAGGAGAAATGGACTCTGACCATCAAAGATAAAAAAGGAGATAAAATATTGGCAGAAGTCTTAGCTGGAATGTATGATAAATCCCTAGATCAATTTACAGAAAATGATTGGTCTTTTAATATTTATTCTGACCATTATTCCCAAATCAGTCCATGGTCTACACAAAATCGTGGCTATTTCAGAAACTATTCAAATAATGATATCAGCCATGAGTTTCCATGGATTAGCTATGAAGATTTAAATTTATATGGGCTTAGTTTAAATGAATTTAGTAGAAATCAAATTCTAATTAGAGGTATGAAATCAGCAGCGCCTCAAGCTGCAATGGAATCAACTAAAGCTCTCCAAGGAAAAGTTGCTGGTGTTGAAGTAAAAAAAGAAGCGGCTGATGCTTCGCCAGTGGTAAATACATCTGCGCCAGCATATCAAGAACAAACCGAAGAGGAGGAAGCTATTGTAAATAATATACAAGCCCGTAAAAATTTAGAAGAAACGGCTTTCTTTTTCCCGAATTTAAAAACAGATAAAAACGGAAACGTAAAGATTGAATTTACAACGCCAGAGAGTCTTACTACGTGGAATATGCAAACAGTGGCACATACCAAAGATTTAAAAATAGGCACATTCCAATCAGATGTGGTAACTCAAAAGGAACTGATGGTAGTACCCAATGCGCCGAGATTCTTGAGAGAAGGCGATGTTTTGAAGTTTCAATCTAAAATCATCAATTTATCAGACAAGGATTTAAATGGAAATATTCAATTGGAGTTATTAGATGCTTTTACGATGCAACCGATTGAAGGAAAATTTAATTTAAAAAATAAAAGGCAACGTTTTTTAGTGAATTCTGATGAAAGTGCCACGGCTTCTTGGACTTTACACATACCAAAAGTAGATCAAGTGCAAAGTGTGGTATATAGAATTGTAGCACAATCTGGTAGTTTTTCTGATGGTGAAGAAAGTGCACTTCCAATCTTGACCAATAGAACTTTGGTAACGGAAACCATGCCAATGAGTGTGAGAGAAAACGAAACCAAGACTTTCACTTTTGATAAATTACAAAATACTAAATCAACCACGCGTGATGATTTTAAACTCACCATGGAAATGACGACCAATCCGATTTGGTATGCTGTGATGGCATTGCCGTATTTACGTGAATCCAATTATGAGAATTCAGAAGCAGTATTTGCAAGATTATATGGAAACATGATTTCACAACACATTGTAAATTCTAACCCTAAAATCAAAGCAGTTTTTGATGATTGGAATCAAAAAGGAACATTGATTTCACCCTTAGAAAAGAATGAAGAGTTAAAAAATATTTTGTTAGCTGAAACGCCTTGGGTACGCCAAGCGCAAAGTGAATCTGAACAAATGAAACGCATAGCGATATTATTTGATTTAAATAAAATGCGCCAAGAATTAAAAGAAGCTTACAATAAATTAGAGCAAAAGCAAAGCCCTAGTGGTGGTTTCCCATGGTATGAAGGTGGTCGTGAAAATGCCTACATCACTACCCATATTGTGGCTGGGTTCGGACATTTAGACCAAATGAATCTGAACTTAAAATCTGAATTAGATACCAATTCAGAGGAGATGTTAAGCAAAGCCATCAAGTTTATAGATCATGAAATGGAAGAACGTTGGACTAAGTTTCAAGCTGACAAAAAGCGTTATCCATTGAGTAACTTCCAAGGTTTGTATTGGTTATATGCTAGAAGTTATCATTTAGACTCCAATCCATTGAGTGCAAAAATGAGCAAAGCAAGAGATTATTTCTTAACAGAATTAAACCAAGATAAATTCAAACAGAACATTCAAACCCAAGCGATGTTAAGCTTAGTTTTAAATCGTTATGGCAAATCGAAAGAGGCGAGAGATTTGATCTTCGCTATTAAAGACAGAGCGGTAGAATCTGATGAAATGGGTATGTATTGGAAAGAAAATGTGAGTGGCTATGGATGGAATGAGGCTCCTGTAGAAACCCAAGCATTGATAATAGAAGCATTTGATGAAATTACACCTGAAGACGTTACAAGCATTGAAAGCATGAAAGTTTGGTTATTAAAAAATAAACAAACCAATCAATGGAATTCTACTAAAGCTACAACCGAAGCCGTTTATGCTTTAATGAATACAGGAAAAGACTGGGCGAATGCAGAGGAAGGCGTAAATGTAAAAATAGGTAACACCGTTTGGTATGACAAGAACATAAAACCTAGCAACGATATACAAAGTGGAAGTGGATATGTAAAAGAAAGTTGGAACAAATCTGAGATTAAACCAGAATTGGGAACGGTAGAAATTAAGAAAACCACACCTGGCGTTGCATGGGGAGCTATGTATTGGCAATATTTTGAAGATTTAGACAAGATATCATCTGCTAATACAAATGTGAAATTCCGCAAGCAATTATGGATTCAAAGAAATACTGATCAAGGTCCAAAGCTATTTGAAATCAGTGAAGACTCGCAAATTCAGGTAGGTGATTTGGTAAAAGTGAGGTTAGAGATTCAAACTGATAGAGCCATGGAATTTGTTCACATCAAAGATATGCGCGCGAGTGGTTTTGAACCTGTCAATGTACTAAGCCAATATAAATGGCAAGATGGCCTTGGTTATTATGAAAGCACCAGAGATGCAAGCACTAATTTCTTTATAGACTATTTACCTAAAGGCGTTTATGTGTTTGAATATGATTTGAGAGCTAACAACGCTGGAACATTCTCTAATGGGATTACACAATTACAAAACTTATATGCTCCAGAATTATCAGCACATTCTGAGGGAATAAAAGTAGAGATTGAATAAGTTATAACAGTCATTTAAAATTAAAAGCCGTGTCAAAATTAATTTTGACACGGCTTTTCTCTATTCTCAATCATTTTTAGATCAAAGGTGTTTTTGATTTACTGTCGGCCAACTTCAAATCTGTAATATAGGTCTTCTTCAACTTATCATATAAGGCTGTAGTGCTAATCCATCGAGAACATTGATTTCCTATCATCCCTGCAATGATTAAATAAAATAACAAGCTATGACGGTCTGTCATTTCTAATACAATAATAGAAGAGGTAAAGGGTGCGCGCGTGATTCCAGATAAGAAAGCTACCATTCCCACTAAGATTAACACCCTAATTTCTGGATTAGAAAAATCAAAAAATTCGCCGAATACCGCTCCAATAGAAGCTCCTATACTCAAAGCCGGAGCAAAAATACCCCCAGCTCCGCCAGAATTAAAAGATAATCCATTACCCAACATTCTCAAAAAAGGAGTATACCATTGAATTTTAGCAGAAGAATCATAGAGTGCAGTTTCCATGATTTCTTTCCCAGAACCCATAATCGATTTGCTAATGAAAAAAATAACACAGGCGATGATCATTGAAAACACAAACAATAATAAAACCTGTTCTTTGGGCTTTTTAAACTTTTTTCTGAATCCTTGTAGATAGAATAAGAACTGCGTTTGATATCCACTCATCATCCCAGCGATAATGGATACAATGATCACGAAAGGAATAATATGAATGGTAACACCCTTGGTATTAGGATAACCAAGATATAAATATGAACCTGCTAACAACTGAGCTGTTAAACCTGCTATTAAAACCCCTGTGAAAAGGGATGTCTTGATATATTTTAATTGCGTTTTAGACAATTCTTCTACAGCGAACACAATCCCAGCTAAAGGCGTATTGAATGCTGCAGATAACCCTGCTGCAGATCCAGCCATAATCATATTTTTTCTAGAAATTGATGGCCACCAAGAAGGTAATATATCATTAATTACACGAAAGACAGAACTTGCCAATTGTATGGTTGGCCCTTCTCTTCCCACGGCACCACCTCCAAACACCAACAACATACTAGATATGATTTTAATGATAATAATCTTCAAGCTTAGTAAATGTTTAGCAAGATGTCTATTGACAGGCGTACTCAACTCCACAGCTGCCATCACTTGCGGCACCCCACTACCCTTGGCATAAGGAGCAAACTTACTCACCAACCACCAAGATCCTATAAAACCTATAGGAGAAATGAGAAAAATAAGCCAGGATTTCCAAGCTAAAATTAAGGATAAATAATGTTCTGTCTCATCAATCAACCAAGCATATACAACAGCAATTACTCCCGTAATCACTGCTCCTGACCAGAAGGGTATTGCCTGCAAGATATTTGTATGTACATTCTTGCTCTTGAGTACGTATAATTTTGAAGACAGATATAGACGAATATTTTTTAAATATTTCTCTGAGAATGTACGTCTCAATTTTTTTGAAATTTATAAAGTTGTTTTGAATAGTGAAAAGTGTTGCAAAGATAAATCTAAATCTTTTTGTACCCTATGATTTTTGTCTAAAAAAAATCCCTAGAATAAATTATTCTAGGGATTTATGTATAAATATAAATTTAGTTATTTAGAACCAAGGCTTTTTACCCACTTGATAAGTTTGATAGAATTCCTCATCTGATTTAGTAAGATATATAATACCTTCTATTAGACCTACAATTCCTCCAATACCACAGGTTAGAATAGACCCTACCAACTGTATGATTCCTTCTTTTTGATACCCTAATATAAATTTATGTGCACCAAATGTACCTAAAAAGATTCCTAACAATCCAGCTAAAAGCTTTTTATTTTCTTGGCCATTGATGGTATTATTGATCCCCTCGTTTGCCTTGTTTAGATGATCATTGTTGTTAACGTTCTGCTGTTCCATAAGTTATATTTTTTGCAAATTTAATGAAAGTTATGTAATTTAAAACTATTATAAATTAAAGTTTACGTTAAATTTATGTTCTAGCTTGATATTTGATTATATATTTTAAAATTAAATGAAATGTACAAAAAACTATGGATTATATTATTCTTTTTGGGAGCATTCATGCAAGCACAAATTAATGCGTATATAAGTCCTTATCCAGATTTCGATAAAAATCAACAAGTTTATCTTTTTGGTGACAATGTACATTTAAGGAGTGAACCAACTTCAAATTCTAATAGTCTCACAATATTAGCGATAGGTAGCCCACTAACTATTTTAGAAGATACAAATCAAAGTTATTCTGACGACGATCCGTTCTGGGTACATGTTAAGTCTACCAATGAAACAGGCTATGTGCGTTCAGACTTTATATCTCTGCAGACTGTGGAGTTAAATGGGATCCCTTTATACACCCATTTAGATAAAATAAATGACCAATATATATTAAAAATTAGAATTCCTACTCAAGGGGAGCCGAGCTATCATGAAAAGACTTTTGAAGTTTATTCAACTATGATGCAATTAGAAGTATCAGACGCTAAAGGATTGAATAATGTACGAAACATCTTGCACATCAATTATTATGCAGAGGCTTGTGGTGTTGATGGTGGTGGTAAATATATCTTTATAGATCCTTCAGACAATTGGCATGATGCATTTTCTTATACACAAGTGGCAGATGCAGGAATTTTCTATTGGCAGGAAATGTTGAAATTTCCAAACGAACACAAAAAAGGGGATTATATTATATACACGAGTGAATATTTGGAAACAGATTTTGAAGATGATAATTATGAAAACCCTAATCATACCGAAGAACATAAAAGTGAAAGAATATTAAGATGGAATGGATCTCAACTCATTCCGAAATTCAAGCAAGAACCCATCCCTACTAATGGATGGTAACCTTAATATTCTTCTATAAATTGATTCGCAAATTCTAAAGCTCGATTTTCATTATAGGAAAATTCTCCTTTTTGCCAAAAAGCAACGTGACCTCCATATTCTGGAGTTTCAAGGTATATGTAAGGATGATCTTTAGCAATAGCATAAGGAAATGATTTTTTAGAAATGAAAGAGTCATTTTTGGCATTGAGTACCAGCGTTGGAATACGAATGTTCTCTAGAAATTGCAAAGAGCTATTTTTTGCATAATAATCGTGTGCATTCTTAAAACCATGAGCAGGTGCCGTATATACATTATCAAAATCTACAATATTCTTGATTCCTTTGATTTTATCTAGGCTAATCTGATCTGGGAATTGGGTATGTTTCTGTAAAACTTTTTGCTTTAATTGTTGCTGAAAATTATAAGCATAGAGAAAGTTTCTCTTCTTGAGTAAATTTCCTGCAGAACCTGCTAAATCTATGGGTGCAGATATAGCTATCACGGCCTTTAATTCTTTGGGCAATTCTTCATTTTCTCCAGCAAGTTTTAACGCGACATTAGCTCCAAGACTCACCCCATTCAAAATTAAATTATTATATTGATTTTGGTTGAGCACATAATTTATTACCTCAACCACATCATCGGTTTTTCCAGAATGATAAGAAGTAAATTTACGATTAGGCTCTCCGCTACAACTTCTGAAATTCATAGCACAGACATCGTAGCCATCTAGATTGAATTTATTGGCCAATCCCAACATGTATTGACTCCTAGAGGAACCTTCTAAGCCATGCAACAGAATAATACACTTGGTAGTAGGCTTGGTGACTCTACTCCAATCTAAATCTATAAAATCACCGTCTGGCAATTCTAATCTTTCTCTCTGATAATGCACTCCTTGTACCTTTCTCCGCTTGGCCATATAAATGGTCATGAGATCCATTTGTCGAATCCAGAAAGGGGACTTATAATTGGATTGAATGATAGGCAAATTACTTTTTTTAGGCTGAGTTTCTACTCGCATTAATGTTACCGAATAGTGAACGTGTTACCATATCGGCATAGACTTCTTCTTTACTTGTTCCCTCTTGTAATTTTTGCAATGCATACTGCTGAATAGCTAATAGTGGCAAAACAATTTTTTCTCTCATTTCCACAGATAACCTAGATAATGGCTCATCTTCCATCAAAATATCATATCCTGTAATCTCTAACATCATCTCTCTAGACAACAAAAACTCATCATGCAGCATGGTCCAAAATTCACTATATTCTGGATTATTCTTCATGTAATAGGTTAATGGAAAATAGGTTTTAGTCATAGACATCATACTATTTTGTACCAAAGTTTTAAAGAAATCTGAATTTTGAAACAATGCTTTGATTTCATCTAATCTACCCTCCTCTTTAAAACTATGAATCGCTGTACCAAATCCATAATACCCCGGAACATTTTGCTTTAATTGACTCCAAGACCCAACAAACGGAATCGCACGTAAATCACTAAAAACTAAAGAATCACTCTTGCCTCTTTTACTCGGACGAGAACCTATATTGGTCTTTCCGTAGTATTTAAGTGTGCTCATGTTTTCTAAATAAGGAACAAACTTATCATGAGATTTGAGGTCTTTATATTTTTGATAACTAATACTTGCTAATTCATCCATTAATATTCGTTGACCTGGAGTAAGTTCTGTTTTTTTATCTGCAAATACATCATTTTTGAGCCCAGCAGATATTAACTGTTCAAAGTTATAGGTTGCTTGCTCCTTAGTACCAAAAACAGAAGTGATTGTTTGACCTTGTATCGTAAGCTCAATTCTATTGTTGGCTATGGTATTCCCCTGTGAAGCGTAAAATTGATGCGTTTTCCCACCTCCACGTG
>JBPCUN010000139.1:0-3164 GCA_051011115.1 Weeksellaceae bacterium
GATCAATCCATGTATTGGTAGAACTGTTATAAAGTCTTATGTGGTCATCTTCGTTAATACCAGTGGCATTATCAGACTGATCATATCCATGGGTTGAATTTGGATCAGTTGCATCTCCACTTCCAAAGGCAAGCACAAATACATCGTTACTGGCAACTGTTCCAACTAATGGAATGATATGTGTTGGTGTTGTAGCGCCATTATTATGTAATCTAATTTCGTAATTTGTTAAGTTTATGGCAGCACCTGTTCCGTTAAAAATTTCAACATAAGAATGAGATCCAGAACCATGATCTGTAACTTCACTTATAAATAAGTCTGAAGGTGTGCTTCCAGAACTTCCTTCACAATCTGAAATAAGCTTATCAACCACTATAAACAAGTCGGAACTTAAACAACCTAAATCGTCATTGATTTCTAGATTTCCTGTAGCTGCTCCAGTAGGTATGGTCACTTCCATTTCGTTATTGGAAATTATATTAACACTTGCAGGAACTCCATTTACAGTTGCAGTAGTTGAGCCACCAAAATTATAATTGCTTGAAGTTACATTTACTACAGTGCCAACAGGGCCATTATTTGGGAAAAATGTTAAAGTTCCCGCTGCACAATCACCATTCCCTTGAACATTAAAAGTATAAGGGTTTTCATCGGCATCATTACTAATTATGGTAATTATGGCAGTTCTTACACCAACTCCTGTAGGCGAAAATGTAATTTCAAAATCTACTTCTGTTCCCGGTGTAATGGTAGATGCTCCAGGATTTAAGCTAATGGCAAATTCGCTAGGATTGGATGAAGTAATACTTGTTAAATTTAAATTGGCAGTTCCTTCATTGCTAACATGATACGTTTTAGGGACAGAAGAGTTTCCCATAACTGTTGAAGCAAATATGGTATTATATCCTATGTTTGCAGCAGCACCATTTGGAATAGAACTACCTGTGCTACGCTCAATATCAATCTCAGGAGCAGGAACAAACCCAACTCCTGTTAAGTTTACAGTACATGCACTTTCATTACTATCATTGTTATTAATGGTCAAGACACCTGTTCTAGTTCCTGTGGCAGAAGGTGTAAATCTTACGGTTACAGTCTGTGAGTTTCCAGAAACAATAGTTAATGGTGTTGCAGGCGAGACAATACTATAATCTCCAGTAAATCCAAAAGAGCTAATATCTAAATCGGCACTCCCAACATTTTTAATATCAAATGTTAAATCTGTATTTGTAGAAACAGCTTGAGTTCCAAAATCTATGGTATAACCACAATTTTGATTCGTGGCTGTGTCATCTACTAATTGAAGTTCTGGGGTTGGAGTTCCAATTTGAGCATTAATAACAATATTATCAATTGCAAATTCATCTCGCGAACCACTACCAGATAAATCATCACCACTCCATCTTAAATAATAATATGCACCATTTGGTATTGATAATCCAGTTAACGAAATTGATCTTGAAGAAGTTATTAATGCTCCACTTCCACTTGGGGCAGCTGGTGAAGTATAGTCTAAAGAACTTTCATTCGTGTAGGAAGAATTATCAGCAGAATGAGAAAAATCAAAAGTGTTTGCTCTAGGTTGATCATTAAAACAAATTATATCATAATCTAAATTTAACTCAGTTACACTTACTCCAGTATTGTTTTGAATTCTTAATGTCAATGTACCAGATGTCCAATCGCTACTTCCAGGTTGACATCCTAATGATGCACCATTCCCAGGATTATTAAAAGCATACCAACCACCTGTCGAAACTCCAAAATTTGAATTACCTCTGCCATGGACACCGCCACTTCGAAATCCATTAAATGTTAAATCCCCATCGCTCATTCCAGTATAGGCCCATGCATCAGAGTCTAATCTTCCTGCTATTGGATTAGCTTGCCAACCAGTGCCTGCGAAAGTTCCATTATTAACACCAGAAACAGTATTGTCGAAGTCAATAGTATAGTTTGTATTAGTTGTTGTAATATTAAGTTGCCCAAAACCAGACAAAACAAAGCACAAGAAAGCTGCTAATACAAGGGAGTATTTTTTAATCATAGGGAATAATTAATTAAGGCTCATTAAAAAATGAGCACTCAAATATAACACAAATTATCATATAATACAATGGCTTACAGTTACTTACTTGTTAACAAATTGTTAGTATCTTGCAGCTATGAAATTGGTTAAAACATACACGGTTGAAGAAGCCAAAAGAACCCTTGAAAACTACTGTGCCTACCAGGAACGTTGCCATAAAGAAGTCGCCCAAAAACTTCGGGATATGCGCATGATTCCAGAAGCCATAGATGTGATTATGGTGCATTTACTGGAACACGATTTCCTTAACGAAACACGTTTTGCAACAACTTATGTGCGTGGCAAATTCCGTGTTAAAAAATGGGGTCGCAAACGTTTGGAACTGGAACTTAAAAAACGCGACATTAGCCCTTTCAATATCAAGGAAGCTTTTAAGGACATTTCAGAAGCAGACTACTTAAACACCTTTCATGCCTTGGCAGAAAAAAAAGCAGCCAGCATTAAAGAAACCAATCCTTTAAAGAAAAAAAAGAAATTGGCAGATTACCTGCTTTACAGAGGTTGGGAAAGCCACCTGGTGTACAATAAGATCCATGAATTGTTTTAAAATAAGTCTACCTGTCATTGCGAGGACGAAGGACGTGGCAATCTCATTCATGTAAGCATATGTCCACAAACAGTTTAGCTTCTATATAGCTCAAGTATGGCTCAAGTATAGATAGTGTATGGAGAGTGTATGAAAAATATACGGTCATTTTAGGATTTAGAAAAAGGGTTGTGTCCTGATATCAGGATTTATTTATTAATCTGTATAGTTATTTTAGGACGGGTCATTTTTTCTATACACAGCTTAAATAATAGCCTCGTTTTTTTGGACTTTAAGAAAAAAGGAGTGTCTTAATTTTTCAAAGTCCACTCCCTTGAATCAATACAGGTTATGCCTGTTTTCAACCGCTCTAAACCCTTATAAATAAAAGCATCCTTAGGGGTTCACCCGTAGTTACTCCCTAGTTACTCCGTATGTAAGTAGTATAAACCCCGTATCACACCCTAAAACAACCTAAGAAAACCTGCTCTTAAAGTAAGAACCATAGCAGGATGGATCAGAAACTTGTATAGGCCTTTGGTACAAGCA
>JBPCUN010000140.1:0-4675 GCA_051011115.1 Weeksellaceae bacterium
GATTATAGCGGCAGGGCTCACCTCTTCCCATTCCGAACAGAGAAGTTAAGCCTGCCAGCGCCGATGGTACTTCGAAAGAGGGAGAGTAGGTCGTCGCCATTCTTTATATTAAAGCCTTATTGCTAACTAGCAGTAAGGCTTTTTTTATACCCTATAGTCAAACTTATTATAGCATATATCCTTTTGACAGTTTTCAATATACCTGTTAGTTACAAACCATTCTAAAGGGATGTATAATAATTCTAATGTTTCTTCTATTGCAATATTTAGAAGACTCTAAGTTAAATTTAATAGTATACTTAGTTTCTTTTAATTATGAATATTATCTATAATATTTCTTATTTTAAGCTATAAATTCATATTCATGAAACAAAATCTAAATATCAATAAGCCAAAGCCAATTATAAAGGATTCTTCTATCCAAGAATTTAATAGAAGTATGGATGTAGACGATACTATCGCTTTGTTAGAATCTGGTTCTATGATTCTTATTACACAATTTTATAGTAATGGATTAGATTTATTGAGTACATTAGAAAAGCGTTTAAGACAAAGGTTTAGCACTGGTAGTTTTTTAGATCAACGTTCTTTTAGAGATATGTATCATAAACTATCTAATAGAGTTTTGATTGAAATCAAAGATTATAAATTAAACGTTAAGAAAGCTCCGGACATTGGGTGGCTTGAGATTTTGTATTCGGATCAAAAAGAATTCTATCTTACTTATCCACAAGTGCAAGGATTAAATAGCTCTTGGCAATGGTATAAAAATGGTATTTTAGTTCCAGTATTAAGAAATAAATTACATCCTTATTATGGAACATATTTCCCTACAAGATTTGATCATTTGTTCCTTTTTGATAATTGGTTAAAAAAGTATAATGGTGCTAAAAAGTTTGCTTATGATATCGGTATAGGTAGTGGAATTTTGACTTTTATTCTAGTAAAGCATGGTTTTCAGAAAGTGATGGGTACGGATACGAATCCAAATGCCATTGTAGGGCTATTGGATTTTATGGGAGAGACTAAATTGTCTAGAAAAATCGATTTAGATCATGGAGATTTATTTGGGAAATTTGATAAAGAGACTGAATTAATTGTCTTTAATCCCCCCTGGTTACCAACGCCAGAAAATCCTGAAAATTTAGATGAAGCTATCTATTATACGAATGATTTATTTGAAAGATTCTTTCACGAATCTAAAAAGCGTTTATCTGCTGATGGTAAACTAGTCTTATTATTCTCTAACCTTGCAGAGATTACTAATCTGACTACAGAACATCCAATTAAAAGAGAACTAGAAGAAGGAGGAAGGTTCAAATTAGAACAATATTTAAAACGACCCGTAAAAAGAGCTTCAAATAAAACTAAACGTGAAGCGAAGTGGAGAGAAAATGAAGTTGTTGAATTATGGATTTTAAATCATCAATAGATTTACCATTATAATGGTAATTTAGTTTATTTTCTAGTAAAATTTAAGGATGGCCCATCTATATAGGATGTACTCAAAGTCATAGCCTCTTCTGTCATAATTAATGCCCAAGAAGTCTTATCTATGTAAATATATAATCCATTTTCCTGCTTAATATTGGGATTGTCAACGCTTTGATTATATTATTTATAAAATTTAGAATTTTTTATATGTGCTTTTTTGAATTCACTTGGAGCAATTCCCGTATGTTTTTTGAACGCTGTTGAAAATGATGTTGGAGAGGAATAACCTAGGAGGTAGGAAATTTCTTTAATTGTTTGGTTGTGTGTCATTAATAATTCAGAGGCCTCTTGCATTCTATAACTAAATGTATATTCAAATACGCCTTTGCCATATACCTTCTTGAAATTTTCCTTTAATTTTGTACGATTAATGCCAAATTTTTTACTTAAATAATCAATACTAAATTGTTCACCTAAATTTGCTATAATATATTTTTCGATGGTTTTAATTTTCTCCAAGTCTTCTTTATTTACATTTTGTTGAGTATGATAGGTTAATCCTTTATTTTGAGACTTGCTTATTTGATGAATCTCAAGAAGAATTTCATATATGATAGAATTAACAAATAATTGTTTGGCGAAAGATTTGAATGGAGAAGTTCTTAATTTTTTCAGTAAATGAAATATTTTGGCATTTATGGGAATGGACTCAGGATATAAATGATTAATACCAGACGCTGTCATATTAAGTTTTTCAACAAAGTGATTTAACTGAGGAATATCTGTTTCCAAATTACTAAAGTAATTTTTTTTGATATAAATATCGAGATTTCTATATCTATTATTTTTTTCAAACCAAATCGTTACTTCACTACTGTTGGATATGGAATAGACATAACAATGTAATGGCTTATAATATGTTGTTATATTATTAATACTGTCCTTGATAGGGTGTGGACTTAGGAAAAAAGCTACTTCGACATAATCTGGATTTTCTGTGGTAGTGATTTCAATCTTGTGATCAGAATAATATAAATATTCATACTCTCTTACTGTAAAAATATTATCTCTGTATATTTCAGAGGTATAAAATTCTCCTGTATTATTTTTTAGCCATTTTTCTTTATCGCTAGAATTTGTTGAATTAAAAAAGTTTAATATTTCTGAATAAATTTTATCATTCTTATTTATGTCCATTTACTAATCTCTTTTTGCCAAATTGTAACGTTTATAATCATTAAGCTATATACTTTCGTATCCTAATTTTTATTTAAAACAAATATAAATAATTAAAGGAGATGAGACTAATAGTTTTAATTACAACATTAATTTTTACATGCCATATTTTACAAGCACAAGTGGCAAATAGTATTTCTGGTAGAATATTGAATGAAAATAAATATCCATTGAGTGGCATAGAACTTTTATTAAATAACGGTTTACAAAGAACATATACGGATGATAATGGATATTATATTTTTGAAAGTTTGCCAGAAGGTTATTATACACTACAATTAGATGAATTTGGGGTTAAAGATATATACAATTTTCATCTAGAGGAAAATGAATATTTAACATTTAATTATATCCACCAATTAAATGTAGTGGATTTGGATAAGATAGAAATACGTGCAAATAAAGACCTCACTGTATCTAACTCCTTGCGTGTTGATGAATCGATCTTACATGTGCCACAAAACATCCAGATTTTATCTTCAGACCAAATCGCAGCTCAACAGTTGATCAATATTGCAGAAGGCTGGACAAGCAATGTTAGTGGCGTCCGTACAATTTTACATCAGGAAGAAGCGAACGTAGGCATAGCTGTAAGAGGTTATAATGCTACTAATTTAAGGAATGGTATAAATGTACAGGGAACCTTTGGTCCTTTAAGAGAAGATATGTCTTTTGTGGAAAGGGTTGAGTTTGTGAAAGGTCCTGCAGGTTTTATGATGGGAAATACACAACCTGGTGGCTTTTTTAATATAGTTACTAAAAAACCTCATGGTGCAAATAAAAGGACTGCAAATATTATGATGGGAAGCATTGGATTGACTCGTGCTACATTGGATATTGAACAAAATCTTAATAAAAAAGGTAATTTCTATGGTAGATTTAATCTAATGGGTACTAAATCTAATTCACATCAACGTTTTGTAGAACATCGGCAATATGCCTTAAACTCTTCCTTTAAATATAACTTTAATAGAAAAACCGATTTTTTGTTAGAGTTTACATATCATCGTAATAATTTTGCTGGTGGCTATGCTAAATATAATTATGGTATTGATGGGTTCAAAGAGGTAGATCGTGCATTTACATTTTCAGACCCAATTATAGACCCAACGCAGGTATATTCGTATGATGTCTTTGCAAAAATATCACATCAAATTAAAGATAATTGGCTAGTTGTGGGGAAATTAGGCTATGTGAACTCTGGTATGGAGGGAGAATCCTTATATGCTGATTATAATTCTATTGTCTTGGCTGATGATCCCACATCTCTTACTAAAAAAGGAGATGTGGTACGAAGTCTGAGTATAAATGATAACCTGAATGAAATTACTTCTGCACAATTTTATACAAGGGGCATGATAGATTTTGGCTCAGTAAAGAATTCTATATTGGCGGGAATAGATATAGGAGATAAGTTACATTTAGCTGATTGGTCTACTTTGTCACCGCGTGTAGGTTCTACATTCAATATTTATAATCCCGTGTACGGTAATTTGCGACCGAAGGATATACCAGCACCTAATAGGGATAAATCGTTAAGAGAGAGAGGGGCGTATTATCATAATCATTACCAGTATGAATCTTTTTATTTGCAAGATGAGTTACGCTTGATGAATGAAAATTTGCGCGTTAGTGGGGGCGTCAGGTATACAGCCACTCAAAAAATGAGTGCTGCTAATGATAGTAAAGAAGTGAGAAATTATGCTCTTACGCCAAGGTTAGGTGTTACCGCAGTCTTACAGCCAACATTAACAGCGTATGCTTTGTATGATGAAAGTTTTAATGAACAGACAGGAACACTTGTAGATGGAAGTTCTGCTAAACCTACCTATGGTAAAAATAAAGAAATTGGGTTGAAAAAAGAGTGGTTTGGAGGAAGATTTTATAGTAGTCTGAGTTTTTATCATTTAACCAAAACTAATTTACTAACTGGTATAGGACCATCTAACCCAGGTGTCTTCGAACAAACTGGTGAAAGCGTTTCAAAAGGAATAGAGATTGATGT
>JBPCUN010000141.1:0-60877 GCA_051011115.1 Weeksellaceae bacterium
TAATAATATAGATAAAGGTACCAGCCCATGCGGTAGTCTATAAATCGTGGCATGGATAGCTTCTAAAGAACTAATATCGTAACCGTTTAATTTGAAGTAATAGGCAAATCTTGCCAATGCGGTAAGAAGCCCCCAGATGATTGCATAGTATAAAGCCAATTTTTCTGTATAGGGAATTAATAATAGAACTATTAATAGAATATCAAAATAACCTATCAATATTAGAAAATTTTTAGCCATGGGTTCACTAAAGCCGAGTAAGACGATAATCATATCTATAAAATTGCCCGGCGTAGCATACAAATTGACCGCATATAAGCCATGACCAATAAAAGTAAAGGCCACGATTAATTTTAAAACAATTTTAGTTTTGTGTAAATCCAAAGATTGATTCAAAAATAGCAATAGAACAATGGGAGTAAAAAATTGAATAAAACCTTCTAGAAACTGTGCGAGGTGATAAAATTTTTCTTTATATTCTAATAGTAAGATGATACCAACAATGATACTGCCTATTATTATAAATACTTTAGCATATGGTTCAAACTTACCTTGATATAGAAATATGACTGCTAAGGTGGAAAGAGTCAATAATCCACCAAGAATATCATTTAAAACTTGGATGCCTTGATCAATCATTGGATTGGTAGAATATGCATACCAATCATAATTGAAAACGCCTTCTATGATAGGCTTTAGCCATCCCTCATCCCAAAAGAATGCGCGTAATGGGACTTCCCATAGAAGTGATTCTATACTTCGTCCGAAGAAAATGAAAAAAGTGCTCAGAAACAATACAAATAAAAACGCCGGTTTCTTAGCTGTTAAATTAAAGCCCTTCATTATGCAAACATAGTATTTAAAGAAAAAAATATAATTGTTCGGTTTTAAATATAATATGTACATAACGTTCTATTTACAGAAATTTTACATAACGTCACCATTATAATCTGTAATAGAATTCATATTTATTTTATGTTGAAGAGTGTAAGTATTCAATAGATTATGAAAGCCAAAACAAGATATTGATAGATTTTTTGTCTTTACACATTACTAATTACCATGAAGATTACAATAGACTTCTTTTGATGAGTTTTGACCAAATTAATCATTAATCGTAATAAAAATGATAAATTTGCAGGGAACATTAAAGGGTATTAAAACTTATATATAATAACTTATGGCATTATCTGAGCAGGAATTAATAAGAAGAGAAAAGTTAGCAGAGTTAAAGAAATTAAATATCAATCCTTATCCAGCAGAAGGTTATGATGTGAAGGATACCACAGCTTCCTTGAAGAAGAATTTTGAAGAAGGTAAAAAAGTAAAACTAGCTGGTAGGTTAATGGCTAGACGTATTCAAGGGAAAGCTTCCTTTGCAGAGTTGCAAGATTCAGAAGGTCGTATACAAGTTTATTTTAATAGAGACGAAATTTGCACTGGAGAGGATAAGACATTATACAACGATGTTTATAAAAAACTATTAGATATTGGTGATTTTGTAGGGATCGAAGGGGAATTATTTATGACCAAAGTAGGGGAGAAGACTGTAAAAGTAACAGATTTCACTTTGCTAAGTAAATCATTAAAACCACTTCCATTACCAAAAACTGATGCAGAAGGAAATGTGCATGATGGTTTTAATGATCCAGAACAACGTTATCGCCAGCGTTATGCAGATTTGGTGGTGAATCCACAAGTGAAAGAAATTTTCATCAAAAGAACCAAGCTTTTTACGGCGATGCGGGATTTCTTTAATCAACATGATTACATGGAGGTGGAGACGCCAATTTTGCAATCTATTCCAGGAGGAGCTGCGGCACGTCCATTTATCACACAACATAATGCATTGAATATTCCTTTATATATGAGGATTGCCAATGAGTTATACCTGAAAAGACTGATTGTCGGAGGGTTTGATGGAGTTTATGAATTCTCTAAGAATTTCCGAAATGAGGGTATGGATAGAACGCATAATCCAGAGTTTACCGCGATGGAAATTTATGTAGCATACAAAGATTATAACTGGATGATGGATTTCACAGAAAGGTTATTAGAGCATTGTGCAAAAGCTGTCAATGGATCTACCAAAGCTCAATTTGGTGATTACGAAATAGACTTTAAAGCACCTTACCCAAGAATTACTATGAGAGATGCGATTCTGGAACATACTGGATTTGATATCAAAGGTAAATCTGAGGATGAAATTCGGCTGGCAGCAGAAGAGATGGGCATTGAAGTGAATGAAACGATGGGAAAAGGGAAGTTGATTGATGAAATTTTTGGTGAGAAATGTGAGCCACATTACATTCAACCCACTTTTATCACAGATTATCCCAAAGAAATGAGTCCATTGACTAAAATGCATAGAAGCGAAGAGGGAGTAACAGAACGTTTTGAATTAATGGTTTGTGGTAAAGAAATTGCGAATGCATATTCTGAGTTGAATGATCCGATTGATCAAAGAGAACGTTTTGAGGCGCAAGTCAAGTTAGCAGAAAAAGGAGATGATGAAGCAGGAGAGTTTATAGATCAAGATTTCTTGAGAGCTTTAGAATATGGGATGCCACCCACAGCGGGATTGGGAATAGGAATGGATAGGCTGCTTATGTTTTTAACCAACCAACAATCTATACAAGAGGTGTTATTTTTCCCTCAAATGAAACCAGAGAAAAAAGCTGTAGAAGTGTCAGAAGATGCTAAAAGTGTTTTATCTATCTTAAAAGAGGATAATCGCATGGCGCTAAATGCCTTAAAAGAGCAGTCTGGATTGTCAAATAAAAAGTGGGATAAGGCCATTAAAGAATTAACTAAAAAGGAATTAGCCAAAGTTGAAAAAAATGATGAAGGTCTATGGGTAGAAATCCAATAACTTATTATTGAAACTATATGCAAAAGCCGTTCAGTTTTATAACTAAACGGCTTTTGACATTTATACCCCTCAATAATTAGAAAATCTTTTTATGTTTAATTTTCTCCTTGTCCTTCCCTTCATAGGGAATTTGATCGAGAATGTATTCTATAGCTTCTATTCTTGCGGTATTTTTTTTGTTGGCATTTATGACTTTCCAAGGAACATATTTCTGTGTTTCTTTAAACATCGCTTCTTTATATCTGGTATAATCATCCCATAAAGCTAAAGCCCGCTCATCCACTTTACTAAACTTCCAACGCTTTACAGGATTGTCTATAATATCCTTCAATCGGCGTTCTTGTTCTTTCTTTGTAATAGAGAAGTACATTTTGATTAAGATTAAACCTGATTGAGTCATCATTTTTTCCATTTCATTTACCTGATCCATAAATGTCTGGTATTGTGCTTGAGTACAAAAACCATTCACGGGCTCTACGATTGCTCGGTTATACCAGCTTCTATCAAAGAACACAATTTCTCCTTCTTGAGGTAGTTGATTGATATAACGTTGGAAATACCATTTTCCTTCTTCCACTTCATCTGGTTTAGGCAAAGCCACGGTACGTACTTCTCTAGGGGGTAAATGCTCTACGGTTTTTCTAATAGCCCCACCTTTACCCGCAGCGTCTCTACCTTCAAATAAGATGACCACTTTTTTCTTATTATCAACCACCCACTGTTGCATAATAAGAAGCTCTTCTTGTAATTCCTCTATGCGGTTCTCATATTTTACATTTTTCAAGGCTTTTTTGGGATTGATTTTTTCTTCTAATAATAAAGCGCGTAAACCCTCTTTAGAATTTAAAATCTCTAATTCTTCTTTTGTTATTTCCTTTTTGCTCATGCTTATTTATCTAATTGTTTCACCATACGGAAATATCTATTCACGACGTTAGGGTCGGGGAGTATATTGGTATAATTCTCACCTTTATGGTCATAATCAAATTGAGATAAAACATACTTGATACTTTCCAAACGTGCTTTTTTCTTATCATTAGAATTTACAATAATCCAAGGACAAAATGAAGTATGTGTTCTGGCAAACATTTCGTTTTTATAATGCGTGAATTCATTCCATAGTTCTTGACCTTTTTCATCCACTGGGCTAAATTTCCATTTCTTTAAGGGATTTTTCAAGCGTTTTTCAAAACGCTTTAGTTGTTCTTTCTTAGAGTCTGAAAACCAGAATTTAATGATTTTAGTTCCTGATTCATATAACATATGTTCAAACTCAGGTACTTGTACCATAAAACGCTCGTATTGTTTTTCATCACAGAAACCCATTACAGGTTCTACAACAGCCCTGTTATACCAGCTTCTATCAAAGAAAACAATTTCGCCACCGTTTGGTAATTCTTTAATGTATCGATTAAAATACCATTGGCGTCTTTCTATTTCTGTAGGCTTATTGAGTGCTACAACACGCCTTGCCCTTGGATTTAAATGTTCTGAGAACCTGCGAATCGTTCCCCCTTTACCAGAGGCATCTCTGCCTTCAAATAAGATAGTAACTTTCTTGTTATTTAATTGAATATAGCGTTGCAACTCTACAAGTTCTGCTTGTAGTTTTGTGAGCTCTTCTTCATAATAATATTTTTCTAAAACCTTTTGATAAAGTGGATGTGTATCTGTACCCTTCTCCAAGAATTGGATAAGCTTATCCCTGGTCTTTAATTTTTCTAAAGTATCAAGTTGAATCATTTAGGCTGTGATTTTTATATGATATATAATGTAAACATGAATACTTCAAGTTATGAAAATTAAAAGGATTTAAGAAGTTTAACACATAAAAAAAGACTGCCTTGATTTAAGCAGTCTTTAATGAGTTTAAAAAAAACGAGATATATTTTTAATTTTTAGTCCAATTAAAGTCAAAATTACAAGATTGGTAATCTTCATGAATTTTGATGAAAGTATCAGATAATTCTTCTCTTATCCAATCGAACAATTTTTCTTGTTTTTTCTGTTGCACAGCCATGTTCTTGATTCTGGTGTAATCCGTTTCAAGAGAAAGTTTATGTGCAGGAATGATGTTGTCTAATTTTAAAATCTCCAAAGCCTTTTTCCGATCATGTTCTGTTTCAAAAGCATCAGAAATATCACCAGGTTGCAAGCCAGCAATCGCATAAACTTGCTTGGTAGGTAAACTACTTCTTTCAAATTTAGTTTCACCATTTTGCATGTTAGTCAATTTACCACCATTATATCTAGTGTATTTATCCACAGAATATTGTTTTGCAGCTTCTTTGAAGGTCATCTCCCTATCTTTAATTTTTGTTTTAATAGAATCTATTAAATGTCTTGCTTCTGCCATTTCTTCTGTGGTAGGCTCTGCTGAAACCAAGATATGACGGACATCAATCGCCTGCCCTTTTCTTTTGTCTAATTGGATTAAATGAAATCCAAATTGCGTTTCAACAGGATCAGATATTTCACCTTCTTCTAAGTTAAAAGCCACCGCATCAAATTCAGGTACAAAAGTACCTCTTTTTATATTTTCGTATAATCCACCTTTATCTTTAGAGCCTGGATCGTCTGAATATAAGATTGCTTTGGTTGCAAAACTTGCGCCTTCTTCAATTTCTTTTTTGATCCCTAAAAGTTTCTTTCTAATTTCTTCTTTGTGTGTTTCTGTGATCTCTGGGTGAATCACAATGTGCGATAATTCAACCTCTTCTTTCATCTCTGGTAATTCACTTTGATAAGTGTTAAAGAAATCTTTTACTTCTATTGGAGATGCATCAATATCTTTCTCAATTAGTCCTCTTTTTTTCTCTACCAATTGGTTATCCTTCACTAAGATTTCAATTTCATTCTGTAGTTCTGCCATAGTTTTTACACCATATACAGACAAGATTTCTTCTTCTGACCCTCTACTTTTAAAATCTTCTAGTACTTGCCTAGCGCGAGCTTTTACACGTTCATCTGCTACTGCCACCAAGGTGTCATTTTTAGCATGGTGCAGAACCATCTTTTGTACTAGCATATTACTCACAAAAGCACATTTATCTGTCATTTCAACCCCTTGTTGCTGTGCTAATTGATAATCCCGTTGTATATCAGATTCTAAAATCACTTCATTTCCTACCACAGCTGCTACACCATCTATCTTTTTTTCTTGCGAAAAACCTAGCAAAGGTAAGAGCATCATTGTGAAAATATGTAATGCTTTAATTTCTTTTAATCTCATCATTTTGTAATGCTTTGTTATATAGTTCCTTTTTCTTTTCAGAAAGCAAATTTAACTTTCTTTTATTGATTAACACATTTTTAATCATATCTTTTACAATCGGTAAAGGTGCATGCTCTTTTGCCTTTCTATAATCAATCAATTCAAAGATATAAACGTTAGAGTTCTGTTTAACGGTGAAAATCTGATTCTTGGTATTGATGTTCACATGTTTTAACTCTTCTGGAAAATAATTTGTTTGGTTAAAGCTTTCTTTAGAAATCCAATTATCATGGCTTAAATCATGTGCATAATCATGCAATTTTAATTTAGCCTCTAATTCACCATATTTATTATTTCTAAGTAGCTTTTTATAGGTATAGGCAGAATCCTCTGGAATCACTATGAAGCGGTAGTTCAAGTAGTCTTTATCTAAGACAAAACTATCTGTAAATTCCTCATAATACGCTTGAAGATCAGCATCAGAAATAGAATCATTAAAATTCATCATCAATTTTTCTTCAATAAAAGACGTTGTAATATCTTCTCTATAATGTGCCACTTTCAATTCAATTTGTTCTAATTCCTCTTCAGATAAAATATCTTGGCTGTTGTGAAGAAGGACTTTATTTTTGGCCCATTGTTCTATGATTTGATTGGCATAGGCGATACTATCTTCTTGTTCTAGACCACTAGGCAATAATTGTTTAAATGCTGTTCTTGTGAGTGCGAAATCTCCATAAGTGGCTACCGCACTTTCGTTTTTACTGTTATCACAACTAAATATGCAAAATATAATAATCGTACCTATTAAAATTCTCATTCTTGTAGACTCTTCGGAATTGTAATTTCAGCTTTGTTTCGTAATTCCTCCAGTTTTTGATTATAATATGCACCTTTGTAGGCTTCTAAAAATGGAAGCCCAGCTTCTTTAACGGTCATGGTGCGTGGAGCTAAAATATCGTTAACTACATAAATTGCCGGCTGGGTTAAATAGGTTCCTTTTTGAATTTTTTTATTTGGATTAAATTGAGTTGGTAATTGAGGGTTCTTTGTTGAAAGCTTCCCATTGGTGATTACCACGACAGGTTTTTGCCCTGGTTGGTTAAAATAATTTAATATTTTTGAATGGTTTTTTTCCTGTTTGATTAAACGTTTTAGTTCTTTTTCTACCTTATTATCATAAAATCGATATATTGTAAGATCATATCGCTTTGGCCATTGGTATTGGTCGCTATTTTGTTTTAAATATAAAGCTTGTCCAATACTATCCTTTTCTGCCTCTTGATATACATATTTCTCTATAAAATAATTAACATAAAGTGTTTCACGCATTAGATTTAAATTCTTAGCAAAAGTTGGCTCAAACTCTTCTAAGTGGTCTTTATAAGATTGAATGATAAAATCTTGTTTTAAAATTGGAATTAGATAAGTTAATAAATACTTAAATTCTTCTTTCTTAACAGCATCATGGTCTTGAAACTCTTCATTTAAAGTTGCTAATAAATCTTTTTGATTATAAGTTGTATGCGTAGTTTTCCAGATTATTTTATCTCCAGAGAAATCAACTTTTTGATTTGTTTTAATATTGTTCTGAAAGACTTGCGCAACTTCTTCAATCGCTCTTCTATTTTCTGTAAATTCAATATGATCTTGAATTCTTGCTACCAAATCATCCTGCAGTATTTCATTGTATGAAGTTTGACTTATGCCATTGATTAAATTATTTTTAATATGCTCATAAGGAGGTAAATTCTCCACTTTCTTTTCTTCTAATATTTTTACAAAATAGCTGTTGAAATCTTCCTCTATGATTGATGAACATTCACCCACAGCTGTTTTGCGTATGGCTTCCTCTATCTGATAGGGTAGCGTAAATGGTTTAGTCCAAAATGGACTACTTTGATTTTTTGCTCTGTAGTTTTGTACTGATACACTATCTTGCTGGTCACAAATCTGAGTTTTTAATAAGGCAAAATCACTTTTTACTTTCTTTAATTCCGTAGGATTCAGTATGTATTTGTCTGTGGCATTAAAAAACTCTATTCTTTTTTCAGTCTTTAATCCTTCGTATATTTTTGCTGCAAGTTTTTCTTTTAATGATTCTGATTCTAGGTAATTTTTACTTTGGTCTTCACGATACAATTTCCAGTTATTTTTAAAATAAGACGTGGTATCCACTTGCTTATCAATAGCATAAATCGACATTAATTTGAAATCTATAAAGTCATGTAAAGCCTTTTCTAAACCTTCAGATTCAATATTTCTATTATAATTATCTTTAAATTCTTGTACAGAGAAGTGGTGATTATTTATAATGATATCTTGATTTTCTTGTGCAGAAGCCCACTGAAGCCCTAAGAAGAATAAAGATAAAAGAAGTGATTTATTCATAGTTTAATTTACGCCTAGTAAATGATTAAAAGTTCAAAAATAGGTTATTGTAATCTAAAATACCGTTAAGGCATTATTAAAAGCCGATTCAAAGGCCAAAGGATTGATTTGGCTAGTTTCATTTTTGGATTGTATAAAAGAGATTAATTTTTCTGTAGGCATGTTTCCAACCATCTTAGACTTAGACATAGGGCAACCGCCAAGCCCTTGAATTGCTCCATCAAAATGTCTACAGCCACTTTCATAAGCTGCATTCACTTTTGCGTACCATTCGTCATAAATGGTATGAAAATGTGCGCCAAACTGAATATGAGGGTAGGTGGGGATTAAGGTAGAAAAAACCGTTTTTATATCATCAATATCCGCTACGCCAATGGTATCAGATAATTTAATTAATTCTATTCCATAGCCATTTAATACCTCTATATATTGCATCAATAATTCTACAGACCATGGTTCATCATATGGATTTCCAAACCCCATAGAGGTGTAGATTAATAACTTTTTATTAGCATCTTTAGCGATTTTCTGTATTTCTAAAATTCTCTCTAGACCTTCTTTTCTTGTGGCATTGGTGTTATTTTTCTGAAATTCTTCTGAGATGGAAAAAGGAAATCCTAAGATATCGACTTTTTTATTGGCTGCAGCTTTTTTGGCTCCAGAAGTATTGGCTACAATGACAGATAATTGTGTATTGGAACCTTCTAGCTTGAGTGCATCTAGTACCTCTTGAGTATCGGCCATTTGTGGGATAGCCTTAGATGAAACAAAACTTCCGCAGTCCAAAATATCAAAATTCACATCAACTAAGGACTGAATATATTTAATTTTAACTTCTGTAGGAATAAAACTTTTCCTACCTTGCATTGCATCCCTTGGGCATTCTGTTATGTGTATCATAGGTTCATATTAACTTGCCTAATATAATTAAAATTTATATTATTACCATCTCAAAAATATCATCTTATGGAAAATGTGTGGAAAGATAAATTATTAGACAGATTTTTAAAATACGTAAAAACCTATACTGAAAGTAAACCAGGCGTAGAGGAGATACCTAGTACTCCGCAGCAATGGGATCTTGCAAACTACCTTAAAGAGGAATTAGAGCGAATAGGCCTAGAGGACGTGAGCATTGATGACCATGCTTATGTTATGGGGTATTTACCATCTAATCAAGAAGATAAGAATTTACCAACCATAGGGTTTATTTCACATTTTGACACCTCTCCAGATTTTATAGGTAAAGATGTAAAGCCTCAGATTTGGGAGGATTACCATGGTGGTGATATTACATTGAATAAAGAAAAAGATATTGTTCTGAACACCAGAGATTTCCCTGAAATAAAAGATTTTCACGGACAAACGCTTATTACTACTGACGGGACTACACTTTTAGGTGCTGATGATAAAGCTGGTATCGCAGAGATCGTGACCGCTGTAGAATATTTAATCAATAATCCCGATATTCCAAGACCACGTATTGCGGTAGGTTTTACACCGGATGAAGAGGTAGGAAAAGGAGCTCATTTATTTGATGTAGAAAAGTTCGGAGCTGATTGGGCTTATACTATGGATGGAAGTTCTGTTGGAGAGCTAGAGTATGAGAACTTTAATGCAGCAGGAGTAGTTGTAACTTTCCAAGGTAAAATGGTGCATCCGGGTTATGCAAAAGATAAGATGATTAACGCTTTGCATATGGCAAGAGAGTTTGCCGCAGCACTACCCGCGGATGAGGTGCCAGAAAGTACAGAAGGTAGACAAGGATTTTATCACCAAACAGCTATACATGGTGGACCAGATAAGGTAACGCTTGAGATGATTGTTAGGGACTTTGATGATGAATTGTTTGAGAAAAGAAAGGATTTCTTACGACAGTTGACACAGCGCTTCAATCAATCTTACGGAGAAAAAAGAATCACATTAGATATTCAAGATCAGTATTATAATATGCATAAAATGATTAAGGATAAAATGTACATCGTTGATTTGGCTAAAAAAGCCATGGAAAATATTGATATTAAACCTATCATTAAGCCAATACGAGGTGGTACAGACGGCGCACAATTATCTTATAAAGGGTTGCCGTGTCCCAATATTTTTGCTGGTGGACAGAACTTTCATAGTAGATTTGAATATGTAACTTTAGAAGCTATGGAAAAAGCAACAGAAGTTATTATTGAAATCGCTAGATTGAGTACTGTTAAAACAGCCTAATGGATATTTATTTAATTATGGGTGGGATGTCCCTGCTCATTATATTTTCTTATTTATTTGACGCTTTTGCAAGAAAAACACAGTTCCCGTCGGTAATCTTATTGATTGCTACGGGAATTGGCTTGCGTTGGGTTGCAGATGCATTTAACTATCATATACCTTACCTAGAGCGTATTATACCTACATTTGGGACGATTGGTCTAATTTTAATTGTATTAGAAGGTGCTTTAGAATTAGAAATCAATAAACAAAAACGAAAAGTTATTATCAAAGGCTTTTTATCCGCTTTGGTGATATTATTACTTACCACCTTTTCGTTAGCTTATATGATTCATTACTGGTTGGGCATACCCTTTCTAGAAAGTATGCTAGATGCAACACCATTAGCTATTATAAGCAGTGCTGTAGCCATACCTAGTGCGGCGGGTCTTATAGACAAAGACAAGGAATTTATAACCTATGAATCAACATTTTCTGATATATTAGGGATTGTTTTATTCTATTTTCTAAAATACCATTTAGTGAATGATGAAACAGGATTAGCCTTAGAGGTGCCACATATTGTAAATTTAGGTTCTTTTATTTCCTTATTTTTTGAGATTATTCTAGTTGTCGGAATTTCATTTGTAGTTACTTATATCTTGATTGAATTAATAGCCAGAATTTCTCATAAGGTTAAGTTTTTCTTAATCCTATCTTTATTAATTTTGGCTTATGTAATTGCTAAAAAGTTCCATTTATCAGCACTCATCATTATTTTCTTTTTTGGTTTATTTATGGCCAACTCTCGTAATTTATTGCCTGTAAAATGGCGTAAATACATTAATACCAAAAAGGCAGAAGAAGGTTTACATGAATTTCATATATTAACAGCAGAATCTACATTTTTAATTAGAACGGGATTTTTCTTATTCTTTGGTTTCAATATTACGGTAGATATGTTCTTGTCTGGCGAAACCTATATATATGGTTTAGCCATTTTATTTATTATTCTTGTAATAAGATTTGCTTATATTGGTGCTACACAATACAAGAGAATTGTTCCTACGGCATTTATCGCTCCAAGAGGTTTAATTACAATCTTGTTATTTTTAGATTTGCCTTTAGAGTTTGCCAATCAAATTATTAATGAAAAAGTTTTATTGATTGTGATATTAGGAAGTATGATTGTGATGCTTACTGGTTTACTGTTGACTAATAAAGATAAGGATGGAGATGGTGTAGATGATCAATCGATAGATTATAATTCTGTAGGTGATGTATAATAGACGTGAATTTATAAAAGGGATTAGCTGGCTAGGAGTATCAGCGCTAATGCCTATGCCAGTCATGGCATTAGACAGGTTAAGTCATAAGGTAGAAGATTATTCTATTGAGGACCTTATGGGGAAATCTAAAGCTCCTTTATATGGTAATGGATATAATCTAAGATTTGAAGCATCAGAGGCACTTAAAAATATGTTGGCGGCAGCTTCAAAAGATGGTTTTAAGCCTTATGTAGTTTCTAGTTATAGGAGTTATAATCATCAAAAGAGAATTTGGGATAATAAGTACAATAAATTCACTAAGTCTGGCTTATCCCCAGAACAAGCGATTGCAAAAATTATTCAATACAGTACCATTCCAGGTACTTCTCGTCATCATTGGGGAACTGATTTTGATATCATTGCTTCTGCTAAGAATATCCCATCCAACCCACTCAATGAAAAACACTTTAATATGGGAGGTCCATATTATGAATTTAAATTATGGTTGAATGATCATGCAAAAGGTTTTGGGTTCTATGAAGTTTATACTGATAAGCCGGGTAGAAAGGGTTTTGAATATGAACCTTGGCATTTTAGTTATGCACCTACATCTTGTGAGATGTTTAAGCAATATTTAGATAAAGAAGTTTTAGGGGAGTTATATGGATCTAATATTGCAGGAGCTAAATATCTAACACAAGAATTTCTTACCCAATATTTAAATGAAAACTTATTGGATATCAACCCAGAATTGATTCCATAAAAAAAGGCTTTCCAATGGGAAAGCCTTAATTGTTTGTTGGTAATATAAAATTACATTTGCTCTAATTCAGCTTGTACTTCTTTGTAATAAGCTTCAGCTTTAGAGAATTCAGCATCTCCAGAGAAGTTGCTTAAAGACTCACTTAATGAAGTCATTGTAGCAGTAGCTTCGTTTAAAGCATCCTGATTTCCTACACTCGCAGCAGCTTTAGCTTTAACTGCAGCATCATGTAATTTGTTAACCCATTCCTGTAATTCGTTGTTTTCGATTTGTGGAGCATCAGTTACCAATGCTTTCGCATCTTCGTATGCTTTGTTAAATGCATCTCCAGTAGCGGCAGCACCGTCTTGGATCGCATCTCCTGTAGCATTAACTGCGTCACCTGTAGCATTAACACCATCTTGAACTGCGTCACCTGTAGCGTTAGCACCATTTTCAATTGCATTAGCTGCATCGTTTCTCTCTTTTTCACAAGAAGTGAAAGATACCATCGCTGCAACTGCTGTTAATAATAATACTTTTTTCATAACTTAAATTATTAATTCGCTACAAATGTATAAAAATATTTTGGTAAATATGTTAAAAAAATTAAGAAACTTGAAGTGGAGTAATTCCTTAAAATTAAGAATTAAGGTTATGCGTCTTTAAATTGTGCATTATGTAACCTGTAATAATATCCTTTTTTAGTCAATAGTTCTTGATGCGTACCTCTTTCTACAATACGACCTTTGTCCATTACTAAAATTGTATCTGCCTTTTGTATGGTGGCTAATCTATGTGCTATAATAATAGAAGTCCTGTCTGCTGTTACTCTATCTGTAGCATGTTGTATGAGATGCTCTGAAGCTGTATCTATAGAAGAGGTGGCTTCATCTAATACCAATATATCTGGTTGGTATATATACGCTCTTAAAAATGAAATCAACTGTCTTTGCCCAACAGATAGTGTATTCCCTCTTTCTGCTACTTGATAATCAAAACCTCCTGGTAGGGAGGATATAAACTCCTCAATTTCTATATCTCTGGCCGCTTGAATTACACTTTCTCTTGTAACCGTAGGGTCATTAAGGGTTATATTATTTAATATTGAATCATTAAATAAAAAGACATCTTGTAACACTACGGCAATATGACGACGTAAATTTTTAATTTCAAAATCTCTCACATCTACGCCATCAATTAAAATGGAACCACTTTTAATATCATAAAACCGACTAAGTAAATTGATAATAGTCGATTTTCCTGCCCCAGTAGCCCCTACAATAGCTATAGTTTCTCCTTGTTTGGCTGAGAATGAAATTCCTTTTAAAACCTCTTCTCCTGGAATGTATTCAAATACTACATCTTTAAATTCAATATTTCCATTTACAACTTCTGGTGCATGTGTTCCTTCATTTTCAAAAGTTTCATTCAAATCAATCATTTTGAAAACCCTTTCAGAGCTCACTAAACCTCTTTGTAAATTATTAAAACGCTCTGCAATTTGCCTTATAGGACGCACAAGCATTGGAATAAACATAATAAAAGCGATTACATGCCCAGCAGAAATATCATGATTTTGCAATGTGCTATATCCTGCCATAATGATGATAAGGCCTAATGCCATAGATGAAATTACATTTACTACTGGAAACAGGATAGAAAAATAGAATATTGTAGCGATATATGCTTTCCTCAAGTCGTCATTGATTGCTTTAAATTTCTTGTATTCTGCTTGCTCTCGACCAAAGAGTTGAATAATTTTAATTCCACTTAATCTCTCTTGCACAAAACTGTTGAATCTGGCTGTTTGTGTTCTCTCTGCGGCAAAAGTTGTCTTAATTTTCTTTTGAAAAAATTTAGTAATTAACACCATGATTGGTAGAATTACTATAACGATTATAGCCATCTTCCAGTTGACGGAGAACATAGCTATAACGATGAAGATTATTTTTAAGATATCTCCGAGAATTACCAGAATCCCATCTGTGAAAACCTGAGAAACTGTTTCTATATCAGAAACTGACCTTGTTACCAAGGTTCCATTGGGTGTTCTGTCAAAAAAACCAAGTTTATACTCAATTATTTTATTAAATAAATCTACTCTTAACTTTTCAATAACCGTTTGGGCAATGATATTAGATAATAAGATGAAAAAGTAGTTGAGAACAATTTCTGCTAATAAAATTACACATAAAATAAGGGTGAGTTGTAATAATAGCTCGTAGTTTCTAGGTTTGATGTACTCATCAATCGCATCCCCCATAAGTATTGGGCGTATAGAAGATAGAATCGCAAGGAGGATAGCCACAATGGATACAGTGATAAAAGTGGATTTTTTTTCTGTACCGATTAAGATTAATCTTTTAAACTCTTTTAAATTAAAATTAGATTCTTTCTTCATATATATAATTCATCTGCGTATTGTATATCTGCTAGAAATAACCCATGCGCTGGAGCAGAAGCTGCTGCAAAGTTACGGTCTTTTTTAGCAATGATTTCAATGAATTCTGCTTTATTGATTTTACCTTTTCCTACTTCTGTAAGTGTTCCCACCACAGCTCTTACCATATTTCTCAAGAATCTATCGGCAACAATTTCAAATTTAATACCGTCGGCTGTTTCTGTCCAATATGCTTTTCTTACATCACATATATTGGTTTTATTATCTGTGTGCAATCTTGCAAAACTGGTAAAATCATCAATGGCTAACAAATAAGCTGCTGCATCATTCATAGCCTCGAGATTCAGTTTAGAGCCATACCAATACCATGAGAAATGATTGATAAAAGGATTTTTTTGGTAATGAATATGATAATGGTAAGTTCTTTCCAATGCATCAAATCTGGCATGAGCGGTATCAATCACTGGCTTTATGTCATAAATAGCGATATCTTCTGGTAAAAAACTATTGAGCCGAAATATGAAATTATCAATATCTGAAATCTCCGCATCTACATGCACTACCATTTTAGAAGCATGAACGCCTGTATCTGTTCTACCAGCGGCGTGTACCATGGTTTTTGCTCCCAGAAGTTTACTCATTCTATCCTCTAAAATTTCTTGTACTGTAATAGCATTAGGTTGAAATTGCCAACCATGATATTGCCCTCCATTATATGCACACGTAATAAAATATCTCAAATCCTTACTTTTGTAAAACAAAAATACCAATTCTATTGAGAAAAATTCTTTTACTTTCAGATACGCACAGCTATATAGATGATAGAATTTTACATTATGCAACCCTAAATGATGAAATATGGCATGCTGGGGATATTGGTGATATCACAGTTACAGACCAGTTAAGTCAAGTTAAACCTTTGCGAGCGGTATATGGTAATATAGATGGAACAGAAGTGAGAAATTCTTTTCCTCTTGATTTATATTTTGAAGTAGAGGGAATAAAAGTATGGATGACGCATATTGCAGGGTATCCTAAAAGATATAAGACAAGGGTAAAAGAGGAGATTGTAAAACTAAAACCTCAATTGGTTATCACAGGACATTCACATATTTTAAAGGTGATAAATGATCCGCAATTAGATCATCTGCATATGAATCCTGGAGCTGCAGGTATTCATGGTTTTCATAAAGTAAGAACCATGCTTCAATTTGAATTGAATCAGGGGAATATCGAAAATTTAAGTGTGATAGAACTAGGAAAAAGAGGAACTTAAATCAAATAGTCCTTAAACCTCTATGGGCTCTAGTAAATGTGGTAGGTAAGTTTCTGGAAATATACTTCTCGCTTCATTCAACAAAACTGTAGGGTCTGGATAACGATTAGAAAAATGACCGATAATTAATTTTTTCGCTTTAGCCTTTAAAGCTATAGTAGCTGCTTCTTTTGCAGTAGAATGCCCCGTTTTATCTGCCATTTCCTTTAATTCATGCAAAAAAGTGGCTTCATGATATAATAAATCACAAGCCTCTATTATAGGTATTAAATCTTCTTTATATTTGGTGTCCGAACAAAAAGCATAAGATTTGGGTGGAATAGGAGGGAAGGTTAGGGTTTCATTCGGGATAATTGTTCCATTTTCACTTATAAAGTTTAATCCTTTTTTAATATTATGATAATCGCAGATTTCAATTTCTGAATGTGATTGAATAGCTTGGATATTTAAACTTTTTAATTTAGGTTTTTCTTTGATCATATAACCATTACAATACACCCTATGATCTAAGGGAATATTATAAACTTCTATCTTCTTATCCTCGTAAATTAAACGAGAATCCGTATGCGATAATTCATGAAAATGTATTGGATAAGTATTGTAGGCTCCTGTATGTTTAAATTGATTTTCTATAAAATCTTGAATCCCTAGAGGACCATAAATATGCATATCGGTTTTCTTTCCTAATAATTGTAAAGTGGATAATAATCCTATAAGCCCAAAGACATGATCTCCATGCAGGTGAGAGATAAAAATATGATTAATTTTAGTGAACTTAACCTTTGCTCTACGCAATTGAACCTGCGTGCCTTCACCACAATCTATCAAAAGATAACGTTCATTTACATTGACTAATTGGGATGTTGGATGGTTATTGGCCTTGGGAATGGCAGAGTTAAAACCTAATATAGTAACCGTAAAACTCATATTTTTATATAAATAAATAATATGCGTAAACAACTACCGCAGAAGTTAAAAAACTGTCTAAACGGTCAAGGTATCCACCATGGCCGGGCATCCAATTACTACTGTCTTTTACCTCTAAATATCGCTTGAGTTTAGACTCTGCTAAATCACCGATGGGTGCTACAATGGAAACTAAAACGGCTATCACAATCCAATTCCCTCTAAGCGACTCAAAGTTATAGTTGATAATAATTCCAGCTACAATTGTGAAAAACATACCCCCTACTAATCCTTCTATTGTTTTGTTTTTAGAGATTTTGCTAAGTGGAGTTGATCCAAAGAACCTACCTGTAAGATATGCAAAACTATCACTGCACCACAAGAGTACAAAGAGACAGATAAGAGCATTTACATTCTCAAATTGATTAACTTCTATCTTATTTATGGCAGTAAACATTAATGCAAAAGGCAAAACGCCATACACGACAGAGAATATTAGTTTAGAAGAGTCATAAGTAAGCTCTTCAGTTCTTTTAAAAATAATAATCAATGCTACTATAAATAAAAATATGGGAAGTATGTTGACTAAATTTAATTCATAAAGCCCTGTGCTATAATAGAATTCAGAACCATAGGTATACATCAAGTAAACTCCCCCAAGGATTGCACCTAATATGTATAATTTATTTTCAAATTCTAATAATCGGATAAGCTCTGCTAAGCATAAACCCGCAAATAATGATAAGAGCCCTACAAGTAAAATAGGACCATACATACTACCTACGACAATTAGAACAACATATAAAACGCCTACAAGTAATCTTACGATAAAGTTGGACATATTAATCTAAAAGAAGTAAATAAATCGTTTTTTTAATCGGTTCATTCTCCATAGGATTGGCATCTACGCCACCAATAGAAGTGATACCACTAGGCATGCTTTTATTTCTTCTTCTACTCAAAATCTTTTGCAAGCCATCTCCTAATTGATCTACTATTTGATTATAATAAGCACAGATGATAAAATTATCTGGCAAATCACTGAGTTTTCTACCACCAGAAACCTCAGAAGATAGCATGATAGAACCATTGTGAGCAACTAAGCTCTCACAGGTTAAAAAACTAAAATCTGCCGTGGCAGAAGGGTAATCAATAAAAGTAGCTCCGATCGTGTTTAAATAGGTCTGTAACTTTTCGTCAAAACACACAAATCTACTTATTTGTTCTTCTTTTTTAATGTTTTTTAGATTAACCAATAATTCTCTTTCACTTTCACAATACAAAAAGTTACCCTTGGCTTGTACAAAATAATTTACAAACTTTTCATCTAAAGGCATAGGCTTAGAGTAAGAGAGATCGATATCCTCTTGGTTTTCTTCCTCCATTTCTGGCTGAAAGAAATCTTTTAACTTACTCCAAAAATTAGCCATATGTATCCGTTATAGGTTATAATTTCTTAAACGAAAATTTTAAAATTAAATATTATATTCAAACTTTCAAAATATAAAATTTATTCAGTTAATTTATTGTCCAGATAAGTCTGAATTCTCTGTTGTGGTGATTTCCTCTTTTTCAGGTTCTAGAATATTCCTTTGTTCATTGAATTCTCTTTTACCAAAGACTTTCTCTAAATCATCTTTGAAGATTACTTCTTCTTCTAATAGCTTTTCTGCTAAAATAGTTAGCTTGTCTTTATTATCTGTTAATATATCAATACATCTTTGATACTGCTCGTCAATGATTCTTTTAATTTCATCATCAATAATCTCTGCCGTTTTCTCCGAATATGGTTTAGAAAATGTGTAATCTGATTGTCCAGAACTATCATAATAAGATACATGTCCAATTTTAGGACTCAGCCCATAGATCGTAACCATAGACATAGATTGTTTATAAGCTCGCTCTAAATCATTCTGTGCACCAGTAGAATAATCACCAAAGATTACCTCTTCTGCAGCACGTCCACCTAAAAGAGCACACATTTCATCTTTCAATTGATCTCCAGTAGTAATTTGTCTCTCTTCTGGTAAATACCATGCAGCTCCCAAGGATCTACCTCTAGGTACAATTGTTACCTTTACTAGAGGAGAAGCATGTTCTAATAACCAACTAACGGTTGCATGACCTGCTTCATGAAAAGCAATTCTTTTCTTTTCTTTTGGCTTAATGATTTTACCTTTTTTCTCTAATCCACCAATGATTCTATCTACAGCGTCCAAGAAATCCTGTTTATCTACCGCATCTTTACCTTTTCTGGCAGCGATTAAGGCAGCCTCATTACATATATTGGCAATGTCTGCTCCACTAAATCCTGGCGTTTGTTTAGCTAAAAAGCCTATATCTAGACTATCATCAGTTTTTAACTTAGCGATATGTACTTTAAAAATCTCTTCTCGCTCGTGAACCTCTGGCAAATCAACATGAATACGTCTATCAAACCTCCCTGCACGGGTAAGAGCGGAGTCTAATATATCTGCACGGTTGGTAGCAGCCATTACAATTACGTTAGTATCGGTGCCAAAACCATCCATTTCTGTAAGTAATTGGTTTAGCGTGTTTTCTCTTTCGTCATTACCACCAGCCATGGCGTTTTTACCACGTGCTCTACCGATCGCATCTATCTCATCAATAAAGATGATGGAAGGAGCTTTTTCTTTAGCGGTTTTGAATAAATCACGCACACGTGATGCCCCCACACCTACAAACATTTCTACAAAATCAGAACCAGATAAAGAAAAGAATGGTACATCTGCTTCTCCAGCTACCGCTTTTGCCAATAATGTTTTACCTGTTCCGGGAGGTCCCACCAATAATGCACCTTTAGGAATTTTACCTCCTAAACGGGTGTATTTATCTGGGTTTTTCAAGAATTCTACAATTTCTTCGACTTCTTCTTTAGCACCTTCTAATCCTGCAACATCCTTAAATGTGGTTTTAACCTTCGTGTTTTCATCATATAGTTTTGCTTTAGACTTGCCTATATTAAATATTTGCCCACCAGGTCCGCCAGCACCTCCAGACATACGTCTAAAGATGAAATACCATAAGAGACCAAATAAGGCAATCCATATAAATACACTAAAGAATAACTCCACCAATGGATTTTCTTTGGTTGTATCCCGTTTTACCTTACTTTTGACTTCGTCTGGTAATTCATCAAACTTGTTGGTGAAATTGGTTCTATCAGCCGCTTCAAAGTACATGTTGGCCGGTTGCCCCATCATGTTAGGAGCTTGCTCCAGTCCTTTGAATTCATCTTTTTTTAAGGCTTCTTCTGTAAGATATACATCTACATTATCCGTATCCTTATTATACACAAATCTAGAAACATCTCCTTCTTGCACATATTCAAAGAATTGTGCTTCAGAGATTTCTTTACCATTTCCAGATAGTCCCCCGTTAATTATGAAAAACCAACCGATTAAAAATAAAGCTAAAGCTGTATACAGCCAATTTAGATTAAATTTTGGCGTAGGTTTTTTCTTTTGATTGTTATTATTTGCCAATTTGATTTATTTTATTAATTAATAAGTTACCATTGCGGCATCACTCCACATTCCCTCAATATCATAGTACTCTCTGTACTGCTGTTGAAAAACATGAACGATGACATTACCATAATCAATGAGTACCCACTGCGCATTATCTGTTCCTTCAACGCTAATAGGACGTTCACTAATTTGATTTCTTACTTTCTTTTCAACGTTAGATGCAATGGCATTCACTTGTGTATTAGAATTTGCACTGCATATAATAAAGTATTCACAGATAGCGTTCTCAATTTCTGTAAGGTCTAATAACGTAATATTTTCACCTTTTACATCATCAATTGCGTCTATAATAGTATCTATAAGTTTAGAACTTGGTTTTACTGACATTAAATATATTTTGTTTATAAAATTTTAAAGAATACAAAAGTAGAATAATTTACTGTAAAAAATGTAAATTTGATTCTTAATGTACTAAAAACTATACGCCATTCATTTAATCACGTATAATTCGCTCCCATCTACTAATCAAACGCTGTACCAACTGGCGAGTGATCGCGCTATTCACTTCACGGTTGTGAGTACATTTAATCAAACCAATGGTAAAGGATATACTGGAAATCAATGGCAAACAGATGAAAATCAGAATTTAACATTTAGTTTTTTACTGTCAGAGCATTTGCCTTTTCAAAAGCATCTACCCATTTTAAATATGTGGATAGCGTTAAGCATTATTCAGGTTTTGACAAAATGGCAGATTCAAGCTTACATTAAATGGCCCAATGATATCATTATTCATCATAAAAAAGTGGGAGGAATATTGATACAAACCAAATTAGCTCAGAATAAAATTCAATATATTGTGGTTGGAATTGGTTTAAATATTTACCAGACTAATTTTGAAGGTTTACCACAAGCTTCATCCATCATCAAAGAATATTTAATATTTAATAAACCACTAGATGATTGTTTGCTTGAAATGATTAATCATTTAGAACAATCCTACAAAAATTTTAATCCAGAAAATTATGATCAGCTTATAAATCAATATCACGGGTATTTATATAAGAAAGATGTGGTAGCTACTTATGAATTTGACGGAAAACTGCACAATGGAATTTTAAGGAAGGTGGATGAAGATGGACACGCCATTATAGAAATAGAAGGTTATGGATTAATGACATTTATGCATAAACAAATAAAATTGAACTACTAATTTTCTGCATATCATTTATATTACTTATTTTTGGAATATGGCAGGTACAGAAAAAGTTGTATTAATTGATAATAATGATGAGCCAGTAGGTTTAATGGATAAACTGGAGGCACATGAAGCAGGTCTATTGCATAGAGCATTCTCTGTATTTATATTCAATGATAAGGGTGAATTACTGATTCAGCAAAGAGCTTTGAATAAATATCACTCTCCAGGACTATGGACTAATACATGCTGTAGCCACCCACGAGAGGGTGAAACCTATAAAGAAGGAGCCGTTCGTAGATTACAAGAGGAAATGGGTTTCTCGACCAATCTCCATTATCTTTTCAATTTTACGTATAAAGCGGATGTGGGGCAAGGTCTTACGGAACATGAATTGGATCATGTATTTAAAGGAACTTATAATCAGGAACCGAACATCAATCCAGAAGAAGTTGCTTCTTATCAATGGGTGAATCTTGAAGAATTAAAGCATGACATTGTAGCGAACCCATTGAAATATACTACTTGGTTTAGAATTATATTTAATGAATATATTCATCACTTATAATGGAAGTAACAATTCATAGAAAAGCACATTTTAATGCTGCACATAGATTGTTTCATCCAGCATGGTCTGATGAAAAAAATTTAGAGGTTTTCGGTAGATGTGCTTATCCTAATTATCACGGTCATAATTATGATATCACGGTAAGCGTTACAGGAGAGGTAGATCCAGATACAGGATTTGTGATGAATTTGAATGATTTAAAGAAAATAATTCAGATTGAAATTGAAGATTACCTTGATCACAAAAATCTGAATGTTGATATCCCAGAATTTCAAAATACCATTCCCACGGCAGAGAATATTGTAATCTTTATTTGGCAAAAGCTAAGAAGTAGAATCGATTCAAAAAAGAAATTAGAAGTTACGCTATATGAAACTCCGCGTAACTTTGTAACATATAACGGAAATTAAAATATTATGAAAAAAACAGCATTCAATCAGATACACAAAGACTTAGGAGCCAAAATGGTAGAGTTTGCAGGATATGAAATGCCTGTTCAATATACAGGTGTTAACCAAGAGCATATGGTAGTACGAGAAAAGGTAGGTGTCTTTGATGTGAGTCATATGGGACAGTTTATTGTAAAAGGAAGCGGTGCAGAGCAATTTTTACAAAAAATTACGAGTAATGATGTGACAAAATTAGCCTTAAATCAAGCTCAATATTCTTGTCTACCAAATAAAGAGGGAGGGATTATAGATGATTTAATCATTTATAAATTAGAAGAAAATGAATATCTATTGGTTGTGAATGCAGGGCGTTTAGATGTGGATTGGAAATGGGTAAATGAGCAAGCAGAAAAGGAAGAAGATGTAGAAATTATTAACGAAAGTGATGAAACTTCTTTATTAGCAATTCAAGGCCCTAAAGCTGTAGAGGCTATGCAATCCCTTACAGATGTGAAGTTAGCAGATATTAAATTTTATCATTTTGTAAAAGGTACTTTTGCTGGGGTAGATAACGTGTTAATTTCTGCAACTGGATACACTGGTTCTGGGGGATTTGAGATTTATTTTCCTAATGCGAATGCAGAAGAAATATGGAATGCTGTGATGGATGCTGGTAAAGATTTTGGTATAGAGCCTTGTGGCCTGGCAGCACGTGATACCCTAAGACTTGAAAAAGGATATTGTTTATACGGGAACGACATCAACGAAGAAACCACGCCATTAGAAGCTGGATTAGGTTGGATTACGAAATTAAACACGAAATTTATAGGCTCTGATGTTTTAAAGAAGCAAAAAGAAGATGGAGTTACACGTAAGTTAGTTGCCTTTAAAATGATTGATAGAGGAGTCCCTAGACATGACTACGATTTGGTAGATGCAGATGGAAATAAAATAGGACATGTGACTTCTGGAACCCAATCTCCCATGTTAAAAGAAGGAATTGGTTTAGGTTATGTTACAGTAGAAAACAGCAAAATTGGAACTACTGTTTATGTACAAGTAAGGAAAAAGCATTTGAAAGCAGAGGTGGTAAAATTACCTTTCGTATAAGATAGATTTTTTGATGATAAATGACCGTTTAGAAGTTTATCTTTTAAGCGGTTTTTTTTATTTAGATTGCTTATTTTTGTCACAGTTTAGAGGGTGTTTTACGCAAGTGAAATGAAAAGGGAAAATGGTGAAATTCCATTACTGTGCCCGCAACTGTATGTTTCTTAAAAAAGTAATTTTCACGCTTCGCCACTATTGCAAAGTCAATGGGAAGGCAGAAAATTAGAAACAAGTCAGGAGACCTGCCTTCCAAATGATGTTAATACCTTCGGGATTAAAGGTTTTAATATATATTGAAGTGAAATTTAATGTTTAATCATCATTGAAAATTGGGAGTAGTTTACCTAGTTGAAATTTTTACTTCAATGTATCTATTGATTTTATAATTTTTTAATATAAATTTTAATTTAAAACAGTTGAATATGAAACAATTTTACAATTTAAAAAGTATTTGTCTAGCCTTTCTATTGGTAGGTGGACTTTTAAGCGCACAGTATGCCGATGGGATTATTGTGTCTAATGAGGGTAACTTCATGTCACCGAATGCGGATGTGAGTTTTATCGATTATGAAACTTTAGAAGTAACCAATGATATCTATAATACGGTAAACGGAGAACAGTTAGGTGATGTATTACAACACATTGGCTTTTACGGAGACAAGGCTTATTTAGTAATTAATAATTCTGGTAAAGTTGTGATTGCAGATAGAGAAACTTTCAAGAAAGAGGCTGTGATTACAGAAGGAATCAATCTGCCGAGGTATATTACTTTTGCTAATGATAAAGCATATGTTACAAATTCTGGTAGTATGTCTGTAACTATTTATAACACTTCTGATTACAGCCTAGTTAAAGAAATTCCTGTAAATAAAACAGTAGAAAAAATTGAAACCATCGGTAACAACATTTTTGTACAAAATGCGGCGTTTGGTGGTGGTAAATATGTTACAGTGATTAATGCTACTACAGATGAAATAGTTAAAACTATTGAGTTAGAAGGTGGTATTAGAAGTATTACGACAGATGGTACAAATTTATATGTAATTTCTTCTACAGGAGATTTTACTCATATCTATACCATTGATGCTAAATCATTTAAAATTACCAATACTTTTAAAAGTACGAAGATTGTGAAAGGAGGGAATATTAGCATATCTGATGATTTAGTATTCTTTACGGCAGATGATTCTATCATCTATGTAATGGCCAAAAACTTTATGGACGAACCAGTTGAAGTCGCTAAGGTTACATATAATCCATATTTTACTTTTTATGGTTTTAATGTTATTGGTAAATATCTATTCTCAGCAGATGCTAGTGGATTCATTGCACCATCAGAGGTGAAGGTTTATGATGTTGAAAGTTTAGATGAGATTAAGACGATTAAAACTACCATTGGAGCTAATGGATTTTATAATAATAATATCGCAAGTCTAGGGGTAAACGATGTTGCTGAAAATAATTTAGAAGTTAAAGTGTACCCAAATCCAGTAGTTGATTATCTACAATTATCTGGAATAGAAACAGCAGATGTAAAAGTATTTAACTTATACGGACAACTAGTGAAATCATTTAATTATGAAGGTAAGGCTGTAAATGTTTCAGATTTAGAGGCTGGTCTCTATATTTTTATGATTGAAACAAACCATAATTCAATCACTAAAAAAGTTTTAGTAAAATAAAAGTTACACATAAATTCAAAACACTGAACCTATGCCTCAATCAGAAACGATTGAGGTTTTTTTATGCCATTTTAGCAAGTTTGAAACCTAACCAGACACAAGATAAACCAGTTATGATGCTCATGAATAAATAACAGCAAAATAGAAGATAGTTTCCGTTTTGTAACATTTTTAGATTTTCTGCTGCAAAAGAGGAAAAGGTCGTAAATCCACCGCAGAATCCTACTGCTAAAATTAAGATATGAGTTTGTTGTAAAATTTCTCTTTCAAATAAACCTAGGATGAGACCGATAATTAAACATCCTAGCACATTGGCAGTGAACGTTCCATATGGGAAGGTTTTGTTCAGTAAATAACCAGTACCATAGCGTAAAACACTTCCAAAGCCACCACCAATAAATATTAAAAATAGATTCTTTGCCATTACTCAAATTTAATCATTTTAAATCTTTAATAAGATATGATGGCAATTATTCTATTGAAAGAGTTTTAATTGTAATCCTAAAATATGTTTTAACTTGTAGAAGTTTTGAATGCTCACAATTCAGAATTTAATAAAATGTCAGAATATCTTATATGAAAAGATTTTATTATAGTTTAGGGTATGCAATTAATGGGATTCAGTGGGTCATAAAATCTGAACCTAACATGCGCATTCATTTGGTATGTACATGTATTGTATTATTTATGAGCTACTTTTTGGGGTTAAACTATATCGAATGGTCTATTATATTGTTGTGTATTATGAGTGTTATAGTTCTAGAAATGATTAATACCATTATAGAAAAATATCTTGATTTTTATCATCCTGAAAGAAGTGAAAAAGTCAAAATTTTAAAAGATATTGCGGCAGGTTCAGTTTTATTAGCATCGTTATTTTCTATGATTATAGGTGGGATTTTATTCATGCAGAAGATAATTTCACTAATCGATTGTTAAGATATATTATCTTATTGTTAAATGTGAAAATATTCTCTATTCCGCTTAAATATCATCATTAATTACTAAAATTTTTTGTAGTTTTAAACAAACTATTGGATATGTTAATCGTACATCTTTCGGCCGAATGTTATCCCGTTGCAAAAGTAGGCGGTTTAGCAGATGTTGTTGGTGCTTTGCCCAAGTATTCGAACCATATTGAGGGAACTCAAGCCATGGTTGTGATGCCTTTTGTAGAAAGTAAATTTGTTCATAACCATAAGTTTACAGTGGATTATGAATTTGACATGCCATTTGGCGATAAAATAACCCATGTAAGAATTCTAAAGAATGAAGATTTAGCATTTCCAACTTTTTTAGTCCAAATAGATGGGTTTGGATACCGTGATCAAGTATATGGTTATGATAATGATGTATTTTATTTTTTAGCTTTTCAAACGGCAGCATTAATTTGGATTCATCAATGGAATATTCAACCAGATATTATACACTGTCATGATCATCATACAGGGTTTGTTCCTTTTATGATGAAATTTGCACATATGTTTCCCAAGTTTAGGAATACGCCAAGCATATTTACAATACATAATGGAGAATATCAAGGGCCCTTATCTTATGATATGGCAGGTTATTTTCCGTGGTTTGATACTTGGCAGTTCCCCAATTTAGTCTGGGATAATGAATTAAATGCTATGGCTTCTGCCATTAAATGCGCTTGGAAAGTCTCAACTGTTTCCCCACAATATATGAGAGAATTGGCTCAAGGGGATAGTACCATTGCCCCCTTATTAAGACATGAAAGTGGTAAAACTTTAGGGATTTTGAATGGTATAGATAATGAAGAATGGGATCCATCAGAAGATGAATATTTACTTCATAATTACTCTTATAAGAATGTGGCGAAAGGTAAAGAACTAAATAAAGTAGCATTATGTGAAAACTTCGGTTTTGATCCAGCTTTGCCACTAATTTCTTTTATAGGAAGGTTTGTTCCTCAAAAAGGTGCCGATGTTTTAGCGGATGCAATATGGCATGCCATCAATGACTTAAATAAGGATATCAACTTTTTGATGGTAGGGAGTGGTAATCAAGTGTTCTCTGATGGAATCAATCGTATGATAAACTTTACTCAATCTAAATTTAATACCTATATAGGGTATAATGAAGAGTTGGCAAGAAGAGTTTATGCATCATCTGATTTTTTGGTCATGCCATCTAGATTTGAGCCATGTGGTCTCAATCAGTTTTATGCTTTGCGCTATGGTACGGTTCCTATTGTGCGTACAGTAGGAGGGTTGTTAGACTCTGTTGTGGACATTAATGATGATGGAAATGGTATTAGATTTATTCAGTTATCTGTAGATGACCTAAATCATGCCTTTGATCGTGCAAATCAACTATATAAGAATAAAACAAATTTAAATAAACTTCGTAAATTTATAATGCAACAAGATTTTTCATGGGAAAAATCAGCCAATAAATATCAAGATCTCTATGAACAATTACAATGAAGAACCCCATAAGAAAACGCTAGCAGTAATTTTAGGTGGAGGTAGAGGGACAAGGCTTCATCCGCTTACAGAGCAAAGGTCTAAACCAGCAGTTCCGTTAGCAGGGAAATACAGACTAGTGGATATACCAATTTCCAATTGCCTTAACTCTAGGATCAATAAAATCTACGTGCTTACACAATTCAACTCAGCATCGCTGAATAGGCATGTGAAGAATAGTTTTCATTTTGATTTATTTAGCAGAGGCTTTGTTGATATCTTAGCCGCAGAACAAACTTTTGATAATTCTAATTGGTATCAAGGGACTGCCGATGCAGTAAGGCAAAGTTTTAGTCACATTAATAGCGTTGATCATCAATATGTTTTAATCCTATCAGGTGATCAACTCTATCAAATGGATTATAAAGAGATGCTGGAAGATCATATAAAAAATGGTGCAGATTTGACGATTGCTACCATACCTGTAAACGCTGAAGACGCTACAGGATTTGGAATAATGAAGACAGACGAGCAAAGTATTATTACTTCATTTATAGAAAAGCCAAATGCTGAGGAGTTAAAAGAATGGACTTCTAACACAGGTGATAAAATGCAGGCTCAGGGTAAGAATTATTTAGCCTCTATGGGGATTTATTTATTTAATAAAAATGTATTAGATGAGCTTCTGCATAAATACGATGGTTCTGATTTTGGTAAGAATATTATTCCAGAATCTATTCATACCCATAAAGTTAATAGTTATCAGTTTGAGGGTTATTGGACAGATATAGGTACTATTAAATCATTTCATGATGCCAATTTAGACCTAGCTGAAAATCTTCCAGAGTTCAATTTATATGATAATGATAACTCTATCTATACCCATGCTAGGATGTTACCTCCTGCGAAGGTAGTAGGTACTACATTAGAGAACGTAGTATTGTCCGAAGGGTCTATTGTATATGCAAGCCGTATAGAGCACTCTGTGATTGGTATTAGGACAAGAATTGGAATTGGTTCTACCATTGTTAGAACCTATATTATGGGGGGTGATTTTTATGAAACTATAGAGGATATTGAAGAAAATAAGCATGCAGGAATTCCAGCCATTGGTGTAGGAGAAAGGTGTCATATTTATAATGCTATCTTAGATAAAAATGTAAGAATTGGTAATGATGTAAGAATTCAAGGAGGAGAGCATTTAGAGGATATGGAAACCAAGGAATATAAGATTGTAGAAGGTATAGTTGTAGTGAAGAAAGCCGCTATAATTCCTGATGGAACTGTGATTGGATAATTGTTAAATTGATCGTTATATGAAAAATGCCACTTATGTAAAAATAAGTGGCATTTTTTAATTTAATAGGTATTAATCTTATTCTACAATAAATTTACCTTGCATAGAACCATAGTGACCTGGGAAAGAACAAATGAAATCATATGTTCCGGCTGCAGGAGCATCAAATGTAATGGTAACGGATTCACCACCTCCAATTACTTTGGTATGTGCAATTACTGCAGCAGATCCTGTAGGTACATAATCAGTTTCAACGGCTTTCATTGCATCCATTGCAAAATCCTGAATATTAGTTCCTTGTTTTAGAAGTACCCAGTTGTGTCCCATAGATTCTTTAGGTAACTTACCTTCATGCTTCAGGGTTAATGTTACCTTTGAACCTGCAGGTACTTTTAGTTCATTTTTGGTGAACTTCATATCATCTGTACCAGCAATTTCTAAAGTTGCTTCACCGTTTTCAGCTGCCACTGTAGTATCCTCTGTAGTAGTTTCTACTGCAGGAGCCTCAATGCTAGGTGCAGTGGTTTCTGTTGTTGATTCCTCTACAGTTTTAGTCTCTTTACCACAACTTGATAAAGCGAAAACTGCTGCTGTCATTAAAATTAGTTTTTTCATCATTATTTATTTTTAATTATTATTGAATTGTTTTTAATTTATACGTTCTAAAACTATATATAAAAGGCAAACCGTCTTCATCCATAATTTCTTCCTCAACACATTCAAAAGTTGATGGAATTTCTGGAAAATAAGTGTCTCCTTCAAATTCTGCGTGTATTCTAGTAATATCTAATTGATCCACCATTTCAATTGCTTGTTCATAAATAGTGCCTCCACCTATTATATAGATAGTATCATCAAGTTCCTTGCCTTTCTCTATTGCTTTCTCTAAACTTTTTACCCAAGTTACTTGATCTTTATTGGTATGTTCAGATGAAGATATGATAATATGTGGTCTTTGAGGTAAAGGTTTACTCCCAAATGATTCATAAGTTTTTCTACCCATGATTATCGGATGCCCCAACGTGAGTTTTTTAAACCGCTTTAAATCCTTGGGAATATGCCATAGCAATTGATTGTCTCTTCCAATCACATTATTTTCTGATACTGCAGCGATTATATGAATCATGCCTCTGCCGAATTTTGTTTGACTAAAGATACAATAACTCCTCCAACTAAACTCACAAAAATTATAGCAAGGGATAATAATTCTGGAATCTCATAATGGTGCATTAATATCAATTTAATACCAATATATAGAAGAATCACAAAAATGCTATAATGCAAGTAATGAAATTTCTCTAGCATATTGGCTAAAAAGAAATACATAGAACGTAAACCTAAAGTAGCGAAGATGGTTGCACAAAATACCAAAAAGGCATCTTGTGTGACAGCTAAAATTGCTGGGATACTATCTACCGCAAATAAAATGTCTGTAAATTCTATCATCACTAATGCACCAAATAGAGGTGTAGCAACCCTCACACCATTTTCTAAGGTAAAAAACTTATTCCCATCTAAATTAGGACTGATACGTAAGTACTTACGCATAATTCTTTTCCCTTTGGATTCATTAAATTCTTCTGGGATGCCTTTAAGTTCATCATAAAGCATTTTAAAAGCAGTATATATCAAAAATCCTCCAAAAACATACGGAATCCAGCTAACTTTTTGAAATAAAACAACCCCTATGCCTATCATGGCTCCACGGAAAATTATCGCACCTAGAATTCCCCAGAATAAAGCCTTATGTTGAAATTTGAGAGGAATATTAAAGGATTTGAATATCATTGCTATTACGAATAAGTTATCTACAGAAAGCGAAAGTTCTATAAAATAACCTGTAACATATTTCAGAACTGCGTTTTTTGGGGTAAGATTTGTAGGATTATCTAGCCAATTATTTTTATATATAAAATAAATAAGAATAGACTGAGATAAAGCCATCAATATCCAAAAGACAGTTTCTCTTGCTGTTTTTTTATTACTTATTTCATCTTTTTTATGAAGGACAAATAAGTCAAAAATCAATAGAATTACTATAAATACAAGTAATCCAACCCATATAAGTGTAGTGCTTGTCATAGGTTACAAAGATACAACTACTCCACCATATGGACGAATAGCACTCGCAAAAATACTATCATCTTCATCATATAATACATTATACATGATACCAGTTTGGAAACGAATACGGCCCGTACTCTGGTATCCTGCACCTAGCCAAAGAGCAGTTTCATCAAAAGATCTTTCATAGTCATTTCTCTTTAACGTTTGATTACCTGTATAATATTCTAAGTGAGATCTTAAGAATATAGATTCCATCACCCCATAATTCATATAAGGTCCCACAGAAAATAAATTTGATTTTTGGTAATCATCTTTACCATATTGATAACCTGCTGTTACACCACCCTCTAATCGCGGAGTGATAGCGTATCCTATAAATGGACTTAAATTGAATCCAAAATAGGAATTACTTCCAAAATTAACCCCTAAACCACCACCTACTCGTACTTTTCCATGGTTGGATTGTGAGCTTATTCCTACTTGTCCTTGCGCTAGACAAAGCATAAAAATACATGTAAATGTCAATAAAATTCGTTTCATTCGTTAAATTATTTTAAATTTAGTAATTCAATAAAGCAAAAATAACTATTCTAGCATGAATATGACAGAAGAGCAGATAGAATTAGAAAATAAAGAGATTGCTTTAAGGTATAAGCAAATGCTAAATGATACGTATCGTCACCTCACAGATGAGGATAAGGCACTGGTACGCAAGGCATTTGACTTGGCCGTAGATGCGCACAAAGAACAACGAAGAAAAACAGGTGAGCCTTATATTTATCATCCTATTGCTGTAGCCAAGATTGTTGCAGATGAGATTGGTTTAGGTGCTACGAGTATTGCCGCGGCCTTAATGCACGATGTAGTAGAAGACACAGACTATACTTTAGAAGACATAGAAGTTATTTTTGGAAAAAAAATAGCTAAAATCATTGACGGACTTACCAAAATTTCTGTTTTAAATAATCAGGAGCTTTCTATTCAGTCAGAAAACTTTAGAAAATTACTTCTTACTTTATCTGAAGATGTGCGTGTAATCATCATCAAGATAGCCGATAGGTTGCATAATATGCGTACCCTAGATTCTATGCCAGAGCATAAACAGTTGAAGATTGCTTCTGAAACCATTTATATATATGCTCCATTAGCACATAGAATGGGGTTATATAACATTAAATCTGAATTAGAAGATCTAAGTTTAAAGTATACAGCACCAGAGGAATACTTTAATATTGCTAAAAAATTAAAAGATACAGAAGAGGATAGGAAAAAATACATTCAAGAGTTTACAGAATTTGTTTCTGCCAAATTAGATGAGGAAGGGCTAAGCTATGAAATAAAGGGAAGACCTAAGTCGATTCATTCCATCAACAAAAAGATGAAATCGCAAGGTGTAGTATTCGAAGAGGTTTTTGACAAATTTGCTATACGAATCATCTATAATTCTGATAGGAAAAATGAAAAATTCTTGGCCTGGAAGATCTATTCTCTTATTACGGATGTTTATACCCCAAATCCTGCAAGATTACGTGATTGGATTACACACCCTAAATCAACAGGATATGAGTCTTTGCATACAACGGTAATGGGTCCAGATGGAAAATGGGTAGAGGTTCAAATCCGTTCTTCGAGAATGGATGAGATTGCAGAAAAAGGGATAGCAGCACATTATAAGTATAAAGAAAATTATAAGCTAGAGGATTCTAAAGTAGATCAGTGGATTACCCAAGTAAGAGAAATTTTAGAAAATCAAGATTTACAGGATACAACAGAATTTATAGATAATTTTAAATTAAATCTTTATGCTAAAGAAATCTATGTATTTACTCCTCAAGGGGATATTATTTCTTTGCCTAAAGGCGCCTCATCTTTAGATTTTGCTTATGCTATCCATACCAATGTGGGGGATACTTGCCTAGGAGCAAAAGTTAATGGTAAATTGGTGCCACTTAGTCATCAATTAAAAAGTGGTGACCAAGTGGAAATTATTACCTCAAAAAATCAAAAGCCAAAGCAAGATTGGTTAGATTTTGTGATTACCAGTAGAGCAAAGTCAAAAATTAAGGCTGCCTTAAATGCAGAAATTAGAGAAAGGGCAGAAGAGGGTAAAGAAATTTTGGAACGTAAATTAAGGCATCTACGTACCAATTTAACAGAAAAAGTATTGAATGATATGGTTTCATTTTTTAAAGTGAAATCTTCTCAAACTTTGTTTTTACATGCAAAAGAAGGATTTATTTCAAATGCAGAATTAAAACGATTTGTAGACAGAAATACAGGCGTAAGTGGTTTCATTAATCGCTTTAGAAAAAGTACCCCTAAGGTGAAAGTTCCTATGGTTGATTCCACCGACAAAGTAGATTTAATTGTGTTTGGAAAAGATCATAAACGTTTAGAATATACCCTCGCCAACTGTTGTAATCCTATTCCAGGGGACAAGGTTTTTGGTTTTACAACGGTGAGTAGAGGAATCAAGGTACATAAAACAACTTGCCCTAATGCCGTAGAATTACAGGCAAATTATTCATATAGAATATTAGAAGCGCAATGGGTGGACTCTAGGGCACTAGATTTTAGAACCAAGTTAATTGTAGAGGGAATCGATCGCATGGGACTTGTGAAAGATCTAACAGATGTATTATCTAGGAACTTGCACGTGGATATTAAGGGCATTAGCATTGCCTCTAATGATGGAGTGTTTAATGGAAATATAGATGTGATTATAAGTAATAAATCCCAATTAGAAACAGTGATGAATAGCATAAAAAAGGTGGAAGGTGTATCTAAGGTAAAACGCCAAGATTAATTCCCTATCTTTGTAATATATAATCAAGTAGAAATAGTATGCAAGAGCGAGACCAAGAAAATACGCAAATACAAAAAAATGTAGCAATCGTAAAAGACGTGTTAACCAAGTTTTTGGATGAAAACAAACATCGCAAGACACCAGAACGTTATGCTATTTTAGAAGAAATATATACAGCTAATGATCATTTTGATATAGATGAATTGTATATTAGAATGAAGAATAAGAAATATAGGGTAAGTAGAGCAACGTTGTACAATACGATGGAACTTCTGATGGAAGCAAAATTAGTGCGTAAACATCAATTTGGTGATAATCAGGCACATTTTGAGAAAAGCTATTTTGATAAGCAGCATGACCATATTCTACTTACAGATACAGGTGAGGTGTTAGAGTTTTGTGATCCTAGAATCCAAACAATCAAGGATACGATAGAAGAAATCTTTGATATTAAAATAGAAAATCATTCGTTGTACTTTTATGGCACACGTAATCCTAAAAATGCATAGATTACTCTTTCTACTTGTTTTCTTACCATTGTGTTTAAATGCTCAAAAAGCACCTAAAAAAGAAAAAGTAAAACTGGTACATTCAGATAAAATTGAAAGTACTCCAGAGCTATTTGAGGGTAATCTATTCTATTCTGGTAAGGTTGTTTTTCAGCATCAAAATGGAACTATCAAGGCAGATACGATCGTAGTATATCAGAAAGAAAAAACTTTAAAAGCTTTCTCAAATGTAATCTTTACGGCAGACAATAATGAATTGACGGCAGAAGAAGTGGTATATAATGATAATACTGAAATTGCTACAGCACTTGGTGATGTGGTTTTACGTGATGCTGAACAAACTTTATATACGGATAAATTAGAATATAATAGAAAAACAAATAAAGCATATTATAATACAGGTGGCACCATAGTCTCAGAAGAAAGCACCATAAGCAGTCAAGTAGGTATCTATGATTTAACTACTAAAAATAATACATTTGAGGGTGATGTTCGAGTTACAAATAAGGATTACTATATAGAGGGAAAGAACATTGTACACTCAGCCAACGGTGATTATATGGAGTTTAATGAAGAGACTTATATTCAAAACCGCAAAAACCCAAATCAATATATAAAAACTACCAAAGGGCGCTACTACTTAGGTAGAAAAGAAGCTTATCTTAAAAATAGATCATCCGTTTATAGCGATGGAACCATATTGACGGCAGACGATTTATACTTTAATCAAAATACTGGTTATGGTAAAGGTGTGGGTGATGTAATCATTGATAATCCAGAAGATCAACAATATATAAGAGGTGGCTTTGGAGAATTCTTTAAAGAAAAGGACTCAGCTTTTGTGACACAGAAGGCTTATGCTGTAAAAGTGTTTGAAAAAGATTCATTTTACTTGCACGCAGATACTTTAATGTCTACCAAACGATTAGATAAGGGTTTGATAAGAGCTTATCACGGTGCCAAATATTTCAAAAGCAACTTACAAGGGAAGGCTGATTCTATAGCATTCTCTGAAGCAAGTGGTGAGATGAGGTTTTTTAGTGATCCTGTGATTTGGAGTGGTTTTCGACAGATAACAGGAGATACGATTGTCGTATATTCAAATGTGGTTGCAGAGCGTTTAGACTCAGTAATGATTTATCAAAATGCATTTGCCATCTCAAAAACAGATTCAATAACCGAGAATCAGTTTCATCAACTGAAAAGTAAAAGAATGCTAGGTCTATTTGTGAATGAACAATTAGATTGGGTGCAGGCAGAAGGAAATGCACAATCGTTGGTGTATGTAGAAGATGATAAGGAGAAAACACCAGGAATGCCCAAAGATTTGATTGGAATCAATCGTTCTGATTGTGGTATTATTGAGGCAGACTTTGAGCAAAGAGAAGTCAATGTAATATCTTGTAGAATCAAGGCGAAATCAAAACTTTATCCTCCTAGTAAAATGCCCAGTGAAGAACGTAAACTACCAGGATTTATCTGGCGAGAGAGCGAACGACCGTTGGTGTGGCAGGATATATTTCTATAAAAACTATTTTGAACGTTTTGTTTTTAAGTTTTCACCGTCCAATACATGCAATTTTCTGAAAACTAAGGCAGATAAGATAGTGAGAAAACCAACTACGATAAAAGTTGCTTGAAACCCTCTATGTGAATCTCCGTGTGAAATCCATTCAGTTTCCTGCATCGTTTGTAAAATCGTGAGGCCTATTGCAATTCCAAAACCAAGCGCTAGTTGTTGATTAACACTCAATAAACTATTACCACTGCTGTTTTGATGGGAGCGTAAATTTGATACCGTAATAGAGTTCATAGCAGTGAATTGTACAGCATTTAATACTCCCATCAGCAGTATTACTGGAATGTACCAATATATAGATGTGTCTATGCTCGGGATGGCTAAAGTTGCAATTAAAAAACCTAGTAGAATGGTGTTAAAAGTAAGAATCTTTCTATAACCAAAAGTATCTATAATTTTTACCACAAATGGTTTAGTAGTCAAAGATGCCAATGCCATGGGGGCTATAATCCAACCAGAAATAGAGGCCGATTTACCATACTCTAATTGAATCAATAAAGGTACAAGTAAAGGGATTGAGCTTATACCTAGTCTTGTTAATAAATTACCAATAATTCCTATTCTAAAAGTTCTGATTTCAAATAAATCTAAAGGGAATAACGGATTAGAATTTTTCTTTGCATGCTCGTAGTAGAAATAAAGCATTAAAAATCCCACAACGATGCAAATCGAGATTATTGTGAAACTACTTGAATGTCCTAGTAATTCTAAACCAATGGAAAGCAAAATAGAGGCAGAACCAAAAATTAAAAATCCAATCACATCTAGCTTAGGAGAAGGCTCTTTATAATCAGGCATAAATTTTAAAGCAAATAAAATTCCGATTGCCCCCATAGGAATATTGATTAAAAATATCCAGTGCCAACTTACAATTTCTACTAAGTATCCACCAATTAATGGTCCTAAAATAGGACCTATTAATGCTGGCATAATAGCATAATTCATAGCCTCTACCAATTCATTCTTCGGGTAGGTTTTGATCATTGCCAATCTGCCAATGGGAGTCATTAAAGCTCCACCTAGCCCTTGCACGACTCGGGATATATCTAATTGAATGAGTGAAGTAGATAAAGCGCAGAATAACGACCCAAGGCTAAAAATAAATAAAGCTAGAATAAAGATTCTTTTAGTTCCGTATTTATCTGCCAAAAAGCCACTTACAGGAATAAATAAAGCCAATGTAAGGACGTAGCTTACAATGGCAGATTGCATATTATAGGTGGATTCGTTCAGATCAGCAGCTATCGCAGGTAAAGCCGTATTCAAAATCGTAGAATCAAGCATCTGCATAAAGATAGCAGTAGCTAGTAAAAAAGGCATGTATTTTTTTATCGTAGCTTGATCCTGCATCGCTTTACCTATAAATTACTGACTCTCTAATCGTTTGATTAGCAATTCTAATGCTTGATTAGAATCTTCAGATTTTAGAGAACCACGTTTTTCTTTTAAACCTTGAATGGTTTCGTCTACGCTTTCCAAATTAATTCCATGAATGTCATCTACTAAACGATCTACTACTTGATCTTTAAAATTAGCCAATTCTATTTGAGTTAAAATTTCTTGAATATCCATAACATACTATTTTAAATTTAATAACCATTTCATTGTATCAATATTATCTGCATAATCCCATAAATCTGGTTGTTGAGCCTTGCCAAATGGAATCATATTATCTTTTTTACCCACAACACATTGTATTTGTGAATCATGAGTTTGTATAAAAGATTTAACCTCCCTATCATTCTCATATTCCTGATAATAAATGGTAGAAATAGGAGAAAATAAGCTGTCATCTTTCTTAACAATAACAAAGCCATTCTCTACAAAATCTAGGCCTTTCATCAAATAAATAGCTTTATGGTAGTCATAGTTATTCGCATATTTATGGTGGTTGATGATATCTGCCCATGGATAAAGTGCCTTAAATATCTTATCCATATCATATCCCTTAGGTATCATAAGTTTAGTAACATTTCTGCAACCTAATCCAAAATGACGTAGTATATCCTCAGCTAAGTTTTTTAATTCATCTTCCGTTTCATTGCCTTCAATTACAGCTATAGAAGTTCTATTTTTTCTAATAATATGAGGTACTTTATCAAAGTAGGTTTCAAAATATCGTGCAGTATTATCACTTCCTGTAGCTATTACTGCGTCATATCCTTTGAGTTGTTCTACGAATGCGATCTGTTCCTTAAAATTAGGCTCTATATTCGTAAGTTGTTTTAAAACATAGCGAATCAGAACTTCATCATTGCTAGAAGGTTTAATCAAGGCCTTATGTCCACTCATCAGAACACATAAAATATCATGAAAACCTACCATGGGGATGTTTCCTGCTGTAACAATTCCTATACTCTGAGGCGTAATGTCATGAGGTATATTATATGCCGCCAGCCAATTTTCTATGTTTTCTCTTGTCAAGCCTTGAGCCCAAGAGGCAAGGGCATATAATTGATTCTCTATGGTAAACCAACCATTTTTAGCCTTTGCTTGCTGTAAAACCTGATTAAATTCTTGTTGATTTATATCTTGACTATCTTTATCAAAATTATTTATGAATGATTCTAAATTGTTACCTAAATTAGAAAATGCGATGATCCTTTGAGATATTTGCATATTTAATGATTAAATTTGTACAAATCTAATACAAAGAATTATGGCAATCAAAATAACAGATGAATGTATTAATTGCGGAGCCTGTGAACCAGAATGTCCAAATAATGCTATATATGAAGGAGCTATGGATTGGAGATTTGCTGATGGCACAGATCTTACTGGTTATGTAGTAGGTAGAAACGGTCATTCCGCAGAGGCAGATGAACCTCAAGAACCGATTAGTGATGAAGTTTATTTTATAGTTGCAGATAAATGTACAGAATGTAAAGGTTTTCATGATGAACCACAATGTGCAGCCGTATGTCCAGTAGATTGTTGTGTACCAGACGAAAACAATGAGGAAACAGAAGAAGAATTATTAGAGAAAAAAGCAATGATGCATCTTTAATATTATTCATTCTAAATTATATAACAAACCATCAAGCCTTGCGTTTGGTGGTTTTTTAATTTTCTACATTTACAGTATCAATAAGTGCTTATAATTTTATGAAAAAACATAACTTTTCTGCCGGTCCATGTATTTTACCTCAAGAAGTTTTTCAAAAAGCTTCAGAGTCTGTTTTAGATTATGAGGGGATAGGATTATCCATATTAGAAATATCACATAGAAGTCAAGAATTTACAAACATCTATGAATCGGCTCAAAATCTAGTAAAGAAATTGCTGAAATTAGAGGATAAGTTTGAGGTGTTTTTCTTACAAGGGGGGGCAAGTTTGCAATTTGCTATGGTTCCATACAATCTAATGCCATTGAATAATGGCAGGGCAATTTATTTAGATACAGGGGCTTGGGCAAATAAGGCAATCAAAGAAGCACGAAAATTTGGGAAAGTGGAAGCGATAAAAGATGAGTCTTACAAAACTATCCCTAGCAACTTTCAAATAGATTCCAACGCAGCGTATTTTCACTGTACATCAAATAATACCATTTACGGAACGCAGATGAAGGACTTCCCAGCATCAGAAATTCCTATGGTTTGTGATATGTCTTCTGATATTTTTAGCAGGGTATTAGACTACAATCAATTTGATGTAATTTATGCTGGAGCTCAAAAGAATATAGGACCCGCAGGGTCTACTTTAGTCATTGTAAACAAAGATATATTAGGCAAAACGGGTAGAGATATTCCCTCTTATCTAGATTATCAACAGCATATAGATAAAAAAGGTATTTATAATACGGCACCCGTATTTTCTATCTATGTTGCCATACTCAATCTTCAATGGTTAGAACGTCAGGGAGGAATCGAAGCCCTAGAAATCTTAAACAAGCAAAAATCTATTATGTTATACAACGAAATCGATAGGAACACGATGTTTGAAGGTTTTGCGTGTAAAGAGGATAGATCTATAATGAATGTAACTTTCACGTTAAATAATGAAAGTTTAAAAGATGATTTTGATAAATTTTGGCAAGAAGCTGGCATTAGTGGATTAAATGGTCATCGCAGTGTGGGTGGCTATAGAGCAAGTATGTACAATGCTTTACCAATAAGTAGCGTTCAAATTCTTGTAGATTGTATGCAACAATTTGAAAGAAGATTTAAATAATATATAACCATAGGGAAACTAATTCTTTCCTTTAAACACAAATTTTTACTTTTGTGCTCAAATTTTAAAAGTTCTGAATGAAAATATTAGCTAACGACGGCATTTCGCCTCAAATTGCCCAGATGTTAATTGAAAACGGATATGAGGTAATCAATGAAAAAATTCCTCAAGATCAACTAATTGATTTCTTAAACGATCATTCAATCGATGCTATCTTAGTAAGAAGTGCCACCCAAGTTAGACAAGAGTTAATTGAAGAAGTCCCATCCCTGAAGCTAATTGCTAGAGCAGGAGTCGGGTTAGATAACATTGATGTTGATTTTGCCAAAGAAATGGGATTGCATGTAATCAATACGCCATCGGCAAGCTCTAAATCTGTGGCGGAATTGGTGTTTGCTCATATGTTTTCCTTAGCAAGACATTTGCATGATTCTAATAGAAATATGCCATTAGAGGGGGATCAACATTTCAATGACCTCAAGATATCTTACCGCAATGCAGTAGAGTTAAACGGTAAAACCTTAGGTATAATAGGTTTAGGAAGAATTGGGAAAGAAGTAGCCAAAATCGGCTTAGGGTTAGGCATGCATGTCATCGGAGCAGATAGCTCTGATACAGATGGGATTCGTACCATTGATTTTGAGTTTCCAAACGGTCAAGATTTCCAGTATAAAATAGAGGTTAAATCAATAAATGATGTATTAAAGGTGTCTGATTTTGTAACTTTACATCTACCAGCTCAAGAAAGCTATATCATTACAGATGAGGAGTTTAATATTATGAAAGATGGAGCTTTCTTGATTAACACCTCTCGTGGAGGAATTGTAGATGAGGTAGCATTGTTGAAGGCACTAGAAAGTGGTAAATTATCTGGTGCGGCATTAGACGTTTTTGAAAATGAACCAAAACCAGAAATTCAAATTTTAATGCACCCGAAGCTTTCATTGTCTCCTCATGTAGGGGGGTCTACCATTGAGGCCCAAGAACGAGTAGGTACGGAAATTGTAGATCAAATCATTGCTTTACTAAAGGATGATTTTTATTAAATCATGAAGGCTAGTTTTAAAAAATATAAACTCAATTTCAAACGCCCAGGAGGTACTTCTAGGGGTGTTTTGACTCAAAAAGAAACTTATTTTCTTACGATAAAAGAGGATAAAAAAGAAGGCATTGGTGAATGTAATTTATTCAAAAACTTAAGCGCAGATGATGTGCCACATTATGAATTGGTTTTAACTGATTTTTGTGAAAAGATTAATCAAGGAGAACCAATAGAATGGAAAGATTGGCGTGAGTTCCCATCCATTCAATTTGGGTATGAACAAGCCCTTTTAAGCCTGCAATCTAAGAATCAAGTACTGATTCCCTCTGCTTTTACAGAAGGGAAAGAGGGAATCCAAATCAATGGATTAATCTGGATGGGGGATGTGGATTTTATGAAAATGCAAATTCAAGAAAAGCTAAATGCTGGATATCATTGTTTAAAATTAAAAATTGGAACCAATTGGCTAGCTGAAAAAGAAATTTTGGCTGAACTTAGGAAGTCATTTTCTGCAGCCTCTCTAGAGCTAAGAGTCGATGCGAACGGTGCTTTTGATTTTGAAAAGGCAAAAGAGGTTTTAGCAGATTTAGCGAAACTTCAAGTACATTCGATTGAGCAACCTATCCAACAAGGTCAATGGGAAGAAATGGCAGCTTTATGCGCGAGAACTCCTACACCAATTGCGTTGGATGAAGAATTAATTGGCGTATTTACTTTTGAGAAAAAAGAAGAATTGATGAAAGAAATTCAACCCCAATATATCATTCTGAAGCCTGCTTTAATTGGTGGTTTTCAAGGGAGTGAAGAGTGGATCACTTTAGCTGAATCTCATCAAATTGGTTGGTGGGTAACCTCTGCATTAGAAAGTAATATCGGATTAAACGCTATTGCTCAATGGACATTTAATCTGAATAATCCTCTGCCTCAAGGTTTAGGTACGGGAGGGTTGTTTACGAATAATACTCCATCTCGATTAGAGGTCAGGGGAGAGCAGCTTTGGTTTAATGCTGATTAAATTTACAAAATAATCATCATGAATTCTAAAAATGAAATATGGATTATTGATTTTTATAGTCCTTCTTGGCATGTTCCAGAAGTTAAGAATGCATGGCAACAGGAAATTCTTGATTTTATTCAATATTATCTGAATCATGATGAGATTCCCGTACAAACATCTGGTTCTACAGGAACTCCAAAAAAATATAGTTTACCGAAAGCAGCAATGCAACAGTCTGCAGCGCTTACTGCAGAGTTTTTGGGTTTAAAGAATGGAGATTCTGCCATGTTATGTATGCCTGTAAGTTATATCGCGGGGAAGATGATGATTGTGCGTGCAATTGAAATCGGCTTGAAACTGATTTGTGTAGAACCTAAAGCAAGAATTCAGTACTATGGTGCTATTGAATTCTGCGCCTTAACCCCCATGCAAGCAGAAGCAAGCTTGGATTTATTAAAGCAAGAATTTCAGATTAGTAAATTAATATTAGGAGGAGCGAAGGTTTCTGAGTATTTAGAAGAGCAATTAAAACCCCTCAATACAGATATCTATGAAACTTATGGTATGACGGAGACTATCACCCATATCGCCATGAGGAAATTGAACGAGCAACAATATTTTCATGTTTTAAAAGATATTCAGATTAAACAAAATGAGCAAAATTGCCTAGTTATTAAAACACCCTATTTCTCAGATGAAATTGTAACCAATGATATCGTTCACATCATGAATGATTCAAATTTTAAAATCATTGGTCGAGTTGATAACATCATTAATTCGGGAGGATTAAAGATTAATCCAGAGGAATTAGAACAAAAATTAAAATCTTATATTCAACAACCCTTTATTATTCACTCAAAACCAGATAATACATTAGGGCAAAAAGTTATCTTATTGATTGAATCTGAAAAGGCAATCCCTGTTGATTATCCGAAAGATTTAATCCCAAAAAATAAGCAACCCAAAGAGATTCTGTTTATCTCAAAATTTCCAAGAAGCGAAAGTGGCAAAATCCAACGTAAAAAAATTGAATTATAGTTTTGATTACAAATCATAAACTTCCAGCTCGTTTTTATGAGCGAGATGATGTTTCTCAAATTGCCAAAGATTTATTAGGTAAAAAACTTTGTACGCATATCAATGGTGAGTTTACAGCGGGTGTCATCGTAGAAACTGAAGCGTATCAAGCGCCAGAGGATGCAGCATCTCACGCTTATTTGAACAAAAAGACCAAACGTACAGCGCCGTTTTATCAATCTGGTGGGATTGTGTACGTATACTTAATATATGGCGTTTATAAATTATTTAATATTATAACCAATATAGAAGGTATCCCACATGCAGTACTCATTAGAGCTATTGAACCCACAGAAGGGATAGATATTATGTTAGAAAGACGCAATTTGAAGCAAGTCAAGCGAAATCTTACTGGAGGTCCAGGCCTTATGTCTATGGCATTAGGCATAGAGATGATTCACAACGGTGAATCTATTCATGGAGATAGGATTTGGATAGATTATGCGAAACCGATTTCAGAAAATCAAATCATTGCATCTCCTCGCATAGGTTTAGGGAAAAGGGTGCATGAACCTTGGTATTCAATTCCATGGAGATTCAGAATTAAAGGAAATCCGTTTACAAGCCCAGCTAAATAGATTTTATACTATTTTCTTTATATAATTGTTCATATTGGGGCAAAATATTTTCTAAGCTAAAATTCTTTGCATGTGCTTTAGCATTCTTTTTAAATTGAGCCAGTTTCGCCTCGTTTGAAAGTAGAGATATAGCCTTTTGTGCCATCGCATTCACATCACCAATTTGCTCTACATATCCAGTATAATCATCTACATTTACTTCTGGGATTCCACCTGCATTCGAACTAATTACGGGAACACCCGCAGCCATTGCCTCAAGTGCTGCAAGACCAAAACTTTCTTGTTGAGATGGAAGCAAGAAAACATCAGAGATTTTCAAAATATTAGCTAGATTTTTTACTTTTCCAACATTCTTCACTTTATCATCTAACCCATATTTTTGAATTAGTTGTTGCGCATTTTCCCATTCAGGTCCTTCTCCTACGATAAGTAATTTACTATTAATTTGCATCTGAACACGATAGAAGATTTCAATAACATCTGTCACCCGCTTTACCTTACGCAGGTTAGAAACATGAATCAGGATTTTCTCATCCCCTTTTGCTATATTCTCGCGCAAGCATATGCCATTAGATTCATATAATGAGGTATCTATAAAGTTCGGAATTACTTTGATATCTTTGGTAATATTAAAAACTTTATAAGTGTCACGTTTTAAGCTTTCACTCACAGTAGTCACCACATCAGATTGATTAATGCTAAATTCTACTGCAGATTTATATACAGGATGTTGACCAACTAAAGTAATATCTGTTCCGTGCAAAGTTGTGATAATAGGTAAATGAATATTTTTTTCCTTTAGAATCTGTCTTGCAATGTAGGCAGCATACGCATGGGGAATGGCGTAATGTACGTGAATTAAATCTAATCCAAATCGTTCGGCAATATCTACCATCAAGGTGCTAAGCGCTAGACTATATGGCTGGTAATGAAAAAGCTCATACTCTTGAATATTTACTTGGTGAAAAGTGATATTGGGGATGGTAACATCTAACCTTGCTGGTAAACTATAACTGATAAAGTGAACTTGATGCCCTTTTTTAGCCATTTCCATACCTAGTTCGGTGGCTACAATTCCAGATCCACCATATGTAGGGTAACAAACGATTCCTATATTCATAAAACTTGGTATATTTTGTCTAACATTTTTTTGCGTGTTTCCATTTGAATTAGCTTCCTGTTCTCTGCAGATGGATTTATTCTGTTTGATAAAAAGATAAATACCATGTCTTTGGCCGGGTCTGCCCACACCAAGGTTCCTGTAAAGCCAGAATGACCAAAAGCGGAACTAGAAGCTGCACTCACTGCTGGCCCTTTAGACCCTAATTGCTTATCAAAACCTAAGCCTCTTCTGTTTCCTTGTGCCCTATATTGAAACTTGGTAAACTCTTTTATTACCTTTTTATCAAAATATCGCTTGTTGCCATAGGTTCCCATATTTAAATACATCTGCATTATCTTTGCCAAATCATTGGCATTAGAAAAAATACCAGCATGTCCTGCAACGCCCCCTAACATGGCAGCCCCTTGGTCATGTACATAACCTTGTAGTAATTGGTGACGGAATAGTTGATCATTTTCAGTAGGAACAATTTGATTTAATTCAAATTTTTTAAGTGGATTATAAGAGGTGAGATTCATTCCTAATTTGTTGTAAAATAAATTTTGTACCTGTTGATCCATAGAAATTAATCTACTACGTTCTAGGTAATCTTTGAAAATATAATAGCCTAAATCACTATACCGATATTTTTTGGGAACACTCTCTTTATAAAAGATTTGATTCAATATAGAATCTGGGTAGTGAGTGACCAAAAACATATTCTTAGCCACAGGAATCTCGTATCCTACAGTGGCTTTCGTTTTGTAATAGTTATCTAATGGTTTATGCGTAATTGAATCTATGGTATTTTTATAAAATGGTATCCAAGGATAAAAACCCGCCTGATGAGCCAAGACCTGTCTAGGAGTTACTTGCGCTTTATCACTAAAAATTGTTCGAGGGACTAAATTTCTTAAAGGTTCATCTAGAGATAGTTTTTTTTGCTGAACTTGATTCATCAATAGGGGTACAGTACTCACCACTTTCGTTACAGATGCAACATCATATAAATCATTCCACTGGACTGGTTGGCTTTTATTGTAAGTAAAATATCCAAAAGATTTATCATATATTACTTTGCCATTTTTTGCCAAAAGAACTTGCATTCCAGGGGTTGCTCTGCTGCGAATCGCTTCTTGGGCTATATGGTCTAATTCCCTAAATAATGTTGTTGATAAACCAACATTCTCTGGCATGGTATAACCAAGTCTTTTTATTTCTCTTGTTTGAATGCAAGTTCCATATGAAAATTCATCACTTACCGTTACAGGTAACTTTCCTTTAAATGGAATAGCCCCAAAGATGAGTTGAGGTACTGCCTGCATCGCAAAAGGATGATTTTGATAAGCTACAACTATCGCGTTAGCGTGCGTGTTAGATAAATCTTTTAAAGCGTAAGGACTTCCAAACACAGTCAATATTACTTTTGTCTTTTGAGCAATTTGTCTAATTAATCTTTGAGAACGTTGAGATATTTTATAGGATTTATAGGGACTACTATTATCCTTATGCAGAGAAATAAATACATAGTCATATTGTTCAATTTCACTCAAATTATCTAGATCTAGACGATCCACTTGTGTGTATTTATTTAAATAAGTAGAAAAGATCTCTTTATCTGCCTCTTCTAACCCAAGCCAAGCAAATTTCTTATTCTCCAAATTATCAATAGGTAATATATCACCTTCATTCTTTACGAGTGTAGTAGCTTCTTCAAAAATTCTTTGAGTTAAAGCAAGGCTCTCATTATCATTTAAATCTTGTGATAGATTATCAGTTGAGATGGTTTCAAATTGATTTAATCCAACATAATATTTGGCCATTAAAATTTTCTTCACACTTTCTTCTAGGCGGCTCATAGGAATATCATTATGCTCTAGAGCAGTTTTGATTTTAGCTTTACCTAAATTTACGGCCTGTGAAAAAAGTAAAATATCATTTCCTGCCTCAAAAGCCATATAATCCACCTCACCATCTTGGTAGTTTTTTGTAACCCCCTGCATGTTCAGTGCATCGGTGATGATGATTCCTTTAAAACCCATCTCGTTTTTTAATAAATCAGTCACTATATTTTTAGACAAAGAAGCTGGGAGTAATGAATTTGGTTCCAACGCTGGCACATTCAAGTGTGCTACCATGATACTGGTAACACCCCCATCTATTAATTTTTGGAAGGGTTTTAATTCAATGGAATCCAAGCGTGCCCGATCATGCATTATGGTAGGTAAAGTCTTGTGAGAATCCTTATCGGTATCTCCATGCCCAGGGAAATGCTTGGCGGAGGCTAAAATACTATTGTTCTGCATACCTAGTGCTGTGGCAAGTCCTTTCGCTGCAACGTTATCAGGATTAGAACCATAAGAACGGTTCCCAATAATAGGATTTAACGGGTTCACGTTTACGTCTACTACAGGAGCAAAATTGAAGTGGGCACCCACTCTTTTTATGTGATCACTCATTTTTTTACCCATTTCCATTAACAGAGATTCCTCTGACAAAGCTCCACCCGTCATAGCCCACGGAAAACGATTGGTATTTTTTAATCTCATAGATAGATCCCATTCTGCATCCATTCCAATTAAAAGGGGATATTTAGAAATTTCTTGGTATTTATTGATAAGCGCTATCTGTTTTTCTGCATCATCTTGCATAAAAATTAGCCCCCCGATCTGTTCATTTTCAATTAAATCTATAATTTCTTTTTCGTGAGCTTGATCTCTATTAGAATAAGCAGCTACCATAAATAATTGTCCGATTTTCTCGTCCAAAGACATGGTATCATAAACCGCATTCACCCATTGAATTTGCGCTTCATTTTTGTATAAAGGGGAGTCTTCTTGGGCATATATATTGATAATTAAGAAAAGGCATAATAGAGTCAAGAACGACTTTGTCATAAGATTGAAATTTTTATAGTAGGCAAAAGTAACAATCTTTCCATAGAATACCGAAGCCAGGTGACGCATTGGGAAAGCTTTAAAACTCTTTCAGCATTTTTATCTCGCAAGCAAAATGTCCTGAATTGCCTAAAGGTTCCTCCAAAAACTTAAAACCTCTTTGGGTATACATATCCATAGCCTTGCCAAAAAGGGTAATAGTTTCTAAATAAATGGATTTATATCCTAGGTTTTTTGCCTCTTGTATGGCAATATCGAGTAGTTTTTTACCATATCCTTGTCCTCTAGCTTGGGCACTAATATAGAATTTCACTAACTCTACAGTTCCCTGGGACAAGTCTTGGGTGGGGTAAATACCACAGCTACCATATATATGATGGTCTTCAGCTATTACCCAAAATTTAGATTTATTTTCTTTTTCAAATAATTCAAACAGCGCATCAGTTGAAGCATCTGTATAAACGGTACCTTCCTTCGGAGCATTAAATTCGTCAAACACGCTACGGATCATGGTTGCTGCGGATACATTATCTTGAGGTTGTATTTCTCTAATCTTTAAATTCATATGATAGGATTTTTAAATACTTTATAAATTTTTGAGCTTAATAAGGGCCAAATGAGATTAAAACTAATAACTTAATAAATATTAAATTTACAATTTTTATCTTTGCAAGATATTTCGATAATATGATAAATGCCGTAATAACAGGATCAGGTCATTATTTACCTTCAAACGTAGTTAAAAATACAGATTTTCTACAACATGAATTTTATGATGAGGGAGGGAATAAAATAGATAAAACAAACGAAGAAATTATTGCTAAATTTCAGGAAATTACTGAAATTAAAGAAAGGCGTTATCTAGAGAAGGATTTGTCTAATTCGCAAATGGCGGCAATGGCAGCTAATAATGCGTTAGAAGATGCTGGTATAGATAAAGAAACATTGGATTATGTAATTGTAGCAACCAATTATGGTGATATCACTAGCGAGACACAACAATCAGACATAGTACCTTCAATATCTGCTCGGGTAAAGCATCATTTGAGTATTGCGAATATTCGATGTAAGCCTTATGATATGACATTCGGTTGCCCAGGCTGGAACGAGGGGCTTATTATGGCATCGCAATTTATTAAAGCTGGGTTAGCCAAAAAGATTTTAGTTGTAGGTTCAGAAACACTTTCTAGAGCATTAGATCCCCATGATAGATCTGCGATGATTTTTGCAGATGGTGCAGGTGCAGTTGTGTTAGAAGCCAAAGAATCAGACAAAGAAGAGGGCGTTATACATCATCTTACAGTCTCTTATAATATGGAAGAGATGAAATATTTGATGAACACTACCTCATTTAATAAAGATTATAAACCAACTACCATAAGTATTGGGATGAAGGGTAGGAAAGTCTATGAGTTTGCTTTACGCAATGTTCCAGATGCCATTCATCAACTATTATCAGAAGCTGACGTAGATATTCAATTAATAGATAAGATTTTATTGCATCAAGCCAATGCGAAGATGGATCATGCCATGGTAAAAAGATTGTATAAATTATATGGACAAGAAGTTCCAGTTGGCGTAGACCCAATGACGGTGCAACTATTTGGGAACTCTTCTGTGGCTACCGTACCTACCATGTTTGATTTAGTAGCAAAAAATAAATTAGGTGATCATCATTTTACTCCAGGAAGCTATATTGTAATGGGTAGTGTAGGAGCGGGGATGAATATCAATGCCATATTGTATAAATTTCCAGAGGCATAATGATGCAATTCCTCAGAGTATTTGGAATTCCATTGATTGCGATTTTACTTTTTCTAGATATCATGTCATTTAGATTTCTATTAAAGTTAACGCAAATGGGAAGTCCAGCGATATATTTTATTCTATTTTTATTCATATTAGAATATTATTCTTTTCAAGCCTTTCATAATGTCAATGAATCGAGTGTATCACTTTGGATTTATATTATTGTACATGTAGCTTTATACGGAAGTTTAATATACTTCAACGTAACAGGCAAAGGAGGATTCTCTTCTGCAGCTTTCATGAATACATTAATTATATTGACGCTTTTCATAGTTCCTAAAATTGTTGTAGCACTTACATTTATCATTGATGATGTCTTTCGGATGCTTAAATTCGGAATCCAGAGCATGCAAGAAAATCATCCTACCATGCCGTCTCGTAGAAAAGCTGTAACATGGATAGGGTTAGGGATAGCTGCCATTCCATTTTTAGGAGTTTTAGATGGAATATTTCTAGGAAAATACAGATTCAAAGTCATTAGAAAACAACTTTTGTTTGATGATTTACCTCCAGAATTTGATGGATTTACGATAACACAACTTTCAGATATTCACAGTGGTAGTTTTGACGATGTAGATAAGGTGAAATATGGGGTAGATTTAGCCAACAAGCAAAATTCAGATATACTTGTATTTACAGGCGATATGGTGAATAGCATTTCGGCAGAATTTGAGCCCTATGTGGAGATGTTTTCTGTGCTTCAAGCCAATGAAGGTATGTTTGCGATATTGGGAAATCATGATTATGGTGTGCATAGTAACCTAAATGCAGCGGAAAGAGAGCAAAGCATTCAATCCTTGCAATCAATGCAACGTAAAGTTGGTTTTAAGCCTTTAAACAACGAAATGCACACAATAGAACGCAATGGTAAACGATTGAATATTGTAGGCGTAGAGAATTGGGGAAATTCTGAACATTTTCCTAAAAAAGGAGATTTAAGAAAAGCCACTCAAAATGTAATGGATGGAGATTTCAACGTTTTACTATCTCATGATCCTTCGCACTTTGACCACAAATTAGAGGAATATGACAATGTAATTAATTTCGACAAAAAACTACATCTTACCCTCTCTGGCCATACGCATGGAATGCAATTTGGGATAGAAATTCCAGGTCTTGTAAAATGGTCTCCCGTAAAATATAGATACCATAATTGGGCAGGATTATATGAAGAAAATGGTAGAAAACTATATGTCAATAGAGGTTTTGGATTTTTAGCTTTCCCAGGTAGAGTTGGGATGTGGCCAGAAATCACAGTTTTAGAACTTAAAAGAAAAATATAATATCTTGAAAATTGGAATATTAGGTTGCGGTTGGTTAGGGCAGCGAATAGCTTCTCAATTATTAGAGGAAGAACATCAAGTTTATACAACCAATACGACAGCAGAAAAAGCCGATAAGTTAGCGCAAATGGGATGTAAGAGCTATGTGGTTGATTTTTTAAAAGAATCTAGCCATGTGGAGGTATCAACCCTTTTCCAAACTTTAGATTTTATTATCATAAGTGTTTCCGTTTCTAGAAATGCTGAAATGGAGGAACAGCAAATAATATTTTCAAATATCGTAGACTTTTTAAAAGATTATCAAGGAAAAATAGTTTTATTTTCCACTACAGGGGTATATCCACAAGAAAAAGAAGTGATTACTGAAGAAACATATCCTACTGATAGACTACATCCGAAAATTCATGGTATTGAACAGATTATTCTTAATGGTCTACCACAGGCAAATATCCTGCGCTTAGGAGGACTATTCGGGGATAATCGTCAGATGACAACGTGGTATTCTGATGTTTCACAAATAAGCAATCCAAATGACCCCGTAAATTTTGTTCATTACAAAGATATCATTGGGATTATACAGAAATTAATGAAATCCGATGTGAAGGGAGAGATTTTTAATGTAGTGGCTCCAGAACATCCAAGTAAAATAGAAGTTTTTTTAGGCAGGTCAGACCATACTCCTGTACAAGGAAAATTTAGAATTATTGACGGTAATAAATTAGAACAACTTTTAGCTTATACCTATATTTATCCCAACCCCATTCATTTTTAATAAAAATTCTAACCTTGCCAAAATTAGAAAATACACCACAGAATCATGCTAATATACATAAGCTCTTAGAAGAAGAATATTATATTGGGAATATATCCTCAAAAGGTTTCATCATCAAAAGGAATTTTGGCGTTCGTAGATTGGCTCTATATGGTAAATTTCAAGAGAAAAGTGTAATAATTAGTGCCAAAAATGAATTTTTGCATCAAGTATTTTACATTGCAGGACTGCTGCTTTTTATATTTTTAATTGGCCTTACATTATATCAAGCTCAATTTGGTATATCAGCTTTATTAGCTGTTTTCACAGGATTAATTTTATTAGATGATTACCATCGCAAAAACAAAGAATACAAAATATTTTTAGAAACCCTAGAAAAAGTTAAAGATATTTAGGGCAACAATTTCCTGCTTTCCACAAGTAGTACGCAGTACAAAACTTACAAAAAATCAACTTTCATGGAGTTCCACATCCGTTTCACTCTAGAAAGCTGTATTTTGTTGGCGTTTTGTTCTTTACGGGCTACTTGCTACAATCAGGGTTGCTGATGTATAAGTATTTATAAACCATTTACTTACATTGGTATTAAGAACATAAAAAAAGCCTAACTTATAAAAGTCAGGCTTTAAAAAGGGTGGATGAAGGGATTCGAACCCTCGACCCTCGGTACCACAAACCGATGCTCTAACCAGCTGAGCTACAACCACCATGTTTTAATTGGAATGCAAATATAAGAAAATTTGTTAGACTTGCATTATGATATTTATCATTTTTTATAAAAAAACATCTAGATTATCCACTCCTAATAGACTTTCAGTCATAAATCCTTCTCCAGCATCTTTCCAAATCAATCTACCTAGCTCCTGAGCACGGTAATTTATGCTCTCTTGAAAGTTTTTAGAAGATATAGCGGTTTCTGGCTCGTCAGAGTTAGGATTGTAAAATTGGGACTCATAAGCCATACAAGCATCAATTTTGGTTTGTAAATATCCAGAAATATCTACTACAAAATCTGGTTGTAAAGAACGCCATTGTATAATGTGGAAAATGTTATTAGGTCTCCAGGGTTCTTGTCCCGTGTCAATCATCTTTAATCCCGATAAGAAAGTAGCTTCTTTAATTAAGGTCGCTGCACGTCCATGGTCTGGGTGGCGATCCTCTAGGGCACTAGCGATAACAATCTCTGGTCTGTATTTTCTAATCATGCGAATAATGGCTAATTTATTCTCGTCATTATTCTCAAAAAAACCATCGCGCATTCCAAGGTTTTCTCTGGCTACCGCTCCTAAGATCTTTGCAGCATTATCAGCTTCTTTCATTCGGATTTCTGGTGTTCCTCTTGTGCCTAATTCACCACGAGTAAGATCAATAATCCCAATTTTTTTACCTTGTTCTACTGCTTTGGCAAGGGTACCACCACAACCTAATTCTACATCATCTGGATGCGGTGCAATGGCTAATATATCTAATTTCATATAATCATTGTTTCTATTAAAAATCAAGAAAATATCATTCCACTTCTACTATTTTATGCTTGAATTAAGTAAATAGCTGGTCGTTTGTGCAAATCAACTTTTTTGTTCTTCCAATCTTTGACAGGGGCAGAGAATATAAATTCTGTGGGTAATGTAATATCGCAAGCTACGCAAAGCTTGGTTTCTGGAGATAAATTCTGAATCAAATCACTTAAGAAATTATTATTTCTGTAAGGTGTTTCCATAAATATCTCTGCGGAACCTTGTCTACGACTATGGCTTTCTAAGTTTTTAATCGCCTGTTTACGTTCTTTTTTATCTATCGGTAGATAACCATGAAAGCTAAATGATTGACCATTAAATCCAGAAGCCGCTAAAGCTAAAAAAATAGAAGAGGGCCCCACTAGTGGAACCGTATGATAACCTTGTTGATGCGCTGCCCATACCAATTTACTTCCAGGATCTGCAATACCAGGCATACCTGCTTCTGATACGATACCTATAGAATGATTATCGTATAAAGGTTTCATCAACTCAGGTATTTCGTGATCACCCGTATTTTTATTTAATACTGCAAGGTTTAATTCAGCTTGACTTCTCTGTGGTAGAATAGTTTTGATAAAACGCCTAGCGGACTTTTCGTTTTCTACTACAAAATAATCAAGGTTTTCAATAATTTTAATATTATATGCAGGTAAAACATTTGCTGGTAAACTATCACCTAATAGACATGGTATCACATAAACTTTTGGGCGAATCATAGCTTATATTTTTCCACAATCTTATCGGTCGCTTGATCCAGCATTTCATACACATGCTCAAAACCACTCGCTCCACCAAAATAGGGGTCTGGAACTGTCTGATTTTGATTTGGGTAGAGTTCATTCATGATTAATTCTACCTTATCCATGTCTTGATCATTTCTCGCTACTTTTTTCACATTGTTGTAATTTGAAGAATCCATCACATAGATTTTATCAAAATTATCAAAATCGTCTACTGTGAATTTTCTACTTCTTTGGTCTGTGATATCTAATTGGTATTTAGTAGCTATTTCAATAGATCTGGGGTCTGGTAGTTCACCAGCATGTTGTGCAGAAGTTCCTGCAGAGTCTACTAAAATATCTTCTGATACTTTGGATTTTAATAACCCTTCTGCCAATGGAGATCTGCAAATGTTACCTAAGCACACCATTAAAAAACTTTTCATTCTGCTCCAATTTTTTTCCTTAAATCTTCTATATATCCTTTAAATACTTTATCAGTTTCTGATAGGTTTTTTACCGTCTTACACGCATGCAAAACGGTTGCATGGTCTCTTTTCCCAATTTGACTACCAATGCTTGCCAAAGAGGCATTAGTATATTGTTTTGCAAAGAACATAGCCAATTGCCTTGCCTGAACAATATCTCTTTTTCTCGTTTTAGATTGCACCTTTTCTAAAGGAATTTTGAAGTATTCACAGACTACTTTTTGAATATAATCTATAGAGATTTCCTTCTTATGATGTTGTATCAAGTTAGATAAAGCTTTTTCTGCAAGCTCCAGCGTAATTTCTCTCTTATTTAAAAGGGACTGAGCCATCAGTGAGTTTAAAGCTCCTTCTAGTTCTCTCACATTAGATTTTACATTTTTGGCGATATAATCCACCACCTCATCTGGTATTTCTAGCCCATCTTTCTCTAATTTATGTTTTAAGATATCACAACGGAGAGCGTATTCTGGTGATTGCAAATCCGCAGATAATCCCCATTTAAATCTAGAGATAAGTCTTTGCTCCATATCCTGAATGTCTACAGGCGGCTTATCAGAGGTCAATACCAACTGATGTCCTCTTTGATGCAGGTCATTGAAGATATGAAAGAAAACATCTTGTGTTCCTTTTTTACCAGATAAGAACTGTACATCATCAATAATCAATACATCAATCATTTGGTAGAAATGAATAAAATCATTTCTATTATTAGACCTAGAGGCTTCTGCATATTGCTGAATAAATTTCTGCATATCTACATACAAAACGGTCTTCTCTGGGTGTTTCTCCTTCACCTCTAGACCAATAGCGTGAGCTAAATGCGTTTTGCCTAAACCAACCCCACCATAAATGAATAGCGGATTAAAGGATGTTCCGCCAGGTCTTTTAGCAATGGCTTTCCCTGCAGATCGAGCTAATCGATTTGTTTCACCTTCTATAAAATTATCAAAGTTAAAGTTGATATTTAATTGAGAATCTATTTTTAATTTTTGCAATCCCGGGATTACAAATGGATTTCTAACCTTAGAACTTTCAATATTCATAGGAGCATTTAACTCCTGTGGTTTTAATTTTTCTTTGTTGGAACTTGGAATTTTTACGGTGTATGGATCCTTTTTAGAAATATTTTGATCCATTACAATGCTATATACTAGTTTGGCATCTGGTCCTAATTCCTTTTGAAGTGATACTTTAAGTAATTTAATGTAATGTTCTTCTAACCATTCGTAAAAAAACTTACTAGGTACTTGAACAGTTAAAATAGATTGATCCAGTTTGATGGCCTTGATAGGTGCAAACCAAGTGCTGTAAGCTTGGTCTGATATATTGTCCTTAATGAACTCTAAGCATTTGCCCCATACAGAAGCTGCTGTTTTAGCCATAGTTTTTTATTAGTTTTGTTAGACAGAAAAAGCCCACCATTTTGCTGAGCTTATAACTACAAAAATGTGAAAAAATATTGAACAAAAAAAGTCGGTAGGGTATTGACTTTGTCAATAAAATTGGTTATATAAAATATAGAGAAAATTATGATTCAAGCAAGCACTTTAATTAGAGTAAGATACGGAGAAACGGATCAAATGGGCTATGTGTATTATGGAAATTATGCACAATATTATGAGGTGGGGAGAGTAGAATTCTTTCGATCTATTGGGTTGTCTTATAAGGAGTTAGAAGGTAGGGGAATTATGCTTCCAGTAATTTCTTTAACTTCTAAATTTATTGCTCCGGGACGCTATGATGATTTGTTAAGAGTAGTTACTACAATCAAGGAAATCCCGACGGGTGCTAGGATACAATTTGAATATGAAATATATAATGAGGATGATCTGTTGATACACAAAGCAATGACAGAATTAGTATTTGTGGACATGCATAAAAATCGGCCTTGTGCAGCCCCTCAAGATTTAATCGAAAAACTAAAATCACTCGACAATTTAGAATGATTCTAAATTGTATTCATGTAAAGTTTAACATAATTATCAATTAAATCTTTTCACATTCCAAAATTAATTAAAAACCAATATATTAAATTAATTATAAAATTAATTGTTTTAAAAATCTGATTTTACGTGTGTTATTTATATTAATTAAATAATTAATTTAACTTAACCTCTAATTTAAACTTTATTTATAATTAATCAACTTCAAGAACTTCAATAGAAGGGAAGTTTTCTAGTTGATCTAAAAATGCTTTACTTTTCTTTTTAGGAATTTCAATTTCCAATTCACAATCTTCCATATAAGTTTGAGTAATAAGATCTGCATTGTACTTTTCTATCGTTCTCATTGCATCACTCTGGGATGAATAGGGAAAGTGCAAGATTAATCTTTCTTTACGCTCCAACTGTAATATTTGGGTATTTGCCAAGGTGTGTTGTGTAGATTCTTTATAAGCCTTGATTAAACCACTTACGCCTAATTTAGTTCCTCCATAGTACCGAACAATTACAACCAAAGTAAATGTCAAGTCTGCCGATAGCAATTGATTGTAAATAGGTAACCCTGCTGTTCCATTAGGTTCACCATCATCATTGGCTCTATATTTTTTTCCAGCAAACCCTAATCGATAGGCATAACAATGGTGCGTTGCAGATGGATGTATGGCTTTCACGACATCCAGTTTTTTATTTACCTCTCCCACATTCATCACGCGAAAGGCATAACCAATAAATTTGCTTCCTTTTTCTTTATAAATGATGTTTTCTACATCATTTTTGATGGTATTACATTCAAATATCACAGTGTTTCATTTTGATATAGTGTATAGATATCTGTGCCGACCCTTTGTTGCAATCTATTCTTGTGGTTGCTCAATACGGGCGCTTTAATCCCTGCATTCCAAGGGGTAGAGCCATTTAAAACTCGTGCTTCATCCCATAGGTTAGAGGCTATAAATTGCTCTAGAATACTTTTTCCTCCTTCAATTATAATAGATTGAATTCCTTCTTTATGTAAAACTGATAGAATTTGCGGAATCATATCTTCTTGTTTATTTATTTTGATCCAAGAGACGTTATCTCTCGTCTTCAAAGTATGATGATTGATAATGATAGTTCTATTGCCCTTCAGGACTTGATAAGATGACCCTGGTTGAATTTGATTAGAAACAATGACCTTGATAGGGTTATTCCCCTTCCATAGTCTAGCGTTGAGTTGTGGGTCGTCTATGCGCAGTGTTTCTCCTCCAATTAGAATTGCTTGTTCCTGTGTTCTCCATAGATGCACCAATTGTTTAGAAAAGTGACCCGTAATCCATTTTTGAGTTTTATCTAGTGGAGCAAAATAACCATCAACTGTCTCTGCCCATTTTAAGATAATATAAGGTCTTTTCTTTTGATGGAAAGTGAAAAATCTTTTATTTAGCTCATATGATTCCTCTTGTAGTATTTTTTCTACGACTTCTACGCCATGATTCTTCAAATAATCTATTCCTTGACCATTTACGTGTGAGGCATAATCTCTGCTTCCTACCACTACCTTAGGTATACCGAGTTCTACAATTTTATGCGAGCAAGGTGGTGTTTTCCCAAAATGAATGCATGGTTCTAAGTTTACATAGAGTGTGGCATCTTTCAAAATGGTAGAATCTTTAACAGCATTTATAGCATTCACTTCTGCATGTGGCATTCCTGATTTGTAATGCCATCCCTCTGCTATAATTTTATTGTCTACAGTAATTACGCTCCCAACGAGTGGATTGGGGTATGTGGTGCCTAAGCCATTTTTTGCTAATTGAAGGCATCGCTGCATCATTTTTCGGTTCATACCTTGTACCATATATAACATAAAAAACCGCTTCTACATATCATAGTATAGAAACGGTTTATTTTAAATTCAATTTTCTATCAATTAAGCTTCTGCATTGTTAGTATCTTCAGTGCTTGAATCTTTTTCAGATCCTTCGGCTTCTGCTGACTCTTCTTTCTGATTCTTAGCAATAGCTTCAAGATTAATCATCCTTAAGTCATCGAACTTACTTTCTAATGATTTCAACTCTGCTACCTTATCTTCTATATTTTTAATGGCATTTTTGAATAATGGATTATTTTCATCAGGATTAGAAAAGAAGGATAAATTCGTTTGCAAATGCGTTACTTCTTTTTGAACTTCATCCATATTTTTGCGCATTTCGTACTTTAAATCTTTCAATAGTTTTTCGTCTAAAGTAGATTTAATTTGCTCTATTTGACTTTCCCACTGTGCCTTTTCAATGGCATCTTGATCTAAGCCAGAAGCCTGAAGAATTTGATTGGTTAAAGCATTGAAATCCTTATTGATGTCTTGTTTCCCATTAGGAACATAACCGATAGAAGACCATGCTACCCGTTTTTCATTAAGCCATTGGATAAGTTCGTTTTTATCTGAAGGTTTCTCTGCTTTAGACATTTCTTCTAAAAAGGCTTTTTTCTTTTTAAAATTTTCTTGTTGCTTTTCTATTTTTTCGTTATTTCTGTTCTTATAACGATCAAAAAACTCATTATTGGCATCACTAAATTCCTTCCAAATTTTGTCTGAATATTTGCGTGGCACATGTCCGATTTTTTTCCACTCGGCTTGAATTCTTTTTACATCATTCACCGTTTTGCTCCAGTCTGTACTATCTTTATATTCTAAGGCTTGTGCTACAAGGGCACGTTTTTTCTCTAGATTTTCCATCTGTTCTGCCTTTAATTCCTTGTAGAAATTATTTTTTTCTTTATTAAATTTTCTAGATGCTTCTTTAAATTTATCCCAAGTTGGCTGATTATCCTCTTTTGGTACACGTCCTAGCGTAAAGAACTCATCACGCAACGATTTCATGGCTTTTATTTTCTTTTGCCAATGATTATGTGTTTTAGGTTTTTCTTCTTCTAGAAGATTATCAATTTTGGATATAACTTCAAGTTTTTTAGCTAAATTTTCTTTCTGTTCTTCGGCTATTTTCTTGTTCAATTCATTCTTACGATCATGAATTTTATTTGTAATATCTTTAAATGTCTGCCAGGTACTTTCTCTAAATTCTTCTGCAACAGGTACAGCTTCTTCTTTCCACATTCTATGTAAGTATTGAATTTCATTCAATGCTTTTTGAACATTTGGTTCTTCTAGTAATTTATTGGCTCTTTCTATAATACTTTTACGAACATCTAGATTGTGCTCATAATCCATTACACGTAACTCTTGGTTCATATCCAAGAACTCATGGAAATTGTTGAGGTGAAAATAATAAGTTTTAAAGATGTTTTCCGCCTCTGTCTTTGGAATTCTTCCTGCATTATGCCATCGCGTCTTTAATTCTCTGAATTTCTTAAAGATTTGACTATTGTCTGTTGCTGGTTCTGTATATAAGGCTTTTAAGTCATCTATTATTGATTGACGCTCTTTCAAGTTATTTTTTTGTTCGGCTTCTATTGCTTGATAGTGCTTGTCAACTTGGGATTTATAATTAGTATAGTAATCATAAAACTTGCTGTGATGTTGATTGTCATGTCTAAAGTCAATCTCATTTCCACCAGTTTCAAGAAATTTCTCTTTTGCTTCCTTCTCTTCTTCCTCTGATTTATTGCGGAAAGCATCCTTTAAAGCACTAAAAGCGTCTCTTAGCATTAATGCTGAGTAAGATTGAAGTAATTCTCCTGCTTCTATCACCATTTCTCCCAAAGACATCTCTTCATAATCTTTCACAGGAACTTTAGCATCTTCTTTAGCGTCTTCTGATTCCTCCTCTGATTGATCTCTGTCTGCAGATTCATCAAAATCTGAAGATATTTTAGATTTTTCTTCCTTCTTTTCTTTCATGGCTTCTATAAATTCCGCCTCTTCTTCTTTAGGTAAATTAGCTATCTGATCATTTACTTCTTCTGATCCTGGTTCCAAATCTAATTGGATAGGCGCTTTACCCGTTGTTTCATCTTCAGATTCTATGGATGTATTAGAACTGGTGTTTTGATCAAGGTTAATTTCTTGTGATCCGTCTGCGTTTGGCAGGTTATCTTTTTCTGTTGACATGATTATAGAATTACTTTGAAACAAATTTAACGATT
>JBPCUN010000142.1:0-76152 GCA_051011115.1 Weeksellaceae bacterium
AGGCATGACATTACCAATGATACGGATGACTATCAACGTAATTATGTGCGACATCATATAACGCCATCTTTCTTTGAACTGAATAATCAATTTGATCAAGCTTTTAGGACTACTATAAATCATTTAGAGAGTGATAGACGTTTAATCTCTGATTACGTAGATAGTTTGATTTTAGAAGTTTCGAGTAAACAGGGAGATATAGTTTATTTTAATGTAGAAAAACTGAAGAATCCCAAAATTAAAAAGGCTTTCTTTCATATTTTCTCTCCTTATGGTTTTATGACTCCAAATGAAATTGAAAAGTTATTGGATGCTAATAATAGCGCAGAAATTACTTCAGAACAATATAGACTAATAAAGGATCGTGAATCCATAATCCTAGCTCCATTAAATCAAAAGAAAATTAATTATAAAATTGATGGGCTAAACACGGATAGCCTACCTGTTGATTTTAAGCTAATTAAGAGTAATTACCGAAAAAATAATGGGATTAGTTTTGATTTTAATAAAATTAAATTTCCATTATCTTTACGAATTCATAAATCTGGGGATAAGTTTTATCCCAAGGGAATGAATGGCAAGTCTAAGAAAATCTCTAAATTCTATAAGGATATTAAGTTATCTAAGCTAGAAAAAGAGAATACTTGGCTTTTATGTGATGCAAATGATAATATAATTTGGGTTGTAAATCATAGGCAAGATGAAAGATTTATACCCACAAAGAATACAAAAATATGGTTAATAGTAGAAAATTAAGTTTCGCATTTTTATTATTGCTGATTCATCTAATTTCCTTTGCACAAATTCTGAATCCTGTAAAATGGCAAAGTGAAGCTGTAAAGGTGGGTGACAATGAATTTGAGCTGAGAATGAAAGCTGACCTGGAAGATGGTTGGCATATCTACTCTTCTACACAGAAAGAAGGTGGCATTGGTTTACCTACTGAATTTACTTGGGAAGAAAATGCCAAAGCTAAAATTAAAGGTAAGTTAAAAGAAAAAGGTAAACTTCTAGATGTTTATAATGAACTGATAGAAGAAAAAGAGCTTTATTTTGGCAAAACGGTAACTTTTGTACAAAACTTTACCGCTAGTGACGTAACAACGGTAACAGGAGAAGTGATGTATCAAGTTTGTGATGATCAGCAATGTTTGCCACCTGAATATAAGACTTTCACGTTTAAATTAAATCCTTCTAGCTCTACAAAGGTGGCTGAATCACCGAATGAGGATGGTTCTGCGAAAGTAGATGGTAATGAAGAGAGTGATGAAGAAACTGCAATTTTAGCCGGAGAAGATATTGATTCCACAAACTTAGGCACAACCAATCCAGAATCACCTAATTCTGACGATATAAAACAAGATAATGTAGCCTCGCAAGATGACATTGCTAAAACTCCTACATCTGAAAATGCCGGTAGAAGTTTTTGGGAAATTTTCATCTTTGGTTTGTTAGGTGGTTTTGCTGCGCTACTAATGCCTTGCATCTTTCCGATGATTCCATTGACGGTGAGTTTATTTACCAAACAAGCAAAATCTAAAAGAAAGGGTGTCATAAACGCACTCATATACGGGATTTCTATTATCGGAATCTATGTAGCGCTAGGTTTATTAATCACTGCCATATTTGGGCCAAGTGCCTTGAATGAAATGGCGACAAATCCTTGGGTAAACATTGCTTTCTTTATCTTATTTGTGATTTTTGCAATTTCTTTCTTCGGAGGGTTTGAAATTACATTACCTTCTAAATGGATAAACAAAGCAGACAAAGGGGCAGACAAAGGTGGGCTTATTGGAATCTTTTTTATGGCTCTTACGCTAGCTTTAGTTTCATTTTCATGTACAGGACCAATAATTGGTACTTTATTGGTTGATTCTGCAAGCTCTGGAGCGTTATTGGGACCAGCTGTTGGGATGTTCGGTTTTGCATTAGCATTAGCTTTACCTTTTACTTTATTTGCGATTTTCCCAGGATGGTTAAATTCTTTACCCAGTTCTGGAGGATGGTTGAACACGGTAAAGGTATCTTTAGGTTTTATAGAATTAGCTTTTGCATTAAAGTTTTTATCGAACGCAGATTTAGTATGGCAGGCACATTGGCTAGAGCGTGAAACATTTTTAGCTATTTGGTTGGGAATTTTCTTTGCCATGGGATTATATCTTTTAAACCTTTATAGATTACCCTTGGACTCCAATGATGATAGAATAGGTTGGCCAAGACTCATTTTTGCAATCATCACTTTTATGTTTGTATTCTACATTTTACCTGGATTATGGGGAGCTCCTTTAAAACTACTAAGTGGATTGACACCTCCTAAAAATTATGCGGAATCACCAACAGGTTTTATGGGTACTGGAGGAACATTGGTGAGCAATGAAACCTTACCAGAAAATGCACATTATGGACCTCATCAAATTCCAGCTTTTCATGATATTGATGAAGCCTTTGCATATGCTCAAAAAGTAAATAAGCCTGTAATGATTGACTTTACGGGAGATGCTTGTGCCAATTGTCGTAAAGTAGAGGATAATGTGTGGTCTGATCCTAGAGTTCAGGATAAACTGACCAATGAAGTTGTTTTAGCATCTTTGTATGTAGATAGAAGAATCGATTTACCAGAAGAAGAGAAAGTGTATTCTGAAGCTAAAGGAAGAGAACTAAGAACCATAGGCGATAAATGGTCTGCCTACCAGATAGAGAATTTTAACTCAAATTCTCAACCGCTATACATTATAGTAGATAAAGATTTAAAACGATATACAGCTCCTATGGGAACTGAACTAGACGTAGATAACTATCTGGAATGGATGGATCAAGGAATTAAAAAGTTCCATCAAGCAAATTAAATGAAATAGATAAGTCAAATTAAAATCCTAGCTTTTTCCAGTTAGGATTTTTTTTTAATTTAATCTCCTTAATTCTACCCTTCTGTTTATGGCTCTGCCTGATTTTGTACTGTTAGGTTTTAAAGGCTCTGACTCTCCTTTACCCTCCACAGCTATTCTATTATCATTAATTCCTTTTTTCAATAAATAGTCTTGAACAGCTTGAGCTCTGTTGACGGATAAAATAAGGTTATACGCTTCGGAAGCATTACTATCGGTATGCCCTGTAAGTTGAATTTTAATTTCAGGATATTTAATTAAATTTTGAACAATAATGTCTAAATCTTTTTTCCCGTGTGTGGAAATACGGTAACTATTATTTGAAAAATAAATGTTTTCTAATATCAGAATTCTTGTATCCGTTTTATTTTGAAAGAATTCAGATGCGTTTTTAATTCCTGTGTATAAATCAACATTCGCCCCAGATAATGCATAAGCATTCTTTAAATCAAAACCTTCTGGATAACATTTAAAATCTAAACCTTCTATTTTAATAAACCTTACAATCTCATCAAAAGAAATCTTCTCTAAATCCAGCGTAGACGCACCGCAATCATCCACCACTCCTAAATAAATAAAATTCATGCCATCTTGACTGACGTATACTTTTGCCTTTTCTGGGTTCCTAGATTGATTATCTAGTCGGCAACAACCATTTTCAATGATGATGATATCATCTTGATTCGGTGCGTTGATGATTCCATTGTCTGTATATTGATAAATTAGGTAACTCTCTTTTGGTAAGCTTACAAACCATTTATCATTATTATCCAGTAAGTTTTCTAAATCAATCGGAATGGGATAATGCAACGAAGTACCTCCATAAAATGAATCAAAATTAGGATTCAATTTAGAATAGTGAGAATCATATATAATATCTGGATATTTGGAGTCTATTTGCTGAGCATAAAAACTACCGAAACTTAAGAATGCTTGAATTAAAAATATATATTTTCTAAACATTTTTAAGATTTGAAATTTGTGACAAATATATTATAAAGTACCTTAACTAGTCCATTAGAAATAGCCCGTAAAATATAAAGTCACAACCCATATAATTGCCAAGATTGGACCTAATATTCCTATCAAGATTCCTCCTAATCTAAAGTCTGATTGATTTAATAACCCTGTGCTATAAGCTATTGCGTTTGGTGGTGTAGATACTGGTAAAAATAATGCACAAGATGCACTAATACCTATTACCATAGCCATGTACACAGGATTGACTCCTGGCAAAATACTAGCTACAGGAATCAAAATGGTAGCGGTCGCCGTGTTACTCATAAAGTTTGAAAAAATTACAGTAGCTAAGGCGAATATAACCATGAATATATATTCATTGAATGTAAAACTAGATAACTTTTCTACAAAAAAAGCTGCCAAACCACTTTGTTGAATAGCCAATCCTAATGATAAACCTCCAGCTACGAGCATTAAAGTATCCCAAGGGATTTCTCTTACATTTTCACCAGAAATAATACCTATCATAGGAAACATGATAATAGGAATACCCGACACTGCCGCAGATGGGATCCCATGCCAACGACCTGTTAACCACAGTACCACAGTAACTACCATGATAGACAACACCATTTTTTTCTGAAAACGCTCTTCAATAGTTGCAGGCTCTGGTTTTAATTGAATAAAATCACCTACATTCAGGTCATTCAATTTGAATTTCTTGTTTAAGACCCACCAAAAGAAAGTAACTAATATGATAGCAACTGGAACCCCTAAGATCATCCATTCCAAAAAACCTACTTGTATATTTAAGTTATTTACTTTAGACATAGAATTTATTGCTTCAACTGCTATGGCGTTGGGCGGAGATCCAATGATTGTTCCCATACCACCTATCGCAGCAGCCGATGGAATGCCTATTAAAAGTGCTTTGGACAATCCGTGATCTTTACCCAACTCATTGATAAACGGAACAATAGAAGCAATCATCATTGCTGTAGTTGCTGTGTTAGACATAACCATAGAGGCCACGGCTGTTGCTCCCATCATGCCCATGAGGATTTGAGATGGCTTACTCCCTACTTTAGCCATTGTAAGCTGGAATAAATCCTTATCTAAGCCTGTTTTCCTAAGAGATAAAGCAAGAAAGAACCCACCGAGCATAAGCCAAATTACAGAATCAGACCATGTACTTACAAAGGTTGTCACATCAATATATCCTGGTTTGCCAGGAATATTAGCATCTGTTTGTCCTAATAAAAATATTAGCAATCCTACAATCAATATACCTACAGCAAATGGGGGAATGGCTTCAGTAACCCATAATGCTACTGAGAAAATCAAGATAAAGAAAACATATTGCTGAATAATACTAAATTCCTCTTCTATCGTTGTGATATAGAATGTGAATAAAAAGGCACCTATGAGCGATAATAAAAAATATATTACCCGCTGTTGCGCATCCACAACACGTTGCATTCGGTTTACCAAACGTTCTGCTGCCATCCTAGAATCTCCCATATGTAATATTCTTATTTATGTTTGAACCTCTTTCTTAATTATAAATAAAATTAACTAAGCCGTAAAATTAGGTATAAACAAGGAACTTTAACATATTGAAATGTTATAATAATATAAAGTCTTTACTACACTATATTTATATTCATGCTCTTTTACATGATAACATTTCATAAAAAAGGCTACCTAGATTATGGCAGCCTTTAAAAAAATTTTGAACGTTATGAACGTTATTTTTTGAGTAGCTTTGACTTATTGTACTCAAAATTCATTCTTGCAATATTGAATACAGAAATATTTTCTGGACACTCAACCTGACAAGCTTCAGTAAAGGTACAGTGCCCAAATCCTTCTAATTCCATTTGATTCACCATATTAACTACACGTTCAGCGGACTCTTTTTTTCCTTGAGGTAATTGGGCTAAATGGGAAATTTTAGCACTTGTAAACAATGAGGCACTAAAGTTTTTACAACTTGCTACACAAGCACCACAGCCAATACATGCAGCAGCATCAAAAGCTCCTTCAGCCTCCTCATGTGTTACAGGAATGCTATTCGCTTCTGGTGCTTGTCCTGTATCTACAGAAACATATCCACCAGCAGCAATGATATGATCTAAAGACGATCTATCTACTTTTAAGTCTCGAACAATAGGGAATGCTTTAGCTTTAAAAGGCTCCACATAAATGGTGTCTCCATCTTTAAAAGATCGCATATATAGTTGACAAGTAGTCGTATTTTTTAAAGGCCCATGAGCAATTCCATTAATCATTACACCACATTGCCCACAGATTCCCTCTCTACAATCATGATCAAATTCTACAGGTAATTTACCCGTCTTGGCTAATTTGATATTCAATACGTCTAACATTTCTAGAAAAGACATGTCTGCACTTACATCATCTAATGTATAATCTTCGAATGCCCCTTTGCTGTGACAATCTCGTTGGCGCCATATTTTTAAATTGATTTTCATAACAGATTATTTATAGCTTCTTACAGTTGGCGTTACATATTCAAAAGTTAATTCTTCTTTATTCAAAATTGGCTCAGATGGGTTCCCAGTCCATTCCCAAGCGGCAGAATAAGCATATTCCTCATCATTTCTCATTGCTTCACCATCTGGAGTTTGATACTCTACACGGAAGTGTGCTCCACAAGATTCCTCTCTATTTAATGCATCAATACACATCAACTCCGCAATCTCAAAATAATCAGCAACTCTACCAGCTTTTTCCAATTCACTATTTACCTCATCGGCTCCACCAGGGACTAAAAGATTCGTGTGAAATTCTTCTCTTAGCTTGCGAATGTTCTGAATCGCTTCTTGCAATCCTTCTTTTGATCTAGACAGCCCACATTTATCATATAACTCTCTACCGAGCATTCTATGAAATTCTGTTGCTGTAATATTTCCTTTGATATTTAAGAAACCATCCAATTGATTTCTGACGGCAATCTCTGCTTTTTCAAAAGCGTCGTCATTGGTATCAATTTTTGGGGTTCTTATCTCGTCTGCCAAGAAATTTTGTAACGTATATGGTAGTATAAAGTACCCATCTACACATGCTTGGAGTAAAGAATTAGCTCCTAACCTGTTAGCTCCATGATCCGAAAAGTTTGCTTCTCCAATGGCAAACAACCCTGGAATGGTAGTCATCAACTCATAATCTACCCATAAGCCACCCATAGAGAAATGAGCAGAAGGTGAAATCTTCATTGGCTCCTTATAAGCATCGATTCCAGTAATTTTTTTATACATGGTAAATAGATTTCCATACCGCTCTGCGATAATATCTTTACCATATTCTTTGATTGCTTTAGCAAAATCCAAATAAACAGCGTTCTTTAAAACACCTACACCTTTTCCCGCATCTATTTGCTCTTTGGCTGCTCTAGAAGCAATATCTCTTGGTGCTAAGTTACCGAAAGATGGATATTTACGCTCTAAATAATAATCTCTTTCCTCTTCTGGAATATCCTTTGGTTTTCTAGTATCATTTTTATCGATCGGTACCCAGATTCTACCATCATTCCTTAAAGATTCAGACATTAAGGTTAGTTTAGATTGGTATTCACCACTTTGAGGCAATGATGTTGGGTGAATTTGAGTCCAACTCGGGTTTGCCATAAAAGCACCTTTTTTATGAGCACGCCATATAGCAGAACCATTACAACCCATCGCCAAGGTAGATAAGTAATAAATCTTACCAAAACCACCAGTAGCCAAGACAACCGCATGCGCTCCATGCCGTTCAACCTCTCCAGTATCTAGATTTCTAGCAATGATTCCTCTAGCTTGACCATCAATAATTACCAAATCAAGCATTTCATGCCTAGCATATAATTTTACTTTGCCAGTATTGACTTGACGCATTAAAGCTTGGTAAGAACCTAGCAATAATTGCTGTCCAGTTTGTCCTCTAGCATAAAAAGTACGAGAAACCTGTACACCACCAAAAGAACGGTTTCGAAGATATCCTCCGTATTCTCTACCAAAAGGCACTCCTTGAGCCACAGCCTGATCTATTAAATTAGCAGAACATTCAGCGAGTCGATAAGTATTAGCCTCTCTAGATCTAAAATCACCTCCTTTTAGGGTATCATAAAACATTCTATAGGTACTATCTCCATCATTTTTATAATTCTTAGCAGCATTCACGCCCCCTTGTGCTGCTACAGAGTGAGCTCTACGAGGTGTATCTTGAAAACAAAAACTCTTTACATTATAGCCCATCTCTGCCAAAGAGGCTGCCGCAGAAGCGCCAGCTAAACCTGTCCCAACTACGATTACATCTAGCTTTTTACGATTATTTGGACTTACTAATTTGGCTGTACTTTTATAATGACTCCATTTTTCTTCTAATGGACCTTGAGGTACTTTAGTCTCTAATTTCGTATTCATAGCTTACTGATTTAAATAAACAACAATTGGAATAATCACATAGCCTAGTGTCATCACTATGGCAAAAGCGATTCCTAAATATTTAACAATTTTACTATACAATGGATGGTACAATCCTAAAGTGCGGTGAGCACTATAGACCCCATGAAATAGGTGAAAGCCTAAGGCTACAATTCCTATAATGTATAGAATAACATACCACAGTTCTGAAAATGCTGCTACCACAAGGGTATATAAATCTTTGTTACCATTCTCATCTAATGGCAAGCTTCCAAATTTATAGTGATACCAAAAATCCTTGAAGTGAATAATGAGAAATACCAATACGATAGTCCCCAAAAACATCATATTACGACTATGCCATTTACTAGCTCTTCCCCTACGATCTCTTGCTAACCCTGGACCTCTTGCAACTCTAGCTTTAATGGTGAGGTATATTGCATCTATTGTATGAAGAATAATACAGGCATATAATACAAAAGAAACAATCTTAATAACCAAATTCCCTGCAAGTAAATGGCTATACCAATTATATTGTAACCTAGCTTCCTCTGAGGGTAGCATAAGTTGAAGGTTACCTAATAAATGAATAATTAGAAAAAACGAAAGAAAGAGACCAGTAAGAGCCATGAGGTTCTTTCTAGTCAGTGTGTTTTTAACATACCACATATCTTATAGGATTTTGAAGTTATTGCTTCATTTACCCTGTAAAGATACGCAGAAAAAAAGCCTTAAATCAGATTTGACAGATGACTTAAGGCATATTATATTTATATTGAATTAAATTAAATAAGAGTAGAATTATTTATAGAGTCGATCTTTCACATATTCCACTTGTGTCTTGCCATGAGGTGCTGGCTTACCATCTTCACCTAAACTTACCATAATAATTTTATCAATCGTAATGATGGTTTTATGAGTCATTTTGTTTCTTACCTCACACTTTAAGGTAAGTGAAGTGTTACCAAACTTTACTGGATCAATACCTATTTCTATAATATCTCCTTCTTGTGCAGAACTTACAAATTTAATCTCAGACATATAAGCAGTCACACATTTAGGGTTTTCTAATTGTATAATACTATATAAAGCAGCTTCCTCATCTATCCATTGTAAAAGGCGTCCTCCGAATAAAGAACGATTAGGATTCAAATCTTCTGGTTTAATCCATTTACGTGTATGAAAATTCATAGATTCTAGTTTTATTTAGATTTATTTGTTGCAATTGTATTACCAAAGATTATAAAATTCATCAATAATACTTATTCACATATGTTAAATGATTAAAAGACTATCATTTAATCTAAAATTAGAGCATAAAAAAACCCTCAACAAATATTGCTGAGGGTTTTTCTTAGTAGCGGGGACTGGACTCGAACCAGTGGCCTTCGGGTTATGAGCCCGACGAGATACCGACTTCTCCACCCCGCGATTTAGACTGCAAATATACGAAGTATTTTTGAACTACCAAATGTTTTTTGAGAAAAAGTCGGTTAAATCGAATGATTCATCTTCATTAATTCTTTAAACTAAGACATATAAATACTATTGTTGAAGCATTCCTGGGTCTATATATAACTCTGTTCCAAACTTCTGTAATGTTTTTGAAGTCCCTATAAATCGTGGCTCGTTTGATAATCTTTCTGATTGAGATTTTCTAAAACTCTGACCAGTAATCAAATTTAAAGCTTTAGAGAAGGCTGCATCCTCTACCTCTCCAAAATCTCTCATTCCAATATAGCTATCAAGACCAAACATAAAGTCTGGCTCTAATCCTTGTGTATAAGTTTGGTGACTTGAATTAAAGTATGAAAATATTATAGGTTGCATTGCATAATTATGTGATTTATTTCTTTTTTCATAAGATAAATAGTCTTCCTCAGGGCTATCATATAAGGTTGTTGACCCAACAAACTTACCATACGTGGTGCTTCCGATTAGGGTTACGTTAATATAATCGGATAATCCGACTACTGTCAACTCACTCGCAGAGGCTGTAGCTCCGGAAGTTAATACATAAACTTTATTCAAATATAACGAGTTAATAGGTTCTGTCCCCACAAGTTTAGTTTGACCATTCACAAAATCATAAATGGAAATCTCATTTTCAAGTTTATACATGACATTTTCACTGCTTAGATTTTTATTGAATTCTAAAGACACAAATGGGGAATTTGTGAATTGACCTGTAATCATCTGAGATAAGCCGACAGCCGAGCTTAATGATCCACCACCATTATACCTAAGGTCTAAAATTAAATCTGTAACCCCTGCATTCTTGAATTCTCCAAACGCTGCATTTAACTCATCATTATAAACTGCTTTATATCCATTGTAAACCAAGTAGCCTACTTTCTTATCCCCTACATTATATACTTGTTTATAGTGAACTGGGTTTTCTTCTAATTCTACGGCATTAATACGCACTTCTGCTTGACCTTCGATGGTGATACCACCATTCTGTATAGAAGGTCTTTTACCTAAGGTTGCATTGAATGAATCAGAAAAAAGGGCTGTGTAATTCTTATCCGTTAACTGCGATCCATTTACTGCTATGATTAAGTCTCCCCTTTCTACCCCTTGTTTATCTGCTGGCGAATCATGCGCTACATAATTCACTAATGCTAGTACAGTTCCTTGATTTTGATCTAAATAGGCCAAACTTAAATCCATCCCAGAAGATTTAGAAACGCCTGAGAAAGATTTCAATAATTCGTCTACATCATCCACTATCCAAGAAAACCTATCTACCTTTTGGTAATCATATAACAAAGTGTAAAAAAGATTCTCTGGCTCATTTTCATTTAAAAAGATACTATAGTCATTATTTGAACTGAAGCGATTATCCGCTAAAACAGGTACTTCGTCCTTCCAATAATACCAAAAATTCATTCCTTTATATATAAAGTCATTGATTTCAGCTTTTTGAGACATCGAAGGAGGCGATGGAGGATTCACTGGATCTTTATCATCAATTACATCATCAGAAGAACAGCTATAAATGCCCAAAGAAAATATTAATAAATAAATCCAATTTAACTTTATCATAATTTTTATATTTTTGAAAAAAAAGATTAGTAAAAAGCAAAAATACGCAAAACGATTAAAACCGTTGCTATACAATGCTTTATAAAACAGTAGTCTTAGTTTGGAACTCGGTGTCTGATAGGTTTTGGGCTTGAAAATACAAGGTTAGGTTACTAATTCGTTACCGATTAACAAAGGTAAACACACAGCTTAACTGATTATATTTCAGTCTTTTGCACCCTTTTTTACATTCCCTTGTAACTCAATGTAATTTAATTTTAAACATTAAACATTTGAGTTATGGAACAGACAAAAAAGTCCACGTTCAAACTACTTTTCTATTTGAAAAAGAACGAACTGAAAAAGAATGGTAATGCCCCGATTATGGCACGTATTACCATTGATGGAACAGCTAAAACTTTCGGAACAAAGTTAGAAATAAACCCCAATAATTGGGATTTAAAGTACGGAAGAGTTGAAGGTAAAAGTGCAACAGCTTTAAGCATCAACCAAAAATTAGATAATATACGTGGGCGTATCGACAAGATTTATGAAGATATGCTGAAACACGAGGGCTTTGCTACCTCACAGAAAGTAAAGCTGTCCTTTTTGGGTGTTGGTGTAATGGATGATGCAATACTAAAAGTCTTCAACGACCAAAATGAGGATTTTAAAAAATTGGTCGAAAAGGAAGAACGTTCGCAAAGTACCTATAACAAGTATATCACAGTTTACAATCATCTTACCACCTTTATAAAAGAACGCTATCATCGTGATGATATGGCTTTTCGGGAATTGACTGCCGATTTTATCCGTGAATTTGATTTTTACCTCCGGTACGACTTACAGTCTGCGCATAATACGGTTTGGGTTTACACGATGCCTGTATTAAGTCTGGTGGAGCTGGCTATTAAGAAAGGCTTGATACGTGATAATCCGTTTCAGGATTACGAAATCAATATGGAAGAAACCGACAGGGGTTATATTCTTAAAGAAGACGTAGAAAAGCTGATGATGTGCGTACCATCGCACACACGGTATGAACTTGTAAAAGACCTTTTCATTTTCAGTTGTTTTACTGGACTTGCTTATGCGGATATAAAAAAACTGACAAGGAACAACATTCAATCTTTCTTTGACGGTCATCAGTGGATTATCAGCAGAAGAAAGAAATCAGATATTGCGTCCAATGTTCGATTAATGGAAATCCCTAAACGCATCATTGAGAAATATCAAGGTACGACAAGGAATGAATTTATCTTCCCGGTTCCGACCAATGTAACCTGCAATACTCACGTAGGTAAATTGATTGTCGAAGCGGAAATCATTACGGAGCAAAAGGTAACTTTTCACACGGCAAGGCATACTTTCGGAACAATGTTTTTGACCGAGGGCGTACCTCTTGAAAGCCTTAGCAAAATGATGGGACATAAAAACATTTCCACTACACAGATTTATGCTAAAATCACAAGCCAAAAAATAAGTAAGGATATGGATTTAGTTGCCCCAAAATTTCAGGCTATGGAAGAAGCATTTTTAGCAGCAATCTGATTAACTATTATTACTCCACAACAGAGCAGAACTTAACGGTTCTGCTTTTTTTGTGCCTATACTTTTCGTGTAGGCAAAGCACATTTACTTTCCTCTACTCAATCCAACACTGTAAAAGAGCTTATTACCTACTTCCGAAATAGAAAATTGAAAAACGAAATCCCCATCTATCACGCCCTGCTATTCCGTTTTTCAAATCTCAATTACAGGCTATCATAGCCTGGTCATTAATACCATAAAATTTAGAACAGAATATTTCCACAATCAACCGGTAAAAAGGCAGCTAAGTTATAGCGGGCAGCCACCGCACACACCCACCAATAAAAAAATGAATGAACGGTTTCCCCCTAAAGGAACCCCCATTAAATCATTTTTTTTCTTGGTTTTCGCTGTTTCCCGCTTGGATTATCTGCTTTCTTTTTTCCGGTTTTTCTTTTGGAAAAAATTATGCGAAGCGAAGCGGAGCAAACCACAACAGGAAGCAGGAAACGAGAAAAGCGAACGTAACAAAATGTAAAACTTTTAAAACAAGACGATTATGAACATCACAGGAAGACTGACAAGGGATGCGGAAGTACGCACAACGTCAAACGAAAAACAGGTAGTAAACTTTTCAGTAGCGACCAACGACAGCTACCGTAACAAGCAGGGCGAACGAGTAGAGCAAACAACCTACTTCGATTGTGCCTATTGGATTTCTGCAAAGGTGGCAAGGCTACTGACCAAAGGCACTTTGGTAGAACTCACAGGACGAGTAAGTACAAGGGCGTGGGTAAGCAAAGACGGAGAAGCAAGAGCAGGTCTGAATTTCCATACCTCAAACATCAAACTGCACGGAGGTAGCAGGAGAACCGAAACCACACAGGCTACTGCACAAGACGATAATAACAAGGTTACAGCACAGGGAACAGATGACGACCTCCCATTTTAACAACGAGTATTCAATCATTTTTTAACATCAAAATTTTAAGCATTATGGCACATAATATCAATTTCAACGAAAGAACAGGACGTTATTCATTTTTCAGCGTTCAGCAAAAGGCGTGGCACGGTTTAGGACAAATCGTGGAGCAATACCCAACGAGTGAAGAAGCTATCAGACACGCAGGATTAGATTACGAAGTCGTAAAATCCCCACTATTTACCAAAGGTTCGGGCATTATCGAAACCTCCAACGGCATAGAGATAGGTAGTAGCGAATTGGCAGTACCTAACTATTTCGCCAACATACGCACCGATAACAATGCAGTATTGGGCGTAGTTGGTAAGGATTACCATATCGTACAAAACCGTGAAGCCTTTAATTTCTTTGATGCTATTGTAGGCGGTGGCGAGGGTATTCTCTATGAAACCGCAGGAGCATTGGGAAATGGGGAACGTATTTTTATCACAGCCAAATTGCCCGACTATATCCGTGTAGGGAATGGCGATGATGTAACGGAAAAGTACATTTTCCTAACCACTTCGCACGATGGTAGCGGAAGTATCACAGCCGCATTTACTCCTATCCGTATCGTTTGCCAAAACACGCTGAACGCTTCGTTACGCAGTATGACCAATGTAGTTCGTATCAAACACACATCGGGAGCAAAAGGACGTATCGAGAATGCTCACAAGATTATGGGATTGGCGAATACTTTGAGTAACCAATTGGAGGGCATTTTCAACAATTGGGCAAAAGTAAAGGTAACAGACCGAGAAGTAAGAAAGTTAATCCAATTGGCACTTTGTCCGAACAAGGAAACCCTTGATTTAATTAAAAAAGGTGCGGAAGATGAAATTTCCACCGTGTTTAAAAATACCGTTGAGGATGCTTTTGCCTATGCGATGATAAGCGACACACAGCAAATGGACACCACCAAAGGCACATTGTTCGGAGCGTACAATGCTGTTACAGGCTACTATCAGAACGTAAGAAATTATAAGAACGATGAAGCCAAGTTACAGAGCATTGTATTGGGTGGTACTGCCCAACTCAAATCACAGAAAGCATTTGAATTGTGTAGTGGTTTTGCTTTGAACGGTGCAGAAATCCTAAACCTTAATTAATTAACAACAGGCTACCGCCTTAATCGGTGGTAGCCTATCAAAATATTCATTATGGCAAATTGGTGCAGTAATACGGTTGTATTCGAGGGAACTCCCGAAGCAATCACAGCGATACAGGAACTTTTTCAATCAATGAAAGAAAAGGAAGAAAAAACCGAGCAAGGGCAATTTCCCGAATTTATGGAAGATACCAACGGTGGGTATTTCTTCAATATCTATTGGCACGAGGGCGATGAAGGACAATTTCAATATGAAACAAAGTGGTCGCCAAATATTGAAGTGTTGCAGGGAATAGCAAGCCTCTATAAAGTGAATTTCGTACAGGACTATGAGGAAATGGGAAACCTTGTTTACGGCAGAGCAACTTATCGGGACGGCATACTCAGCGATATATTTTTGGGCGATGATGATTTTGAAGCCTACGAACAGAATGAAGAAACAGACCTCTACCACTTTGAGGGAGAAGAGTACGAAAGCGATTATGAGATATTGGAAACTCTTTTGGAACGCAAAATTGTAACACTATGAAAGTAACGGATTTGAACGGTTACGAAATTGAAGTAACCGACCTAAAAGAAGCTATCCGTATTGCCAAGCGAAATACAGGATATAGCCACGAGGACAAAAGTTTTTCAGACTTCGATAAAAGGCAAAATGCCTATTGGACAGATATACACAAGAAATTGACAGCAATCAAAGAACAGTTAAACAACAATTAAAATTTAAGAACGATGAACACAAATTTTTTCAATCAGATACAGCAGTTGGACTTTACAGGCAATTTACAACTGACGATAACCAAAGGAGCAGAAAGCAATCTAATCGTATCGGTATTGCTCCATAACGAACAATGCGGAGATAGTGCGAAAAACCTTATTCCCCCATTGACATTTAACGCCACACCCCAAGAGTTTGACGAGGGATTTTTTGAGCAAATAACCACACCTGTACAAAAGGTATCGGGTTTAATGGTGGATATGGAGAAATTCCAAAAGCAACTTGATGAAGCCAAAGCACAATCGGCAATCGAGAAAGCAAAAGCCGAAAAAGAGAAAAAGGAACAGGAAGCCAAAGACAAGAAGTTCAAACAGGCTATGGACAAGGTGGACGAGTTGGAGAAAGAGGGCAAGTTCCGTGAAGCGTGGATGAAAGTTCCCGATTTAACGGAGTTTCCCGAAAAAGCGGACGAGATACGCAAACGCAAAACCTCATTATCCGACAAGTTTGCAACACCGAGCCTTTTCGGAACAACGGAAGAAACAGCACCTGAACAGCCACAGGTGGCAGAAGTTACTGCCGATTATCCTATTGATGAAGCGGACGAGGAAGAATAAAAGTGTTAACCCCAAAATTAGAAAGTTATGTTATTAGCAACGCAATTAGAACGAGTTTTTATACTCAAAGATAAAGGACAGGACATCAGACTGACCGACCCAGAGCCACGTTGGAGTGTGGAAGCGGTGATGAATTATTACGCCAATATGTACCCCATTTTGACGACTGCAAAAGCATCAGCACCGCAGATAAAAGACGATGCAATCGAGTACAAATTTGAGAGCGTAATGGGTACGAAAGGTTGAACCAAAATTTTAAAACGATGAATTATGCAACGCAACATCATATCGGGAGTTATCAGCATACCCGAACAGAAAAGACAACAGCAGCTACACCGACAGTTGGGCGAGTTCGCAAATTGGCTACAAAGACCAAAGGACGCAAGCCAAGTGCAAAAAGACAAGCAGAAATCCGTACCAATAGCAATGCTACCAATGGTCTTTTAAAGTGTACGTTTCTGCCTAAACTGAAAACAGCACAATCCGTACAGGCTTGTCAGAAAACGGAGAGGGATTTTTACAAGTCCCTTTCCCGACTTGCCAAGCATTACAGCATTGAGCCAATGCAGACCAAAGATTTTGAGTTTCCCTACAATATAACATTGTCTATGTGGGATATGGAAACCAAAGTAAAACGTACCAATATCAATTGGGATAGTTTTAAATTGGTACAGGATAGTAAGAAAACCTACTTCACAAGTGAGGAACGATACAATACAGATACAACCTTGTATTATGTTCCTATTGCACCACTCTTTAAAATGCTCAAAGACCCGAAGCGTAAAAAGACCGCACAGCTACTTATATCGGTATGCAGTTATCTGTATCATATTGCCGATGTGCCGTATTACAGGCAGGAAGACAGCTATTTGTATTGGTTGTATGAAACGCACAAAGATTGGGTAGAACAGGATGATGAAACAGACGAAACCGAAACGTATAAAAGTGAGTTGAGAAATGCCGAATATATTGGCGACAATATAGAACAAAAGCTATTTAACCGTATCAATTTAAAGGTATTTGAACAGCGTTTGAGCCGATTTAAAAGCCTTGATACATTCGACAGGGAATGTTGGCAGGTAGCTTGTAATGCGTTTGCCCTTTGTACTGAATATCCGAACGCAAGCATTTTCAGAAACGCACCATTGCCCGAACAAGACCCATATAATGATGATTACGAAACCGAAGCAATCGGAATGGAAAAGTATATCTCATTTGTCGCAGATACAAAAGGTTGGTTATATGAAAGTATGGCAGACAGCATCAATAACGAGTTTAACGAATACGGAGCAATGCAGGAACCGACCATTTGCAAATCCTTTGACGGAAGTAAAATAAAGACAAATAACCTTGATTTTGAAAACCGCCTGTTTGCCCTATTGGACGACCTCTGTACCCTATTGTATGACTATAAAACAACAGAAAAATGAACACCGTAAACGACTTAACCCAAGATTTCGGCACATTATACTATCCTAAATCCGCTTTGGTTTTCTATGAAACCAAAGGAATTGAAACCGATATGTATGTGGAGCATTTCGATATGGACAGCAACGGAACGCCTATCAACGCTCATCCATTGACTGTAAGGGAAGCCAATGTATTGGCAAAGGCTTTACAGACCGAAGACGAAAAGAGCAACGCCTTTTTAAAATCAAAGGGAATTTTGCCGACCAATATTCTGCACATCAATCCGAATGCTGAAAAAGGTACAGTACTTTGGTACACCAAATCAAAGCAAAGGCAACTGTATTTTGTGGAAAGTTTGGGCATACCCAATGGCAAGGCACAAGTACCCCCAATGCTTTGGTTAGCGAGCAAAAGCAGTCTTACGGTATTTGCTTTGGCAAACGACAGAAGACCAACCGAGAAAACGCCATTGCATTACGCACCTTTCTTCAATATCTACGAAAAAGGGAATGTATGTATGGGTACGGTAAGTATTGACATTAAAAATTCGGCTTCGGTTGAGGAATTTATACAGGCGTGGGAACATTATTTTTTCAATTCCTATTTCAGCCATTCATTATGTGAAAACTTGACGAAAAAAAACATTGTAAACCTTTGGAAAGACCTTATTGGCACAGATAAACCCTTTCCGAAAGAAGCATTAAAAAAGAATAACAAAACCCTTAAAAATCTATTGTGATGAATACAGCAAAAACAGCAATCCATTTTACGGATAATTATCTGCTCAATCCCACCAATCCGATTTCGGTAAACCTTATCGGAGCAGGTGGTACAGGGTCAAAAGTATTGACCGCCTTAATGGAAATAAACGAAAGTTTGATTGCGTTGGGACACGCAGGGTTACAAGTCCGCCTTTGGGATGATGATATTATCACAAGTGCCAATTTGGGCAGACAACGTTTTGCAGAAAGTGAAACAGGATTATACAAATCCGTTGCTTTAATCAATCGTTGCAACCGCTGGGCAGGAACAAATTGGAAAGCCGAAACGGTAAAATTTGAAAAGGACAATTTTGGAAGACCTCCCGAAAAAGCAAGGGCAACCATTACCATTACTTGTGTGGATAATGTACAGGCGAGGTTTGGCGTTGCTGAAATTCTTAAAGAAACAAGCTACCGCAGACACTATCAAGATGAGCCAAAATATTGGTTGGATTTTGGCAACAGCCAGTATACAGGACAAGTATTACTATCTACCATCGGAGAGATAAAGCAACCCAATTCAGAGAAATACCAAACGGTGGCAAGCCTGCCATTTGTTACCGATGAATTTGGCGAATTACTGAAGCAATCCGAACAAGAGGACAACACTCCAAGTTGCTCACTTGCCGAAGCATTGGAACACCAGGACTTGTTTATCAATTCCTCATTAACCCAAATGGGTTGTTCTTTGCTGTGGAACTTATTTCGCAGGGGAATGACCGAATACAAAGGATTTTTTCACAATCTGAAAGATTTCCGCACCCACCCCATAAAAGTCGCCTGACCCGAAAAGTCGGGCGGCAAAAAGACAGATCCTCCCGATGGTCGGGGCAGTCTTTTTGCATTAAACAGGTGCAACCCCTTTGTCAAAATGCACCGCTCCGCACATTCCCTTTCCTTACATTTTACCAAACAAGTTGCGAGTTTTTGCGTGGGATATTCAGTATCCCAATGATTGGTTTTGATAATGACTTCTTTTCTTTTCACACGGCGACCAAAGAAAAGAAGCAAAAGAACGTCGTTTTATTACCATTGGATTTTGTCCTAATGCTTGTCAAAGAAAAGTTATATTCAGTAATTTTGTGGCTAATTGATAAGGTCAAGCAAATGGAAACAATACAAATAAAAGGAATAACATTAAATGATATTGAGCAACTGCAACAAATAGGCAGACAGACTTTCTATGAAACTTTTTCGGCAGGAAACACCGAAGAAAATATGACCAATTATTTAAATGAGGAATTTTCCATAGAAAAATTAACGATTGAATTAAGCGACAAAAATGCTGAATTTTATTTTGCAACACTTGACAATATGGTAATCGGTTATCTGAAACTCAATTTCGGGCAATCACAAACAGAATTGCAGGACGACACCGCACTTGAAATTGAACGTATTTATGTTTTAAAAGAATTTCACGGTAAAAAAGTGGGACAAATTCTATACGACAAAGCCATTGAAATTGCCAATCAGAAAAATGCCAACTACGTTTGGTTAGGTGTTTGGGAAGAAAACCCCAGAGCAATCAGTTTTTATAAGAAAAACGGCTTCGTTGAATTTGATAAACACATTTTTAAATTGGGCGATGACGAGCAGACAGATATAATGATGAAGCTGAAATTAGCTTAATTACTGTCAAAATATTCTTGTGCAATATCAGCTACTCCCATACTAAAATATCTTCCGCCATTGATAACAGTTTCAATCGCTTTTTTAAAATCGTCCGCATCGCTTCCAATGAGCAGATAACCGCCAAAACTTATTTCCAAAAGAGGTTTTACGGCTTTTTCTGCATCAATATCACTGTGAGCAATCAATTTTATGGTTGGATATTGTGTTCTCAATTCTTGAAGCTGTGCCAGCACATTCTTGTCGTAAAAATCAAGGTCAATAATACAAACTGAGGGAAGTTCTTTTAATGAAGATAATTGAGATAGTCCGTCTTTAATCTGTTCCGAGCGGTGCAGGATCTCAAATCCTAATTTAGTAAGGTCATTGCAGATGATATCTACAATTGGGCTTTTATCGTTGATAAAGGCGAGGGTAATTTTTTGTTGTTTTGTACCAGTTTCCATATCATATCTTTTTTGAGTTGATGTAGTCCTGCACAAAAAAAGCGCAGGCAACTACACTCATCGATACTACGGCACTGGTACGCCTAACCCCGAATAAGCGAGCGCCCACGCCATAACGTGAGCGTTCTTACTTATTGCCTCGGGGTTACAAAAATTACCAGTTTTTAGTACCAAGACCTAAAGCAAAAACACTTTAAGTATTTTCTATATTTTACATAGCAAATATACTAAACCCATTTCGATAGAACCATACTCACACAAAATTTATTACAGACAATGTTTGTTATTGGATATATAATTTTGCTCCAGTATTGTCAAAATATCCGTTTCCTTGTAAATAATCTTACCTCCAATCTGTATATACGGCAGGATATTATCATCACGGTATTGCTGTAAAGTCCGTTTGCTAATGTGTAACAGTTTGCACATATCCTCTCCCGATAGGTATATTTCTCCGTTCATTACAGGACGGTAGTTTTTCAATATACTTTCGATACGGGTTCTTAGCTGCGTTATCATTTCCTGATGGGCAATGATTTCTTCGGCTTCATTCGTCAGTAAATCCATTGTCTTTGGTATTGTACGGCAGTCCGGCTTCGAGTAAAGCCTGTACGTCCGAGCGTTTGTAATAATTCTTACGGTTCAGTTTGGAATAAGGTAATAACCCTTTGTCCTTATACGTCTGCAAAGTCCGCTTGGTAATGTTCATCATCAAGCACACTTCCTGGTTATCGAGCCATTGCTCTTCTGCGAAAATTGGCGTGTATTTTTTTGTGGCATTTTCGGTCAGTTCCAAAAGTTCCCTCAGTTCATTCTGCATTCCGTCCAATGCGGATTTTTGTATTGCGATAACTTCCATAATCTGCTCAATTTTTCTGTGGAAGTGAATTTATAAAGGCTTATTACAAGGGTTGGAAATGTTGTACCTATTGGCGTTGAAAGGCACTGTTTGGCGGTTTACTATCTCCGTAAACAAAAATCGGATAGCCTTTTGAGCTATCCGATTTTTTACTGCTATTTTGAAATATTAATTGTATGTTGACTGGAATGTCCTTAGTTTAATTTTAAAGCCGTTTTTCCAATTAGAATAGTCTGTAATGTCTTGGTCAATTTCTGGTTTATTTGGTAACAATGGAATTGTTGAAGTCCCTCCATCGTGTTCTGTTACGGAATACTTTCCGAATAGGTTTAGAAGAAAATCAACATCTGTTTGCTCTGTAACAATATAACTTGATAAATTACCTTTTTTTAGATGAATGTTTTTAGAAAATCGTTCGTAAGTTTTATTTGATAAAACTTCTTCAACAGAACGTTCTAACAACATTCTAAATCTTTTTCTTGCAGAATCAAGTTTAGTTTCTCGTCCGTGTGCATCAGTTAATATAAGAGCATCGTGTTCTGTTAGTATTCTTCTGATAGAATCGACTCTTTCTTGCACATTTTTAGCTAAATATGGAATCTCGTCTGTAACGATACCACTTATTCCATTGTATTTGTCAATTCCTATTACTGTGCAGTCCGTTGATGTTATTGCTTTATGTGTATCTATAAGCAAACGTAAAAATGACAGGTCGTGAGTAAAGACAACTATCTGTCGGTTTTGTGATAGTTGAACAATTTTATCCGAAATTTTATCCCTATTATCCATATCCAAAGACGTAACAGGGTCATCAAATATTATCGTATTTAGACGATTGTCAATCGTACATTCAGCTAAAAAGTTTGATAAGGCAATAATTTTTTGTTCGCCCTCACTTAAAATTGAGTTGATTGAATCATTAATTCCGTTTAAGCCACATCTTTGATATGTATTTCCTTGACTTGTTCTCGTTCTTGAAATCAAAACTTTACTTGCTAAATCACGATTGAAGAAATTGAGATGGGAAACAAATTCTTGGTGCTGCAAACTTACGGCTTGGTTTTCCATTAGTTCGCCAATTTTGCGTGAAATACCATTGGTGGCGAGTTGGGATTGACAAGTGTTTATCCAAGACCTGTATTTATATTCGTCAAAGTATTGAAGAATAGCCGTTTTGTTGTTAAACAAAAATTCTTTTGCTGATAGTTCATTAAGTTCAGAAACTAAGGTGTTTCTATTTTGTAGAAGCTGATTGTTCTGGGCAATCTCGGCATCAATTCTTGGAATTATGCTTGTTATACTTGGTGTCAGAGTTTGTAAACTTATGTTTAGTTCGCCACCATTTTGCAAAAAAGTAATGATTGAATTTCTGAATGTAGCAACTGAATTAGCAAACTGGTTATAGCTATCTCGAAAATTTGGTATCAACTGCTCTAACTCTGCAAGGTTTTCAATTGGTGGAATTACCAATGAATTGTATAAGTTTAGCTTTCCCTGAACTGTTGAGTTAATTAAATTTAGCTGTGTAGAAACGTCATTTAATACAAATTGATTGAAAGTTGTCAATCTTTGTTGTGCAGTTTCGTCAAGTTCTTGTTGGCACAACACACATTTTTCTAATGAAGTTAAGGATGGGAAATTTTGACCATCTGAAAGATTTGAACTATGTGCATAATTTCTTGCAGCTTCCCACAAAGTTCGCCAAGGATTTGTGCCAAATCCTTCTAACGTGTTTACGTTTTGTAGTTGAGTTGTCGCAATTTGATACGCTTGATTAACGCTTTCAAAAGTATTTCTATTTGCTATTAGTTCGTTTAAGTTTTGTTCGTCAAATAATGTTTCAATTTGTAAAAATTGTTGTATGTAGCCGTTAATCCGTGTTCGCTGATTGGTTAAGTTTGTAATGTTTTGTTGAGGATTTTGTGCTGTGGTTAAGGTTGTAAGTTCTTGCTTTCTATTGATGTTTGCTTGACTAAATTGGATGTATGAATCAACGTTTGTTCGTTGTAGATTTTCTATTGTTCCATACCATTGTGCTGTGGAGGTTTGAAGTAAATTTTGTGGCAACCCTGGTTTTTGTGTGTTGTAAGAAGCAACAGACGAATTAAAGGCTTGCGAAATACTTCCAAAGGTCGAAACCAATTTTTCTAAAACATCAATTCCTACAGGTTTATATTCTGTGGGATTTTCATTGTTGATGTAAATATTTCCGCAGTCGTTATCAAAAACAAAAAATGAATTAAGGATAGGATTGCTCGGACTATTTTCTGTCCAAGAAAAGTTAATGTTTGAACCATTGTCTTCTACAATAAAATCAACTTGTTGTTGATTAGAAGATGGATTAAAAACATTCTTTTTTAGTGTAACACTTGGATTTCTGCTCCAGCAAAGTTTTCTCAAAATACGTGAGTAGCTTGATTTTCCCGAACCATTTCCACCATAAACTATTGTCAAACCTGTATTGGAGAATTGTAACCCTCCTTGATTGTGTAAGGCACAAATATTAATAGGATTGTTTAAGCTGATTAATTTGGGATAATTGCCACTTATCGCAATTGTTGTTGGAATGTGTGTGCTATTAAGCGGAATAGGGTTTATAGTAATTGTATTGTCACCACATTCTTTTTTTACCAATTGAACAAGTTCGTCAATGTCGTTTTGTGTAAGTGTTGTTGATGCGACAAGTCTTCGTAAAGCATCTTGAACAAACGCTGGTCTGCCTTGCGACCAATTTAAAATATCCTGATATATAGACATTGTTTATAGTATTTAGTTTAGGTTGTAAGGTTGTACTCTACATTTACAGCTAACACATTTATTATCCTACAAAAATAGTTAAATGATAAGTTTAGTTATGATTTATTGTCGGGATTGGCTGCTCTGTTTTAATTTCTTTTTTCTCACGGGAATAGACCCACAATGACAATAGCCCGAATATAATCAGTGCATAAGCTACCCATTTGCCAACCTTTTCAATCAATTTAATGAAAACCGAACTTTCATAAGATGAAAAACCCTCTGCTCCCATAGGGCTGCGCCTGTAAAACTTTCTTCGGTTAATCCAGTAACAAAGTCCCAAGCCTGCAACCAAAAATATTATCCCTATAACCAATGATGCAACCATATCCTCACATTTTTAATTTCACAAGTATAAATTTAAGAAATATTGATGAACCATTAAAATGCACCTAAGCAAATACGCTGTAAATAGAAAACGGCTTACTAATCAGATAAGCCGTTTTTTATGAAATGAAATACTACTATTAATCGCTACTGTTAAATTGAAAAGTTATCTGCTTTTCATTCCCGAAGCTGTCCGAAATCCAAACATCGAAGGACTGTGATATGGCAGACGTTGAGGTGTAATACAACCTGAACTGCTCTGTTGGTAATTGGTACAGGTCATTGGGCAGATACGGCGGTTCATCATAATACTGCAATGTACCCTGTCCGTCAAACTGAAAGTAGCGGAGAAAATACTGTGTGTTGCTGTAATTGCCTATTCGCTGAATGGTAATGCGTATTTCTACCGTTTGCCCGTTGGCAACATCTTTGGGAACCGGCATCACGTTTACCTCAAAGGGAAAATCGTTCTGTATTTCGAGTTCGTCGTCTTTGCTACAAGATACCAAAGAAACCGAAGCTGTGAGGATTGCCAGCATTACATATATAGGCAGTAATCCTGTTCTGAATTTATTGAATATTGCTATCATTGTTTTTACGTTTTAAAAATTAAACCTTAATCCCACACCTGCGGATGGTCGGAACTGTTGCAAATCCGTCCCCCACAAGACCTTTGTACGCCCTTGCAGGACAAGTACAAAACGGTCGGACAGGTAGGTTTCAAAAGTGAGGCGACCGCCTGCTCCGTAGATAAAATTATCCTCGCTCAAAATCTTTGCTCCGTCATATAACATCGTTTCGCCACGGTTGATGGTTTCGTAACCGACAACGCCTGTTATCCCGAAGTTCAATGTGATGTTCTTACGGGCATCGCCCAGCAGGAAGAAACTGTAACCGCCCTCTGCGGTATAAGTTTCCTGCGGTATGCGCAGGTCTTTATAATCGTGGTATTGATGCGTGTATTCCAACGCCCAAAGCTGGTAGTTACCATTTTTGCCGTTCACGGTCATTGCGGCACTGACATAATAATCATTGCCAATCTTGTCATCGGATAATACACCTGCACTTATTTCCAATCCTTTCTGTTTTGGAAGCATTCTTTGTGCCTGTGTAACCGTGATGGCCATCAAGATGAGCATCACGGTATAGATATACTTTTTCATATTATTTGCTTTAAAGGGTTATTAAAATTTCAAGTGCATATCGTTAATCAAACGGGCTTTGATTAAGTCTGAATTTTCGATTTGTAGTATCTGATGCCTACCCCCGTTTTTCTCAAAAATCTCAATAAGCAATACCTTGTCATCGGCAATGGTAAATTGGTCTAACAGGAACACGTTTTGTTCAGTTGTTTTACCACCAATCTCATCCAATGGCTTGTAAGTGCGTAATGGTATCATCGGGCGTTCCTGTACAACTGTACGTTTGGCTACCTTTTTATCCACTACTTTGAAATTGATAAAATCAATCTGAAACGGCACATTGGTACGGTTTCTCAATTCGGTATGGAAATAGTATTTCCCGTTGTGGATGTAAATGCTTTTGAGGATAAACTGAATACCGAAACTCTTAGCCCCGATATGCATTACAATGCGTTTGTCCTTTTTGTAAATGGTTTCCAAAAGCAAGCCTGCCAATGATGGCGAATTGTTGCCCAATTCCTCAAAAAGCACATCGTTTCCGTTGGCTTTATCTAACGCCTTTTGCATTGTGAGCAGGTCATAGCTCAATGCTTCGGGATAGGAACTGTAATACACATTGAAGCTATAAAAACGCCCGTCATTCGTAATGACTGAAAAATTGGTTTCAGGTTCAAAATCCCTTACCGTTGCTTTTACACGCAACACGTTTTCCGCATCTTCCGCTTTCCCTGCAATCAGGTATTCGCTTCCCAAATCCACGTAACGGATAGCGGTCGGGAAAATGAGGTGTGAAGTCTTATCGTATGTCACTTCCATTTTATATGGTTCTATCTTGCCCAACGCAAGCGGAGTTTTTGCATTTGCACTGTCCTGTGCATAAGATTGTACGGCAAAGCCGAGTATCAGGGCGATTGCCCAAAAGGTTTTAAAATGATTTTTCATTGTCTTTAATTTTATTGTTAATTGTGATGAAGCGTGTTCCGTTGCACGGAACAGGTTTCATTTGTTTAAAAATTTGAGTTCAACATTATTTTTTAGATACAAGGAAGACCTGATGTCCTGCTTTTAGCGTAACCTTTGGGGTTCTTACCTTTTTGGCGAAATAGCCCGAAATTCCCTGTACCACTCCTTTGCTTAAATCTGCGGCAACCTGTTGTCCGGCATTCTGTGTGAGCATTACGCTCGTTCCACCTGTCTGGCTCATATTGCCTGCCATTTCGGTAAGGGCATTCATTTCGGGCGAATACGGAACATACAAGCCTTGCTGTCCGTCCAAATCGTAGATGGTTATATCTACCGGAATGATATTGCCCTCCAGTTCTATCGAGGTAATCTTTAATTGTAGCCTGCCATTCTGAAATTTGGCATTAGCAGTTACAACCGTTCCTTTTGGAATAGTACGTTGTGGCGTTTGGGCAGGTTCTAATAATCGTAAACACACACCCGTTTCGCCAATAACCGTTTGAGCATCGTGTACGCAGGCTTTTATGCTATTTTTAGGTTGTACCACCTGCTCCACAGAACCGGCGGTATAAAAACCACGGTTCTTTGTTTCACTCCAATCGGCTAAAAAAGCACTGTCCGTAGGCTCCCGATACAAGGCTGATACGGTGTTCTTTCTTGCAGGCGTAAACGATACAAAATGCTCCTTTTGATTAGCACCCGCTGCACCAACAGCACCCGGAGCAGCACCATTAGCAGGGGCGGCAGTTCCGGTATTAGCATTCTGCGGAAGATACTTTGCCGCCATTTCGTAGGACTTCTCCATTAGTTTAAGTTGGTCATCTACGGTGGCAACAGGTGGCACATCTTTTTCAGCCAGCTTTTCTTTCATTTCGTCCAGTTGCCTGCGGAGTTCCATTGTTTCCGAATTATTATCCTGATAAAATGAACCCAATGTGCTTTGCATATTTCGGTAGCTGTTCAGCCCAGGATTGCCGTTTCTTCCCGAATTTCTGCCACCTCCGCCAAAGCCGTTACTTTCCTCATCTTCAGGAAACTGCTCATCGGTCGGTTCTTCCTTATCTTCCGTATTCCAGTAGTCGGAAAGCGTTGCAAGCGCATTGCGTTTTTCCTGCTCTTTGCGTTCGAGCATTTCCTGCTCATACGCTTTGCCTTTGTCGGCAGGCATTCCCGCTCCGGTAGCCTGTGGTACAGCATCGTTTAGCCCCACATTTTCGATTGCCTTTTTATCTTCGGAGGGTTTAAATATGAGGTACATACAACCCACGAAGACAATCGCTATTAAACCAAAGATTAAGGGCTTTTTGAGCTTCTCCTTATTATTCTGTGTACCGTCTTGCAGCACATCAGCGGTTGCTGTCGGGTTCCCTTCCGTTACCCGAACAACCGATTTTTTGTTCTCATTTTCTTTCATAAATCTTATTTTTTAGAATTGTTGATAATGTGTCCTGCAATCTTGCAGGGCTTTCAATTTTTTTGAGGACAGGGTTTTCGATATGCTCAATGACCATATCGTTACCGGATTTTGAGGTGTCGTACATTACTTTGCCAATGACCGCCACGGTAAGCAGTAGGTAACCCACAAAAAAGTACAGGGTATATTGGTGCTGTTTGCGCACTGGCAATGCCTGCCAACGTTCGTCGAGCATATCAAAATACCTATCCATATTTGCTCTTAATTTTTTCATAGCCTTACTATTTCTATTGTTATAGCTTGAAACGCTTAGGGCTTTTCCCTGCCTTTTGTTTCGGTGCATCGTTGACCAATGCCACCGCTTCCACCGCTTTGGGTGCGGATATTACAGACAGGTTTGCCAGTTCCGATTTTTTGAGCAATTGCCCAAATTGGTCTTTTCTTGCTACCTCCATTCTGTTGAGAGAAAATTTGCCGTTCAGGTATTTTACCCACATACTGCATTGTACACGTGGCTTGTCTTCGCCCGACCATTGCAGGTAGCCTGTCAGCAACAAATCCTGTTTAGGTAAACTGTCAGTTCCTTTTTGGCAGCTTTCAAGGTATTCGCTGATGCTGTCTTTCAGCTTTCCGGCATACGCTCCCTGCGTATGGAAATAACCATTATATCCTTTGTCTGTAAGGATTTTCGCAAACGTGTTTAAATCTGATAATGCTTCCATAAGATTGTTTTTTAGCGTTCTATAACTTCTATGTCCCTGTTTTCAACCACTGCAAACTTTTCAATGTTGAAGCCTTGCGGGTTATTGTCGGAACGAACAGAGTTTACGAGATAGCAGGAAGTAATCAGGTTACGTCTTGTTACATTGCTCGAACGGATAATGAATTGTTTGGCGTAGGTTCGTACCGCATACGGGTAAGTGTCGAAATTGCACACGACACTATCCACCTCTATACGTTGCTGCACATTCCCCGAAATGATACGGCTGTAATAACCCTTTTCCGACAAGTCTTTGTAGTAATCAAAAGCACTTTTATCGGCAAGGTTGAACGCTCTGCTCATATTGCTTTCGATAGCATTTTTATCGGGAGCAAGCGTAAAGAAAAGCTCGTGAAAACGTCTGACGTGTTCCCTTGCTTCCACAGGTCGGTTGATGCTCGCATCTTGTGATAAGGCAAGCATCAAAGATTTGCCATTATCCAATACATAGATTTTTTGGCGTTGTTCTTCTGCAAAGCTGTAGGACTGCCATACGGCATATCCTACCACGCCAATGCAGAGAACCGCAAACACAATGGCATATAATCTTATCTGCCTAAAGCTGTTTTCGATATTTCTTAGCGTTTTAAATTCCATTTTTTAGAATGATTAATTGTTTATTTATTCATCAGTTTACCGCCGATGTTTCCAACTGTTGAACCTGCACCTGCTCCGGCAATGTTTCCGGTTTTCATTGCAGCTTGATTTACGTTACGGGTAAAGTTTCCTGCACCTCCGGCTTGGATTACCCAACCTGTTACTGTCGGTATTGTGAAGTATCCGATAATGCCGATAATCATAAAAATGATATATACCGTATTGCTCGTATCAGGTATATAGGTCGGGTCGGCAAGCATTGCTATATCCCTTTCCAGTATGAGGGATTGTATTCTTGCCAGCATCGAGCTGAACAAATCGGAAACAGGTAGCCAGAGATATACGCTGACATACCTCGTGATCCACTGTGTGAGCGTGGACTGAAATCCGTCCCACACGGAAATAGCAAAAGCTATTGGTCCGAGTATGGAAAGGACTATCAGGAAAAACGTCCGTATGGTATCAATAACCAAAGCCGCCGCCTGAAAGAGTATTTCCAGTAAATTGCGAAACCAATCCTTTATGGCTTTCTCTATCTTGTAGGCTTGCCTGTCCATATACATTCCCGCCATTGTACCAACGTCTGATGGCGACCATCCTAATTCATCCAGCTTTTTATCAAACTCTTCGTCTGATACCATATAGGCGGTTTCGGGATTTCGTACCATTGCTTCATATTCCAATTGGTCTTTCTGCTGTTGCAGCTTGTTCAGGTCAAGCACCTGGTCTTCGAGTATTTGGTGGGTTCCTGTAACCACCGGACTTAGTACCGCATTGATGGTTCCCAACACGATGGTTGGGAAGAACATTATACAAAGACCCAAAGCGAAGGGACGCAACAACGGGAACACATCAATAGGTTCTGCTCGGCTTAAAGCTTGCCAAACCTTTAATGCCACATAGAACAACGCTCCCAATCCCGCCAAACCTTTAGCTACTGCCGCCATATCGCCTGCAAGCGGCATCATATCGTCATAAAGCGAACGCAGGAGTTCGTGAAGATTATCCCATTCCATAGTTTACCAGTATTTTTGGTTAGCAGTTCCATAGAGTTCAAGCACTCTTTGGGCATCGTTTTTCTTTTTCGCTCTCAGGTAGCTTACAGAGATATTCTTATTGGTGTAGTAGCGTACAAGGCTATGGTAATCCTTTACCTCTTTGTACACACGGTCAATAATATCCATACGCTCTTTGTCGTTTAACGAAAGGCTTGAAGAGGTTATAATCTGCTTCAATTCTTTTAGCAGTTCGGTACTTTCATTGAGCAGTGCCGAATAACCATTGCCAATAGCAACCAATTCCTGTGGTGTAAAATTTGGGTCGTTCATCATCTTTCCGAAATTCTGCACGTATATTTCGGACACGTCGCCTACTAACAGCACGGTTTGCTGCACCTTTCGGGCATCTTTCACAAGGTTGTTGATAGCTTTCAGCTTGTCGTAATACTCCTTACCCTGGTCGTACACTTTCTTCACTTCGTTGAAGTTCTTAACGACATTGCTCACGGTGGAAGAAGTCTGTATGATTTCGTTCGCAGAGTTGATAATTCCTGAAGCCAGGTTTGCAGGGTCGGTTACTACAAATTGGGCTTTCGCTGATGGTGCAACGGCGAGCATTAGTGCCGTACACACCAGATACAATACTTTTTTCATTGTTTCTGAATTTTAAAATGTTAATGACTATTGATTTACTTTGTCACGCCTTTGCATTGCGAGGTGCTTAATGGCGAGTTCTACATTGCCGTCCAGTTCTGCGGCAAGCTGCATCACTTCCATTTTTTCGGTTTCTTCGGTCGTGTAAGCGAGGTATTCCTCCAAACTAACTTCGGTGGCATAGACTGCCGAGTGCGTACCACCTAAGCCAATCCAAACCTCTTTGTAAAGGCGGCTTGCATCATTGTTCATATTGATAGAAAGTACCTGCCCTTTTTCCTTATCCGTAAGCCCGAGCATCGCCTGTATATCATCGAACTTGTTCATATACTTGCGTTGGTCTAAAAGGATTTTACAATCGGAATTGTTGATGATACTTTCTTTCACAATGGGCGACTGGATAATATCATCGACCTCCTGCGTTACCACAATCGCTTCTCCGAAGAACTTCCTAACCGTTTTAAAGAGGTATTTTATGTATTCTGCCATTCCTTCTTTGGCAATCGCTTTCCACGCTTCTTCAATCAGGATGAGTTTGCGAATACCTTTCAGTCGGCGCATTTTGTTGATGAACACCTCCATAATGATAATCGTAACTATGGGAAAGAGGATTTTGTGGTCTTTAATCGCATCAATTTCAAACACGATAAAACGTTTGGAAAGCAGGTCTAACTGCTTATCGGAGTTCAGCAAATAATCATACTCGCCACCTTTGTAGTAAGGTTCGAGTACGTTGAGAAAATTGGCAATGTCAAAGTCCTTTTCCCTTACCTGCTTTTCCTCCAATACCTTGCGGTAGTCGCCTTTTACATACTCATAGAAGCCGTTGAATGATGGGTAAACATCTTCCGATTTTATTCTTTCGATATATCCACTTACCGCATTGGATAAAGCCACTTCTTCTGAACGGGTTGGCGGTTCATCATCACGTTTCCAGAGTGTGAGTATCAAAGTCTTGACACTTTCTCTCTTTTCAATGTCGAAAACGCCGTCATCGGTATAGAAAGGGTTAAAGGCAATTGGGTTGTCTTCGGTGTATGTGAAGTAAACACCGTCTTCACCTTTGGTCTTTCCTTTGATGAGTTCGCATAAGCCCTGATAAGAATTACCCGTATCTACCAACAGTACGTGTGCGCCCTGTTCGTAGTATTGCCTTACCATATGATTTGTGAAGAACGATTTTCCCGAACCTGACGGACCAAGTATAAACTTGTTCCGGTTCGTGATAATGCCACGCTTCATAGGCAGGTCGGAAATATCCAAATGGATAGGTTTCCCCGTCAGGCGGTCAGCCATCTTGATACCGAACGGAGAGGGCGAATTGTGGTAGTTGGTTTCTTCCGTGAAGAAGCACAACGCAGGCTCAATGAACGTATAAAAACTTTCCTCACTCGGAAAATCACCTGCATTACCGGGCATTCCTGCCCAATACAAAGTAGCCACGTCCGTCGTGTTGTGTCTTGGCTTGCATTCCATCAATGCCAACGCACTACCGCAATCGTTCTTTAGCTGTTTGAGTTCCGCAGGGTCTTCCGACCACGCCATAATGTTGAAGTGTGCCCTTACGGAAGAAAGACCGAACGAATGTGCTTCGTTCAGGTACTTTTCTATCCACTCTTTGTTGATTTGATTGGCACGGCTGTAACGAGCCAGTGAGTGCATATTCCTTGCGGACTTCTCAAACTTTTGCAGGTTGTCTTCGCTGTTGTCTATAAACAAATACTGATTGTAGATATGGTTGCAGCTTAACAACAAGCCCACAGGTGCGGCGAATGACAGACGGCAGTCGCTACGGTCGGTAGATAGCTTTTCAAAACGGGTATCTGCCGATACCGTTCCGGGTAGGTCGTCCGTGTCCGAAAGCGTGTGCAGGCTTAACCTTTTGTTCCCGATACGGACTTCTTCTGTTCCGAGTGCGATGTCCTGCATCGGTGTTCCCGCATCCCTCGATAGCGTAAGGTATTGTTCCAGTAATCCCTGCTTTTCGCCCGTTCCGATAATGTCGTCTTCGGTAAGGCGTTGCAGGGTTATAAAACCGCTATCGTTTACGATACGTTCAAACTGTGCCACCGCTTCCATAAAGCGGTGTATCGTTTCCTTGTTCCTGATTTCCTTTGGTATCAGCGAACCTTTACAAAGTGATGAAAAATTACTTTGCATACGCATACGCTCTTTGGTTGTCTTGGTTAAAAAGAGGTAGCAGTAATGGTTTAAGAACGGTCGCTCGTTGAAATGGCGTTGATAGGATTTTGCCAAAAAACTTTGGTTGTCTTCTGCTAAATCGGGTGCATAGCTTTCTTTGATGTACCAATCCTGTTTGTGGATGACCGTAAAATCCGGCAACGTCTTAATTGCCTTATGCCAGGCGGAGTGAATAGCTTCATATTCCGCAGAAGCTACGGTAAACAGTTCCGGCAAACGCACTTCAAAGCAGGCGGTAATGTCTGCATCTTTGGAAAGGATGCAGTTGTTTTCTACTGCCAACAAAGGAAATTTGTTTTCCAGCGTTGTTGTCTTTGCAACGTTTCTCATAGGGCATTCGATTTAAGAGTGAATTTTAAATAGCGGTGTACAGGCTTGCGACAGATAATATGGCGGGGATGCCTTTTATTAGCCGCTATCTTCATTAATCCGTGTTCGCCATATTTTCTGTTCAGCGAAAAGGTCTGCCACACAATGAGTGAAGCACCGCCTGCTCCGAGAAACAGGCAGATGTAAGAGTTTACGCCTGCCATATACAGTATCATCACGAAGATGAGCGTACCGAGTAGTCCGCCAGCGAAGATGAAAAGGTATTGCGCTTTCAAACCTTTAAATTCCACCGTTCTTCCGATGCCTTTGTTTATGTTGTAATTGTTCATAAAGCAAAGGATTAAAGGAAGAATGAACGCAGGATGGTAGCTGCCACGATTAAGAAGATACACGCACCGAACCACGAAGCCGCAGTTTTCGATGTATCGGGGTCGCCCGAACTGAATTTGTTGTACACCTTAACACCTCCGATTAGCCCGACCACCGCACCGATGGCGTAAATTAATTGGGTTGCGGGGTCGAAATAAGACGTTACCATTTGGGTAGCCTCGTTGATACCTGCCGAACCGTTTCCCTGTGCGAACGCACCAATTCCTGACAGCATAGCCACGGCTGCCAGCAAAACTTTTTTTCTCTGTTTTTTCATAATTGAAACACATTAATTTGTTACTGTTATCCCGCACCTTGCGGTCTTTCGGGACAAAGGTGTTTCAGAAAATGAGGCGGTCTAACAAAGTGGCAGTCAGAGGAAGTGTTTGGCTGTGAGTGGCTTTATTGGTTTAATTCGAATTACTTCGCAATAAAGTTTTTCCACAATTTGGATTGCTATGAAATATTTGCATAAATTTGACACAATATGTCAACGGAAGTTATGTCAACAGAAACAATAGGAGAAAAATTAAGACACATTCGAGAGGAAAGGGAACTACCTCTGCGGAAAGTTGCAGCCTTACTGGATATTGATGTTGCTATTTTAAGTAAAATGGAACGAGGGGAACGGAAAATAACAAAGGAGATAATACTGAAACTTGCAGATATATATCACTGTAACTCAGATGAACTTATGGTTTCATTCCTAAGCGACAAAATTCTATATGAAATTCAAGATGAAGATTTGGGTATGAAAGCACTGAAAGTGGCAGAGGAAAGAGCAAAATATATAAAACAGAATAAGAAGAAATGACAATAAAGCAACTCATAGAAAAATATTCTGCTAACAGAAAATATTACTTAACAAACAAGTATAACGAAACACTGCTTCGCAGTGATTTCTTAGACCCATTTTTCGAGTTGTTGGGCTGGGATATTAAAAATAATTCAGGAAAATCAACCAACGAAAGAGAAGTAATTTTAGAAGAAGCATTAAAAGCAAATGTTTCCGAGCATTCAAAAAAACCAGATTATACTTTCCGCTTGTTTTCTGAAAGAAAATTCTTTTTGGAAGCAAAAAAACCTTGCGTAGCAATTGAAGCAAGTAACGACACAGCTAAACAAGTAAGGCGGTACGGCTTTACAGCCAAATTGAAAATTTCCGTTCTTTCAAACTTTGAATACTTAATCATTTACGACACTTCGGTAAAAGTCGATGAAACCGACAATTACAATAAGGCATTAATCAAAAAATATCATTATACCGAATATGAAAGTAAGTTTGAAGAAATCAAAAAGCTATTGGGTAAGGACGCTGTGTATTCAGGTGCGTTCGATACCGAATGGCAAACTATTGAAAACAAACTAAATCAATATTCAATTGATACACTTTTTCTACAACAATTTAACGAATGGAGAAAGTTATTAGGAAGTGAGATATATAAACACGACCCTAAAATAAAAGAGCAGGAATTAAACGATATTGTTCAAAGCTATTTGAATAGGATTTTGTTCTTGCGTGTTTGTGAAGACAGAAATTTAGAAGATTATCAAACGCTTTTAGCCTTTGCCAACACAAGTGATTTTAAAGCATTAATCAAAAAATTTGAACAAGCTGACAAACGCTATAATTCAGGATTATTTGACCAGTTACTTAAAGATAAAATTGTAGAAAATATTAGCTCTGCATTTTGGACAATTATTAAGCAATTGTATTATCCAGAAAGCCCTTACTCATTTAGTGTATTTTCATCCGATATCTTAGGTAGCATTTATGAGATTTTCTTATCTGAAAAACTGACTGTACAAAACGGAATAGTTGAATTGGTAAAGAAGCCTGAAAATGTGGATAGAGATATTGTAACTACGCCAACATTTATCATCAATGATATTTTGCGGAATACGGTTTTACCAAAATGTAAGGACAAGACCGACAAAGAAATTCTGAAACTGAAATTTGCAGACATCGCTTGCGGTTCAGGTGCATTCTTATTGGAACTTTTTCAGTTGTTGAATGATATTTTAATTGACTACTATTTAAAAGCAGACAAAACAAAACTTATTCAAACCAATATCAACACTTACAAACTTCCTTTCAAAATAAAGAGAGAACTATTATTGAATTGTGTTTACGGAGTTGATAAGGATTACAATGCAGTAGAAGCTGCAAAATTTGGCTTATTACTCAAATTATTGGAAGATGAAAATACATCATCGACCAACACAAGCAAACCAGTTTTACCTGATTTATCAATTAATATTTTCTTCGGAAATAGTTTATTAAATCCAACACAAGTTGAAAAGAAAAACCAAACAATCATCAATCCGTTTGATTTTTCAAAACTTCGTTTTGATGTAATTATTGGTAATCCGCCTTATATGAAGTCGGAGGATATGAAAAATATTACACCGCTTGAATTACCGCTTTACAAAGCAAATTATACGTCTGCTTACAAGCAGTTTGACAAATACTTTTTGTTCCTTGAACAAGGTATAAACTTGTTAAATAATGATGGTGTTTTAGGTTATATTGTTCCAAGTAAGTTTACTAAAGTTGGTGCAGGTAAAAAATTGAGAGAAGAGCTTTCAACAAAAGGTTATTTGCATTCAATCGTTTCGTTTGGTGCTAATCAGGTTTTTGCAGACAAAACAACTTATACTTGTTTGCTGATTTTAAACAAAACACCGCAAAAAACTTTTCAATATGCAGAAGTAAAAAGCCTGAAAAGCTGGAAAGTTCGTGAACCAGAAGCTGTAAAATATACTTCTAAGAAAACTGAAGAATTAGACAATGAAGTCTGGGTTTTAGTTCCACCCGAATTAACCAATGCTTACAACAACATCATTGCCCAAAGTTCCAAACTGATTGCTTTAGTTGGTAGCGAAAATATTTTTAATGGTATCCAAACAAGTGCTAATGACATTTACATCTTCATTCCAACGAAAGAAGATGCGAAGCATTATTATTTTTCCAAAAAGGGAGTTGATTACAAAATTGAAAAGGCGATTACCAAACCTTATTTTCAAACATCATCAGGAGAAGACAACCTATATACCTACAGAACTTTCAAGCCAAATGCGAGAGTTGTTTATCCTTACCAAAACACGAAAAAAGGTATTGATGTAATTCCACTAACAGAAATTCAAATGAAATATCCGCTTGCTTTTGGCTATTTACAGAAACATAAAGCAAATCTGAACAATCCGAAAAGAGATATTAAACCAGAACCTACAACAGCAAACGAATGGCACCGTTTCGGAAGACAACAAGGACTAAGCATTTCGGATAAAAAAGAAAAGATAATACTTGGTGTATTGTCGAGTGGCGACAAATATGCAATAGATAATTACGGAACGCTTTTTACATCGGGCGGAACAGCAGGCTACTGTGCAATTACAATGCCTGATAATTTCGATTATTCCACATATTACATTCAGGCAATACTAAACTCAAAATATGTTGAGTGGTTTGTAATCTTAACAGGCGAAGTATTTAGAGGAAGTTATTTTGCAAGAGGCACTAAAGTCCTCAACAATTTGCCTATTCGCATCATTGACTTTGCGAATGCGACAGAAAAAGCACTTCACGACAAAATTGTTGAAACACAAAAAGAACTTATCCGCATACAAGACCAAATAGACGTGAATGTAGGAAACAAAAGGACTTTGACACCACTACAGGGACAATTTACAAGAGAAAAAGCAAATTTAGAAAAGCTGTTAGCCAAATTATATGATTTAGGCGATGACGATTTATTAATCCCTTTAATCAAAGATTTGTATGAAACTAATTGAGAACGCAACAGCCGAAAAATTAAGGGGTGGATTTTATACACCTGAACCCATTGCGGAGTTTATTTTGCGTTGGGGTACTAATGGTAGTAACAATTTTGACATACTTGAACCGAGTTGTGGCGATGGTGTATTCTTGGAACAATTAAAGAATTTAAAATCAAAATACAATTCCATTACAGCCATTGAGTTTGACGAAGTAGAAGCAAAAAAAGCCGATAAAATTGAACTTAAAAACAAGCAGGTAATCAATGATGATTTTCATACCTACTGCAATAACACAGAAAAGCGTTTTGATTTAGTGGTGGGTAATCCACCTTATATCCGCTTTCAGTTTTTCGACAGAAATCAGCAAGCAGAAGCAGAAAATATTTTTGTTAGAGCAGAATTAAAATATTCCAAATTGACCAACGCTTGGGTTTCATTCGTGGTTGGTTCATCCCTTTTGTTGAAAGACAAAGGTGGAAAAATCGGCTTTGTTTTACCAGCAGAAATCTTACAGGTTTCCTTTGCTTTGCAATTGCGAAAATTCCTTGCTCATTTCTACAACAAAATCAATATCATTTCTTTTGAAAAATTAGTTTTCCCTGATATTCAGCAAGAAGTTGTTTTATTGCTTTGCGAAAAGAACGGAACACAGGAACACAACATTGAACACATCGAATTAAAAGATGCAAACGAATTAAAAACGCTTGACACAGCAAGATTAAAAAGTCCTCAAAAGAAAATTGATTTCAAATCCAACAAATGGACTTTCTATTTTTTAGAACAGGAAGAAATTGACTTTTTAGAAACCATTGCGAAGAAAAGAAACATTGCAACACTTGGAAAGTACGCAAACGTTGAAGTCGGTATTACTACAGGAGCAAACAATTATTTTACAGTTCCGCTTACTACCGTTGAAGAATATAATCTTTACGACTATGCCAAACCGATGGTGGGGAGAAGTGTGCAAGTAAATAGTGTTATTTTCACAAAAGAAGATTGGGAAAAGAACAAATTTTCCAAAGCCAAAGCACATTTGTTAGCGTTTCCTGACAGGCAAAACCTTGACCAAAACAACGGAGCAGTGAAATATATTGCTCACGGAGAAAGTTTGAATATCCATAAAGGTTATAAAACAGGGATTAGAAATAATTGGTTTGTAGTGCCGTCCTTAAAAATTTCCGATGCTTTGTTTATCAGGCGAAACAACCTTTATCCAAGGTTAATCATAAATGAAGCAGAAGCCTACACAACTGATACTATGCATCGTGTTTTTGTAAAGCCTGACACCGATATTAAGGCATTGACTGCAAGTTATTACAATTCGCTTTCATTAGCATTTACAGAAGTTTCAGGACGAAGCCACGGAGGAGGCGTATTAGAATTAATGCCCAATGAAGCAGAGAAAATATTACTTCCATATCATAAAGACAATGCAGAAATGTTGTCAAGAATTGATGAATTAATCCGAGACAAAACAGACATTGAAGAGGTATTAAAAATAACTAATGAAGTAATCTTAAAACAGCATTACGGCTTGACGCAAAAGGAAATTGATTTGGCTCATAGTATTTGGAAAAAATTGTCTAAACGTAGGTTAAATAGAGGAAAAAAAAATAATAAAGGGCAAGCATCAGAGTAAGGAGATGAGAATATAAACTAATCAAATACTATAACCACTATTATGAAGATAAAAAAAATAGAAGTTGAAAATTTTCGATTACTGAAGACTTTCTCAATGGATCTTGAAAATGAACTTTCTCTTGTTATCGGGAAAAACAATACAGGAAAGACTTCTATTCTGTCAGTTCTTGATAAATTTATAAATGAGAAAAGCAAATTTTCTTATGATGACTTTAATATTGATTTTAAAAACGAATTTGAAGATTTAATTAAGTCGGCTGATGTTCCCGACGAATTCCTACCCAAAGGCATTAAACTGAAAATTTATATTGAATATAACGATACAGATGACTTATCTAATGTTAGCAGAGTATTAATGGATTTAGACCCTGATAATAATAATATTGTTTTAGGTTTTGAGTACACTGTAATCTATGATGATTTTTTAAAAATTAAAGCTGACTATGCAGTCTTCGCAGCCAGTGAAAATGCCAAAAATGTTAAGAAGAAAGAATACAAGCCAAGGGAACTAAGAGATTTTTTAAAGCAAAACTTAGAAACTTATTTTAAAATTCATAAATTCTCTTTCGAATATGATACAGCTACAAGCGACATTACCGAAACTAAACCTATTGACCTTATTAGTGAAAATATTAATTTAAAAGACATCATCAGCTTCAAGTACATAAGTGCAAGAAGGGATGTGACAAATAAGGAAAAGGAAAATACGCTCTCAAAACAAACTTCAAGCCTTTATAAAAAGAAAGAAGATAGTAGCGATAAGACCCAAGCTACAGAAGATTTTAAAGACCAGCTTTCAGAAACCGACAGTACATTAAGCGACATCTATAAAGACTTATTTAAAGATGTAATAAAAAAAGTACAGGATTTTGGTGGCGTTAAGCTGAATGACACTGATATAGCAATTATTTCAACACTGCAACACCGAGAATTGCTTGAAGGGAATACTACAGTGGTGTACACTCACGATGACCACAAGTTACCAGAGCATTATAACGGTTTGGGTTATATGAACCTAATAAGTATGATTTTTGAAATTGAAATTTTGGTACAGGATTTCAAAAAAGATAAAGATAAAAAGCCCGCAGATATTAATTTGCTTATTATAGAAGAACCGGAAGCTCATACCCATCCCCAAATGCAATATGTCTTTATAAAAAATATAAAAAAACTGCTTGGAGAAGGCATCAAAAGAGATGATGGTATAAACAGACCATTACAGTACATAATCACAACGCATTCATCACACATTGTCGCAGATAGCGATTTCGATGATATTAAATATTTGAAAGCAATAGCAAAGAATAACGTAACTGCGAAAAATCTGAAAGATTTAAGAACTCAATATGATGCTGACCCAAAACAGTATCAATTCTTAAAACAATATCTAACGATTAGCAGAGCTGAAATCTTTTTTGCTGATAAAGCAGTTCTTATTGAAGGAGATACAGAAAGAATTTTGATACCAACTTTTATGCGAAAAGTTGATTTGGAAGAGGCTTCACGTTTAGAAGCTGAAGGAAATGAAGATACCTTCTTACCGCTTCTATCACAAAATATATCAATTATCGAAGTTGGGGCATATTCTCAAATCTTTGAGAAATTTATTGACTTCTTGGGTATTAAATCAGTGATATTAACAGATATAGATGCTATAAAGGTAACAGGTCAAAATGCAAAAGGGCAAGACGAATGGGGAGCGTGTCCTGTAAATGAAGGCACTAAAACAAGTAACTCAGCAATTAATCATTTCTTGAATGCTGTAACTTGGGACGATTTAAAATCCTTACCTCTTGCTAATAGAACGATTATTGTCGGGAGTTCCACAGTTTGTATATGTTACCAACAGGAAGAAAGCACCTATCACGCAAGAAGTTTTGAAGATGCCTTTATACACCTAAATAGAGCATTCGTAAAAGAAAATAAAGATACTTTCCAAGGGATAAAAAATGCTACTGATTTTGATGATGATGCGAAAAGTCCTTATGTTTTAGCAGCGAATTGTGTTAAGAAGAAAACTCATTTTGCCTTGGATATCTTATACCACAGTAATGAAAAGTTTAGTAATTGGAATATTCCGGCTTACATTAAAAATGGTTTGTTATGGTTGAAGGAAGATTAAATTTAGAACCAGAAGTACGGGAAGTTTTTCAATCTATTGATAATGGCAGAAACTTTTTATTAAGCGGGGGTGCAGGCAGTGGAAAGACTTACTCCTTGGTAAAAGTAATTAGGCAGGCAATAGCTGAAAATCCAACGGCTAAGGTTGCTTGTATGACTTATACTAATGCAGCAGTAAAAGAAATTGAAGAAAGGGTAAACCATAAAAATCTTAATGTATCTACGATACACGATTTCTTATGGGATAGTATTAAACATTTTCAAAAAGAGCTTAAAGAAGCACTTATTGCCTTAGCAAACAATGAGGAGGTAACCAGAATTTCCATTGAAGAAGTCAATCCTGTACCGGAAAATTATTATGCTGTTTTACCTGATGGTGTACAGTACAAAGAGTTTGTTAGAATACGTGAAGGAATTATATCTCACGATGAATTACTCATAGTAGCCAACTATCTTTTTGAAAAATATCCCAAGCTTAGCAGCATCGTAAAAGATAAATATAAATTCATATTCATTGATGAATACCAGGATACAAGTAAAGCTGTTGTAGAAACATTTCTTACACATTTTAAGAAAAGTAAAAGAACGAATATCATAGGCTTTTTTGGAGATGCTATGCAATCAATTTATGAAGATGGCATTGGCAACTTAGACGATTATAAAGGAGATGATGCAGAAAAAGTAAACGAAATTCCAAAGAAACAAAATAGAAGAAATCCGCAACTTGTAATTGACTTGGCGAACAAACTTCGTACTGATGGCATAATTCAAGAACCATCTGCCGACCCGAAAGCCCCTAATATGGTTGGTGGTGTAATAAAGCAAGGAACTGTTTTATTTCTACATTCCACTGATGGATACATCAATAAGGTTGAGGCATTTTTAGAAGCTAATTATGCTTGGGATTTTAATAATTCAAAGGAAACTAAAGAACTTAATCTTACTCATAATTTAATAGCAGGTAAAGCGGGTTTTAGAAATTTGATGGATATTTATGATAAAGACCACATATTAAGTTTTAAAGATAGAATTAAGAAGTATATTAAAGATAACAATGTTGCTGCTGACTTTTCAGAAAATACATTTGGAGAAGTAATTGAAGCATTACAGCAAGGAAAAAGTGGTAGAGAGTTAAACGCAGTTCGTCCTACAAATACAATGCAGGTTTTTATTGATGGTAATGCTGAATTGTATAATTATGCGAAATCATTAAAATACTCTGAATTTTCCAAAATGTATGTTGACAAAGACCAATTACTTGATGATAAAAAGCAAGACAAAGATGATGAAAACAAGAAAGGTTCAAAAAGAGATAATCTTGTAAAACACTTATTTAAAATTCAGAATAATATTTCTCTGTATCAAAATAAAAAGTACAATGAGTTTTTAAGAGCCACAGATTATCATTTTAAAATAACAAGTATCGCAAGCAAAAAAGCCTTAAAAGAAAATATTGAAAGCCTTGTGAATGTTGGAGATAATACAATTGAACAAGTCATTAATGATGCTAACGAAAAGAGAATTTGTTTGATTGATGATAAGCTAATTGCCTTTAAAGAGAACAAAGAGTATTTGTATAATCGAGTGAAGGATGTTAAGTTTAGTGAATTTCAAAAACTATATGAATACCTTGAAGGACAAACACCATTTTCAACACAGCACAAAACCAAAGGAACAGAATTTGATAATGTTTTGGTTATACTTGATAATGGTGGTTGGAACAATTATAACTTTGGAAATCTATTCTTAGGTACAGGTTCTGCAAGTGTATTGGATAGAACTCAAAAAATATTTTACGTTTGTTGTACAAGGGCAAAAGAGAACTTAGCAGTTTTTTTTCACAATCCTGATGCAGACGTAATAGCGAAAGCCAAAGTATGGTTTGGAGAGGACAATGTAATTGATATTAGTTAACCTTATTCTTAAAAAAACAATAGGGAGTTTGCTCATACAAACTCCCCAATGTCAAAATCACTCAAATCACTTTTCCGCAAAGTGGAAGAACTGTCTTCCGTTTCAGATGAAAGGGTACTATCCAAAAGCTCGGCTATTCTTCGGGAAGCATCTTCCATAGAATTTTCCAATAGGCTGAATAATTCGGTTCCCTGTATTTTTTGAACTATCGCTATCGCTGTTTCCTTTTGGGCTGGTTCCAATTCTTCTTTTTGGAGTAACACCCCCACGGAGCTTAGTTCTTCAAAGGTAACCCCTTGGGCAAAACCGTCATCGCCACCGGATATTCCGTACCTGTTCCATTCTTCTTCCTCCTCCTCCAAATCAGGTATATTTCTGAAAACTTCGTCCAGCTCTTCCTGCGGAATTTGAACACTTACGTTTTCATTTTCGTCGTATTCAATGTCTAAGTTATCAGGGTTTATCTCTGGTTCCTCAATTTGGCGTTTAGTGGTAATGTTTGGCACTGTAAGGCTTCTTACAGGTTTGGGTTGCCCCATAATATCAGGTAAATCAGGGTTGACCTTTTCTGGCTTTGGATCTGGTTTCTCCCTTTTCGTAATGACAATCTTATCCTGTAAAAGCAGGATAATAATTATCAGAAGGCAAATCACAATTACTACTTCCATAATGTTAGTTTTTAAAATAAACCCTTGTATTTTTCGTTGAACTCCTTTGTAATCATGTCTTCAAATACTTTAAAATGATATTCCAGAATATTATTGAGATAGGCGAACAAGGGTATTTTATCATCGCCTATAATCTGAACGATACGGGTTAAACGTTCATGATATTCAGGGCTTAGGTATATACTTTTATTGCCTCTTTTCTGCATTTTATTCATTTGCATAAATGCTTTTTCATAGGATACTTTCGCTGTATTAGTTGCTATGCTGGAGTTGTCGTTGGTTGCAACGACATTCCTTTTCTTTTTGTTTTTCTTCATTACAAAATGGGTTTAAAATGTTCATTGAAATAATCTGTGATATCGTCCCCGTACTCTCTGAAGTGGTGTTCAAGAATGTTATCAATATAAGAGTAGAGCGTTGTTCTTTCTTCCCTTGTCAGTTGAACGATGCGGAGCAATCTTTCGTGGTATTCGGGGCGAATGTAAACGACCTTACCGTTACGACCTGAGGGAAACCGATTGACCAAAAAAGTTTCCTCATAGTCCACTTTTTTTGATGAACTGCTTCGCACTTTTTCTTTCGGTTTGGTTTTAATTTCCTTTGTTTCTTCCTCTTGAGGTTTGTTTATGGGTGGAGAAATAGGCTCGTCCCCACTTATGATATTCATCAAATAATCCTCATCAACGTCAGGCTTTTCAAAAGCGTTGTTTTTGTTATCCTTAGCCATAGTCTAATGATTTTATAGTTGTGTGATTTTCAAAAATTCTTCGACAAATAAATCCATTTTGGTTATTTTCATTAGCTGTGTTTCGGCAGGAAGTAAACTTGACCTGAATACATAACCGGCAGTGTCATCTGTTTCTTTTCGGAAACGCTTACTGTCCATAATCCTTGTTCCCATTATTGGCAGGTTGAGTTCTTTGATGACACTTTGATAGGCATCGTATATACCTGTTTTTTCTCTGCCGTCCACTTGGTTCCAGAACAACCAAAGTTCTTGTTTCTCGTTGCCCTCAGTAGTTTTCGGAAGTTGAAGAAAGGCTTTGGTAAAGCCCAATGTACTTTCTACGACCAAGCGGTCTGCGGTAATGGGCGAAAAGATAAAATCCATTGTCTTTAATGTAGTCAAGACACCTTTGGTGTTGGCAGTCCCCGGCAGATCGAAAAAGATAACATCCGGTACAACCACCGACTGGCTTCTGTATTCCGATGCTTTCTCCAAAGCTGTTTCAGCTTTGCATTTAATAATCGGGTATGCTTTTTTGTTGATGGCTTGAAACTGCTTCATTGCCGCTTTTTTATGGTAGTCGTTCTGCATTATGGTTCTCTTATCCCGCTCTCGCATATTAGTCAAACTGTGCTGCGGAAAGTCGCAATCCATTACCAGTACATTAAAACCTAATCGGTAGTGAAGTACACTTGCCAGCAAGGTGGTCATCGTAGATTTTCCCACACCACCTTTTTGGGTGGAGAAACTGATTTTTAAAGTTTCTTTTCTTGTTTCCATTATTTAAAAATTTATTGTTACACACTTTATTTGTTTTGCAGGATTGAATATTGGTTTATCTGATTATTACCTCATTCCTATATTCCTGCATTCCCTTTTGGGTACTTTCCTGCACAGGTATTTGCTTTCATTTTTGCCTTGTCAGGTACATTCTTTGGCAAGTGGCAAAACTTGCAACAGGTAAATTGCTTTACCGCTTTTATGCTTTTACACTTTTATTGTTTTATTGTTTTATGCTTTTAAAACCTTATGCTTTTATTCCAAACTGCCTGTTTGCAAACCTGATTTTCTTCTTTGTTGAAATACTTTTTTTACTACCTGCACTAAAATTATACGGCAAATAAAGCGATTGATTTAACCGCTGATTGAGCTGTGGCAGTGTTTGGCATTCAAAGGCAGTGTTTGGCACTGCTATACAATACACTGCTTTCGTAAACAGGTCTTTACTTTGTAAAATGATTTTTATTAACGGATTTATGCAAAAGTCTTTTGACAAAATGGAGAGTAACGGGAACGGCTTCGATCTGTTTTTCCCTGTTACATTTAATCCGTCCCGCAGGGCGGATTTTTGTGTTCAACAGAACACGGCAAGTTGTGTTTTGAGCATCTCGGAATGATTTCCGATGCTCAAAACAACTTGCCCTTTGCAGGGGGCAGAAAACACCTTCCGAAGTCAGGGTTTTGTATGGATTTTAAAATGGATTAGTGATGAACGATAACAACAAAAAGCAATTGAAAAAGACCGGACGCCGCCCAAAAGAAGACCCGGCGACCATCCGCTATACGATTTCCTTTAACGAGCAGGAACACGCCCGTTTTCTTACCCTGTTTGATAAATCAGGTATGCAGGTAAAGGCGCATTTCATAACGTCCTGCATCTTTGACAAGACCATAAAGACCATTCAGATTGACAAAGGAACGGTTGATTTTTATATGCGGCTAACCTCTTTTCACAGCCAGTTCCGTTCCATAGGTGTAAATTATAACCAGATTGTAAAGCTGTTGTACAAGCATTTTTCCGAGAAAAAAGCGGCAGCGTTCCTCTACAAATTGGAAAAACAGACGGCTGAAATGGCGATGCTATGCCAAAAAATTATTCAGCTAACCGAGGAATTTGAAGCAAAGTACCTGAAAAAACAGCCTTAGAAATGATAGCGAAAATCGGTAGAAGCGGAAATTTATACGGAGCATTGGCGTACAATCAGCTCAAAGTGGAGAATGAAAACGGACAGATTTTGTTTGCCAATAAGATGATTGAAACCGCTAACGGGCATTATTCCGTTGCACAATTAGCCCAGTCTTTTGCGCCTTACCTGATAGCCAACCGCAATACCGAAAAACATACGTTGCATATTTCGCTCAATCCTGACCCGAATGATAAAGTAAGCGATGATAAGTTTAGGGAGATGGCAGAACAGTATATGCGGGAAATGGGTTACGGAGAACAGCCTTTTGTGGTGTTCAAACACACGGATATTGACCGCAGCCATATACACATTGTATCGGTTTGCGTGGACGAAGAGGGTAAAAAGATTTCGGACAAGTTCGAGAAAATGCGGTCTATGAATGTGTGCCGTGAGTTGGAAAGAAAACACGGATTGATACCCGCAACTGATAAGGAGCATCGGCAGAACGACAAGGTTTTCCGCCCGGTAAACTACAAAGCTGGAGATGTGAAAAGTCAAATCGCTTCAGTAGTTCGCCACTTACCAAATTACTATAAGTTTCAGACTTTGGGCGAATACAATGCCTTGCTTTCCCTGTTCAATATTACCACCGAAAAAGTAGAGGGCGAATTGCAGGGGCAGCTACGGCAGGGTTTATTATACATTCCTTTAAACGAGAAAGGCGAAAGAGCCGGGCATCCGTTCAAGGCTTCTTTGTTTGGTAAAGATGCAGGGCTTCCGGCTTTGGAACTGTATTTTGCGAAATGCAAAACGGATTTAAAAGATAGTCCAACCAAGCAGACCTTACAATCAGCCGTTACCATTGCCTTGAAATCAACAACTGATGAAATGGGCTTTAAGAAGCAATTAGCCGAGCAGGGAATTAACGTAGTGGTGCGGAGGAATGATACAGGGCGTATTTACGGAATGACATTTATAGACCACAATTCTAAAGCGGTTTGGAACGGTTCACGTTTGAGCAAGGAACTTTCTGCCAATGCCTTTAATGATTATTGGAACAATAATATCAAACCGGAGATTAAAGAGCCAGTTGAATTACAACCGAAAATATCTACATCAAATGATGCGGATCTTCCTGCGGAAGAACCACACCATTTGTTCGACTTCTTAACTACTGGTAAACACGAAGATGGTTTGATTGAAGCACTGGGAGGCTTATTGCCCGAAGCCCAGGGCGAAGATTACGAGGAACAGGATTTTGCCAATAAAATGAAGAAGAAAAAGAAGAAAGGTAGTAGGTTGTAAAAAATATCTATTGATTGAAATATATGTTTCATTTTTAAGGTTGTACAGCTTCAGTCTTCACACCACATATAACGAAGCTCATTTTTTTATTTTGTAATTTTGTTACAACAAATCAGCATTGGATTAATGAACATAGACCTTTTACTTGAGAATATATATCCGCTTCCAGATACTTCAAAAGAATTGCTCAAGAAATCAATTACAGAGGTTAAATATAAAAAAGGGCATATTCTTTTGAGAGCTGATAAAATTGAAAAGAACATCTACTTTATAAAGAAAGGTGTAGCAAGAGCATATTCATATAAAGATAATGATGAAATCACTTTTTGGTTTGGCAAAGAGGGCGATACTATTATTTCAATGAAAAGCTATATAGCCAATCAGAAAGGATATGAAAATGTAGAGTTGTTGGAAGATTGCGAATTATATAAACTGAAAACAACAGTCTTACAAAGACTTTTTGAGAATGATATACATATTGCAAATTGGGGGCGAAGATTTGCCGAAAAAGAACTTATAAAAACAGAAGAAAGGCTTATTTCTCGACAAGTCCGAACAGCTACCGAACGATATAAGGAACTTTTGAAAAACAGTCCCGATATAGTCCAGCGAGTGCAATTAGGACACATTGCTTCTTATTTAGGTATAACACAAGTCAGTTTGAGCAGAATTAGGGCAGAAATAAAGTGAACGGCTCATTTTTTATCATTTGTAAAATTTCACCTCAATTCCGTTTCCGACCTTTGCAGATAAAGAACAAAGGAAATGAATTGGATAATTTTAGTTGTAGCAGGGTTGTTTGAAGTGGCTTTTGCATTCTGTTTGGGAAAAGCAAAAGAAACAACAGGAAATGAAATGTATTTGTGGTATGCAGGTTTTCTCGTTACCCTTACTATGAGTATGGGACTTTTGATTAAAGCAACCCAAACTTTGCCCATCGGAACGGCTTATGCCGTATGGACAGGTATCGGAGCAGTCGGAACAGTTTTAGTCGGTATTCTTGTATTTAAAGAGCCTGCAACATTTCTGCGAATACTTTTTCTTATCACTTTAATAGGCTCGATTGTCGGGCTGAAAGCCGTATCAGCTCATTAAATAATGTTTTAAAAAAATGAATATAACAATAAGAAAAGCCGAAGAAAAGGACAGCGAGAAAGTTTGGCATTTAATGAAAGAATTGGCTGTTTTTGAAAAATACATTGACAGTTTTGCCATTACACCCGAAATTGTCAGAAACAGCGGATTTAAGAAAAACCCACCCGATTTTTATTGCCTTGTGGCAGAAGATAATGATAAAATCGCAGGAATGTTGGTTTATTATTTTCTTCCTTATACAGCCCAAAACCGTCCTGCTATTTATATGAAAGAGCTCTATGTGGACGAAAATTATCGTGGTCAGAAAATTGGCGAACAACTAATGAATGCGTTAAAAACTGAAGCAGAACAAAATAATTGCAGTCAAATAAAATGGACGGTTGCACCGTGGAATAAAGTAGGAGTGAAATTTTATGAACGATTAGGAGCAAGAGAAAATACCGAATGGCTTAACTACGAATGGAATTTAAAATAGATGGAACCAATGGAAATAAGAAAAGTAACATTAAACGATATTGAACAACTGCAACAGATAGGCAGACAAACATTTTCAGAAACATTTTCTTCGAGTAATACAGAAGAGAATATGACAACATATTTAGAGGAGGGATTTTCCAATGAAAAGCTAATAGAAGAATTGAACAATGAAAGTTCCGAGTTTTATTTTGCCTTATCTGAAAACGAATTAGTTGGTTATTTGAAAATCAATTTCGGGCAATCGCAAACAGAATTGCAAGACGACACAGCACTTGAAATTGAACGCATTTATGTTTTAAAGGAATTTCACGGTAAAAAAGTCGGACAAGTGCTTTATGAAAAAGCTATTGAAATTGCCAAACAGAAAAATGCACACTACGTTTGGTTAGGTGTTTGGGAAGAAAATCCTCGGGCAATCAGCTTTTATAAGAAAAATGGTTTTGTTGAATTTGACAAGCATATTTTCAAATTAGGCGATGATGAACAAACCGATATAATGATGAAATTAAAATTAGAAGAGAGGATTTTGTAAATTAAATTGAGCCTCACAAGGGGCGAGATGGACGAAGCCGTTACTTTTGAGAAAGAATAAGGACAAAATCAATTTTACAATAAGGTTGAAAAGGTAGCGATTTGCTACCTTTTTCATTTTATACTAATCTGCCAAATACTGCCACACAACGCCACTTACTGCCATATTTTAAGAGCCGACAGCAACAGCCTTTAAATTCACGCCCGAACATTAAAACTTAAAATAATGCAGGGAGAAGACGATTTAAGAGGGCTTGCCAAAATAATGGCTTTTATGCGGGCAGTCAGTATTCTTTTGGTGCTGATGCACCTTTATTGGTTCTGCTACGGTTTCTTTTTAGAACGTGGCTGGACGTTGGAAGTAATCAACAAGATGTTAGGCAATTTCGACCGTACGGCGGGCTTGTTTTCACATACCCTTTATACAAAAGCATTCGCTTTGGTTTTACTGGCTTTGAGTTGCTTAGGGACAAAGGGTGTAAAGAATGAGAAGATAACCTGGTCTAAAATTTATGTGGCGTTGGGCATTGGCTTTGCGCTGTTCTTCCTGAACACACCATTGCTAAAGCTATCCCCCGCAACAAGCACATTTCTGTATATTCTTACTATCTCGTTAGGTTATATCGCCTTGCTGATGGCAGGCGTATGGATGAGCCGATTGCTCCGTACCAACCTAATGGACGATGTTTTCAATAACGAAAACGAGAGCTTTCAACAGGAAACCAAGCTGATGGAAAACGAGTATTCCGTCAACCTGCCCACCAAATTTTACTACAAAGGCAAATGGAACAACGGTTGGATAAACATTGTAAATCCTTTCAGGGCATCAATCGTGTTGGGTACTCCGGGTTCCGGTAAATCTTATGCCATCGTAAACAACTACATCAAGCAGCAGATAGAAAAAGGCTTTAGTATGTACATCTACGATTTCAAGTTTGACGACCTTTCGACTATCGCCTACAATCATTTACTAAAGCACCGGGATAAATACAAGGTACAGCCGAAATTTTACGTGATAAATTTCGACGACCCACGCAAGAGCCACCGTTGTAATCCACTCAATCCCGATTTTATGACCGACATTTCTGATGCTTACGAAGCGGCTTATACCATAATGCTAAACCTCAACAGGTCGTGGATACAGAAGCAAGGCGATTTTTTCGTGGAAAGCCCAATTATTCTTTTAGCTGCTATTATTTGGTATCTGAAAATCTATGAGGATGGCAAGTATTGTACGTTCCCACACGCCATTGAATTGCTGAACAAAAAGTATTCGGACGTATTCACGATTTTAACCTCATACCCCGATTTGGAAAACTATTTGTCGCCCTTTATGGATGCGTGGCAAGGTGGCGCACAAGACCAGTTACAAGGGCAGATAGCATCGGCAAAAATACCTTTGTCAAGAATGATTAGCCCGCAGTTGTACTGGGTAATGACCGGGGATGATTTTACACTCGACATCAATAACCCGAACGAGCCGAAGATTTTGTGCGTGGGTAACAATCCCGACCGCCAAAATATTTATTCAGCAGCATTAGGGTTGTACAATTCCCGAATTGTCAAGCTCATCAACAAAAAAGGACAATTAAAGAGTTCGGTTATCATAGATGAGTTACCCACGATTTACTTCAGAGGACTGGATAATCTTATTGCAACTGCGAGAAGTAATAAGGTGGCAGTATGTTTGGGCTTCCAGGATTTTTCGCAATTAACGAGGGATTACGGCGACAAGGAAAGCAAGGTAATACAGAATACGGTAGGTAATATATTCAGTGGTCAGGTGGTTGGAGAAACGGCAAAAAGTCTTTCGGAGCGTTTCGGTAAAGTATTACAGAAACGTCAGAGTATGACCATTAACCGCAATGATAAATCCACCTCTATTTCCACACAGTTAGACAGCCTTATTCCGGCTTCCAAAATTTCAACGCTTACACAGGGTATGTTTGTCGGTTCTGTATCGGATAACTTTGATGAACGTATCGAGCAAAAGATATTTCACGCCGAAATCGTGGTAGATAATGAAAAGGTAGCCGCCGAAACCAAAGCCTACCAAAAGATACCCCAAATCTTATCTTTTGTAAATGAGCAGGGCGAGGATAAAATGAAGCAGGAAATTGAAAGCAATTACAAACAGATAAAAAAAGACATCCTGAATATTGTTGTTAGCGAAATGGAGCGTATCAAGAATGACCCGAACTTGCAGCATTTGGTACAGGACGGATAATTTAAAAGGGAGGCTTAAATGACCTCCCTTTTTTATTGCCTGCCCGTTCAGGTTTTACAATACGCCACGAGGCAAATGAATACCTTTTGTCCGTATAATGCTTTCCTGAACCTTTGGAGCTTCTTTCTGCTTTTCTGCCTGCTCCGGAGCATCTTGTTTGGTTTCTGGTGTAATAGATAGCTGTATCTTTCTTTCTACGGCAGCCAGTTCCGTTTTGAGTTCGCCCAGTTTACTTTCTTTCGACCAAGTACCGTTAACCACTTCCTGAAGAATGGGCAGGTCTTTTTGTATCTCCGTAATTTTCTTGTGCTCCTGCTCGATATAGCCGGGCAATTTCTCCAGTGCATTAAGGAAGTTCGTAGCAGCCAGCTTTTCATCTTTAGCAATCACACCGTTGTTGTAGGTATATTTGATATTGCCCTCGCCCTGTACCAAAAAACGGTTTACCCTTATATCCACACCCTCTTTTTCGGACATTTCCGTTTTTACCAAAAGCGTAAATCCGTATAACGTACCGATTTCTTCATACTGACCTCCGGTTCGGGCTTTGTCCGCAATCTGGTTGAGTTTTGCACCGATTTGTTTAATATCGGCATTGGGCGGTAAGCCATCCAACTGTACAGGATTTACGATTGTACCGTCTGACCGTTTTTGGATACGCTCTTGCAGATTATTCCAATCAAGGCTCATACGGTTTAAACGAGATTGAGTGCTTTGCAACATTTCCGTATAATCTTCCAATTTGTACTTCGCACTATACTTTGAACGGTTGAACGCCTGTTTTTCGCTTTCCAACCCGGCAATCTGTTTTTCCAATTTGGCTTTATCCAACAGGTCTGTATTTCCTGATAGGATAGCCACGTATTCCGAAAAATTCATTCCCGATTTTTCGTCCATACTGCCCTCGTCAATAGTACGTTTGCCGAGGTTATTGTTTTTTAATTGGTCTATAAAAAGTTGCTTATTGTACAACAGATTGAACTTGTAACTATCCAATGATTTTTCTACGGCATAGATAATCACATCTACTTTGTTATCGGCAAAGAATTTGGCAATCTCATTACCTTTTCGAACGGCTCTGCCGTCCCTTTGAGCAAGGTCGCTTGGTCGCCACGGCGTATCGAGATGATGAACGGCAACGGCTCTTTTCTGTGCGTTCACGCCAGTTCCGAGCATACTTGTGGAACCGAACAACACACGGATTTTGCCCTCGTTCATTCCTTTGATAAGTTCCTTACGTTGCTTATCATTTTTGCCTTCCTGTATAAAACGGATTTCGTTTGCAGGTATGCCGTGGTCTTCCACGAGCTTGCGTTTGATTTCGGAGTACACATTCCATTCGCCCGGCTTGTAGGTTCCCAAATCGGAGAAAACGAACTGTGTTCCTTTCTGTGCGTTGTATTGGTTGTAATACTTGGTAATGTTTGCCGCACAATGCGAAGCCTTGTTATCGGGGTGGTCATCATACGCACCGCTTACCATCCGCATATCCAAAGACATTTTACGGGCGTAGTCCGTTGCGATGAGCATCTTTGCTTTTTCTTCCGATGGAGATAAAGGTGCTCTTCCGAGTAGTTCTCCTTTTCCTGTTTTTGCAAATTCCATCAGACTTTGGATAAATTCTTCCTGGTCGGGAGTAGGCGGTATATTGTACAACACCTCGTTCTTATTGGGGCGGTCAATTCCTATATCTTTTGCCGTTCGGTAATCCGTAATTTCGGAGTAGAATTGTGCCAGTTCCGGCACTTTGATAAAGTATCGGAAACGTTCTTTAGCTACAATGTTGTTAGCAACAGAAAATTCATAATCGGTCGTTTTCCTTGCATAGATAGCTGCCCACGCATCAAAAGAATGAATGCCCTGTTTTTCCAATGCCCGTGGTCGCAGGTATTTGAACAGCAGATATAGTTCCGTTAATGAGTTGCTGATGGTAGTTCCTGAAAGAAAGGTTGCTCCCATATCCGCATTGGTACGCTCCTGAATAGTACGGATAGCAAAGAGCAGGTTCAATGCTTTTTGGCTTCCGTCCACATTGCCCAATCCGGCAACCCTTGTATGCCTTGTGTTGAACATCAGGTTTTTGAATTGGTGGCTTTCATCAACGAACAAGTGGTCAATGCCCATCATCTTAAAATCCACCACATCATCTTTTCGGTTTTCAATATCGTGTTGCAGGGTTTTGAGCTTGACTTCGAGGTTTTCTTTCCGCTTGATTACTCCGGCAAGCATCCCTCTGGTAACTTCCTTGCCTTGCGATTGCAGGGCATCGAGGTTACGCTCTACGCTGTCTAATTCTATTTGGAGTATTTCTTTTTGAATTTCGGGCGATTGCGGTATCATTCCGAATTGGTCGTGTGTCAGTATCACACAATCCCAATCGTTGTTTTTAATGTCGCCAAAAATCCGCAGGCGTTTTTGGGGCGTAAAATCTTCCTTGCCAGGAAACAGAATTTTTGCGTGTGGGTAAGCCGTGCGGTAGGCTTCGGCAATTTCGTGAACATTGCTTTTCAGCCCGATAATCATAGGCTTATGGGCTAACCCCAAACGCTTCATTTCCTGTGCAGCCGTACACATTACCAACGTTTTTCCTGCACCTACTTCGTGGTCGCAAATTGCCCCGTTGTTGAGCTTTATCATCCAAACGGCATCCTTTTGGCTCGAATACAGGTCATTAATGCCTAAGCCCTTGCAGTCTAATCCCGGAAACTCCTGATGTGTGCCGTCGTAGTTAGGGCGGACGAAACAGTTAAACGTATCATTATATTGGTCGGTCAGCCTTGTTTTGAACTCATCGTTTTGGGCGTGAAGCCAATCGGTAAAGGCGTTGCGGATTTCATCAATCTTAGTATTCGCCATTTGTATGGCTTCCATATCCCGCACTTTGACATCTTTGCCTTCAACCGTTATTGTTTTTGAAATATCGGGCGTGGTATTGACAAGGGCGTGTTTGAGCAGGGCAATCCCATCATACGTCCGGCTTTGGGCTTTGACGGCGTATTTCTCCCAAATGTGTACGTTCTTCTGTTTGCAGGTTACGGAAAAGTCATCGGCACTGTCGGAATAATGGACACGGACTTCTGCATCGAACAGGTGCGATGCAAACCGGGCATAAATACCTGTGGGTATCCAGCGTTCGCCCAGATTAAAATCGAGTTCTTCAAATTCAATTCGTATTGGTCTTGCTTCCTCTAATACGGTAAGGCTTTCTTTGGCTTGTGTATCATCGGGATTGCTTTCGAGATAGGCTCTGACTTTCTCCGCTTTTTCCACTACGTTCCCTGCAATCCAGCGTTCGGCTATTTCATATTCCTTTTGAAGTGGATTGTAGTAGATACGACCGTGTAAGGCTTCTTTCAAAGCATCGTCAGGCATACCGCTGATTTCGGACATAAAGTCCAAATCCACGCTTCCGTACTTGTTCAACGAAGCTGATAACGCTTCTTCGGGATTATCCGTTGCTATGGTTATAGTAGAAAAACTAACAGGTCTGCTGAATATATCGGCTTTGTGTACCACGCCACCAATAACACGTTCCAAATAAGGGATTTCCTTACCGGAACTATCCGTTTTGATGAGCTTGATATTATCGGCACTGTTGAGGTTGCCGTACCTTTTAATAAAGGCATCGTAAAGGCGATTAAGGTTTTCCCTTTCTTCTTTGTATTCGGTCTGATGCTGTGCCTCTTTTGTGTAAAGCTGTTGGTAAACATCACGCACCCCGATATACGCTTCGGCTCTTGCTTTCTGTAAGGTCGGTAACTGTAAAGGGTGGAATACAGCCGTACCGTCTGCTATATCTACATCTTGCAGATGACCGACCCAACCATTATCCACCACAAGGCAATCGTTGCGATGGAACGATTGCAGTTTGCCACTGTACGGAGCAGGTTCGGGAATGGTATCGGGAATAGCTGGCTTATCAGCTTGGCCATTCTCATTGATACTTGAAAACAGGTCGCCGATAACTTCCTGTTTTTTGCCGTTGGCTGATGTATTTCCATTGGTAGGTCTATTAGTAACAGGAGGCGTATAAGGTTGTTGCATCGCACTGAACAGGTCGGTTTGGCGACCTATTGCACGGCGGTTTGTTTTAGTGCTTTGCCTTTTGGCTTGCGTGGTTCTTTTGGGCGGAGCAGCAACCATTACAGGTTCGTCCGCATTTTCAAACAGGTCGAAGATGCTTAGTTGCTTTAATTCCTGTGGGCTTTCCCGATGGGTTACAGGCGTGGGTACAGGTTGCGGTTTTGGCTGAATGATTACAGGCTCAATAACCGGAGGTGTAACCGTTGGTTCAATCGGAATTTGTATTATAGGTTCATCGTTCCGTTCGCCTTTGTACAAACCTATATTCAGGTGCTTGCCAAAATCTTCGGAAAGCATTTGTTTTAAATCTTTGGCAATTCCCTCAACGCCGTCTTTATGCGTATAGATTAATGCAGGTTGTCCGTATGGGTCGGTATCTAATTTACGTTCGGTATGCACAATCCTTGTGTTGTCCTGAAAGAGTGCATTACCAGGTGTATTGTATTCTGTTTGCCTGCTTTGGCAAAACAGATCTTCCCTTTCGGTCAGATTTTGTTTTGCCGTATTCTTTTGCAGGATAATCAGGTCGCTTCCGACTTCTGTACCTGCATATTCTGTAAAAAGATTGTTGGGTAAGCGAACAACCGAAACCAGATTATTATCCTGCATTAACGCCTTGCGTATGGGTTCGTTCTTAGGGCTGTTCAGAATGCCCTGTGAAGTAATGTAAACCAACAAACCGCCCTCACGGAGCATATCAGCACCTTTCAGAAAAAAGTAATTGTGTATGCTTCGGGCTGCCTGTACTTTTGCACTGTCCCTGCTACGGGAATAGGAAAGGTCGAAAACGGAAGTATCGCCAAATGGTATATTGCTGGCAATTACATCATAGCTGTTTTGTTCCTTTTCGAGAATTTCTTCAAAACCACTTACACGGATATTGCTTTCGGGGTAAAGCTGTTTTAAAATCTTGCCTGTGAGCAAGTCTTTTTCATAAGCGGTAATACTTTGTTGGTTTTCCGAAAAGGACTGTACGAATGAGCCGATACCTGCGGACGGTTCAAGGAATTTATCAATGTTCAGACCTCTTTCACGCAAGGTTGCGGAAATCGCATCTATTACCTGTGGCGGTGTATAAAAAGCTGTCAGTACGGAACTTTTCATACTGTCCACATACCTGCGGTATTGCTTATCGTCTTCGGAATTTTCTTTGAGCAGTTGGTGGAGTTCCTGCGTAATAGGGAAAAGGTCGTGTTCGGTTTTTCTCCAATGATTGATGTCTATTTCGTTGGCTATGGGGTTCAGCACGAATTTAAGACCGCCAAATCCGCTGTATTGCATCATTAGCAGTCTTTCGCCTACGGTGGCTTGCCGTTTCTCCTTTTCCAGTTTAAAAGCAATTCGCAGGGCATCAATATTCTGTTGGAGATGTTGCTTCTTACTGAAGCCCATTTTCCTCTATCCATATTGCGATGGTTCCAGTCAGTTCGGTATAGAGTAAATCAAACTCATAACCGTAGGCGAAATCATCGGTTAATTCATATCCTGCGAGAACAGCCTCACAGACAGGGAACATTTTAAGGGCAAACGGTCGCAGTTCCTCATCTGCCATTACGGTATCAAACTCATTGCATACCACCTGAAAAACAGTGTCGAATTTGGAGAAGTGTAAGCCCTCAAAAAGTATGTAGTTGGCTATTTCATTGCATTGCTCAATGGGGTTTCCCGCCCTGAAAGCACCCTCATAAGCATTGGAAGCCCACGAAGAACGCTGGTCGATAAATTTTTGGTCGTGTGCCTTTTCGGGGAAGCTACTGTTTAACAGTTCTTGCAGTCGTAATCTGAAATACGATAGGTCTTTTTGCTGTACATCCATACTATATTTTGTTTTAGAATTTTACTTAAATCCTAAAATTAGAAGCAGGAGCAAATGCCTATGAGAATGTTGCAGGGTTTGGCTTTGAAAGGCAGGATTTGGCGTAATAGGCAACAAAAAACCTCCGATAATTCGGAGGTTCATTTTTATGGCTTATTCAAGATTTGAAGCATCCTGCCGACTTCAATATCCATTCTTGAAAAGGCAAACCATTTTTTGCCCAGGTCTTTGAGTGATGCCCCGATGTGGTAGAGTTCTGTATGGTCAATAATCAAGAAACGGTCGTGGGCATCGGAGAAAAGCTCAATATCTACCGGAGGATATTGGCTATTGTAGCGTTGTAAATCCAACCGTAATTGATTACTGATATTTTTAGTAAGGATTGTGGCTGTTACATTGTCTTTGCGTTTCCCCAATAACGTAAGCACGGTATCATCCACATAATTATCAAGCAGGATAATGGAACTTGTGGCATTGCGGATAATATCGGAAACAAAGGCATAGGCATCAAAAACCTGCCCGTTATAGAAAATGCCTTTTTCGCTGTGCAGCTTATCACTTTCCAAAGCCTTAAAAATCTCTTCAAATTTTTGGTCGGCTTCCAGTTGCTTTAACTCGATATTATCCAAACGATGAAACAAAGAAGCATTGCTAATAAGCATACGCCGCATTTCTACAAAGGCTTCCATTATTTCAACACTCATTTTAACGGCTATGTCTGAACGGAGTATGGCAGATGCCATTGCAACGCCTTGTTCGGTAAAAACATAGGGTAAATAACGTCTGCCGCCGTAGCTCAAACTTGAGGTTCCAATTTGGAACCTCAAGTTTTCAACTTCCTCTTCGGTCAGTTGAAAGCAGAATGATACAGGAAATCGCTCAATATTTCTTTTAACGGCTTTGTTCAGGTTCTTTGTTTCTACCTGATATAAGGCAGCGAGGTCACTATCCAACATTACCTGTTTGCCCCGGATAGTATAAATCAGGTTCCTGATTTCTTTGGGTACGATTGACGGTTTATTTTCCATTGCGTTTACTGCTTTTGTTTTTCTCAAACTCAAAAGAGGTACTACAATCGGCATTCAACACGATATACGCATCGAATTTCTTACCTGCTTTGCTTGTCATTCCTTTGATTAAAGAGGTTTTGCCTTTATTGACAAGGCTTGTTACATTTTCGATACTGATTTGCACACCGCAGACGATACGGAACTGTACCCAACTACAAACCTCATCGGGACACTTCACAATTTTATCACGGATAATGAGTTGCTGGCTTTTGCATTTAGGGCAAACCAACTTCGGTAGGTTGTTTTGAGCAATAGAAGTTTGCAGCAATTCATCGGTAATGGATTTGGCATAGGTTTCCATTTCCTTTTGAAATGTTCCGGCATCCGCTTCGTTGTTCTCGATTTTCTGCAATGCCAATTCCCATTCGGCGGTCATTGCCACATCCGCAATTTTTCGGTCTTTGACAAGCCCGTACACCTGCAATCCTTTTTCCGTAGGGATTAATGAACGTTTATCCCTTTGGATATAATTGCGGGTAAACAGGGTTTCGATAATGGCGGCTCTTGTAGCCGGAGTACCGATACCGATATTTTTGAGGGCTTTGCGCTCTTCCTCGTTCTCGATTTCTTTCCCTGCGGTTTCCATAGCCGACAAAAGCCCGGCTTCGGTGTAAAGCACTGGCGGTTTGGTCTGCTTTTCCAAAACGGCGGCTTCCTTTATTTTGAGTTCATCGCCTTTATTCAGTTCAGGTAGTTCCTGTACCGGCTCTTCGCCATCATCGGTAAAACTTCCTTTGATGGAACGCCAACCCGCTTCCTGAATTTTACAGCCTTTTGCCGTAAAGTCGTAATGCAATACCTGTAATGATACATCGGTTATTTCTTTGACACAGGCTTGTGATATGGCTTCGAGCAACCGAAGCGCAATCATATTGTAAATCTTGTTTTCGTCTGCATTGAGTACGGACGGCACTTTATCCGTAATCAACAAACCGTGATGGTCCGTTACACGGAGGTCATTCACGATACGTTTGTTGAACCGTCCCCATTTGATTTTGGTAAGGGCTTGCTTGCAATCTTCACGGTTCTGCAATGCCCGCACAAGGTTTGGAATTTCAGCCCACATATCTTCAGGAATGTATTTGCTTCCGGTACGTGGGTACGTGATAAATTTCTTTTCGTACAGGCTTTGTGCGATATTAAGCGTTGCTTCAGCAGATAATTTCAGTCTTTTGTTAGCTTCCTTTTGTAAGCCTGTCAAATCAAAAAGCAAGGGCGGTTGTTCTGTAACGCTTTTGGTTTCTACCGAGGTAACAGTTGCCGTTGTGCCACGCTGAATAGCTCTAAGGGTATCATCGGCAAGTTGCTTTTCTTCCCATTTGGTAGCGGAAATACTTTTGAAATCAACCTGCGTTTTGTTGTGCATCAACTGTATCTGCCAGTATTTCTTTACCGTGAAATTCTTATTGTCAAGGTAGCGTTTGCATATCAAAGCCAGTGTGGGTGTTTGCACTCTTCCGAGCGAATAGATACCGTTACCTGCGGCTATACTCAATGCCTGTGTAGCATTGATGCCTACAAGCCAGTCGGCACGGCTTCTGCCTTGCGCAGCCTGGTACAATCCGTCAAATGCTGCCCCGTCTTTCAGGTTGTCAAAACCCTGCTTTATTGCCTTTTCGGTAAGTGAACTTATCCAAAGGCGTTCAAAAGGCTTGTTGCATTTCAGGTACTCATAAATGTACCTGAAAATGAGTTCGCCCTCACGACCTGCATCGGTAGCAACGATGATGCTGTTGCTTTGCTTAAAAAGTTGCTCAATGACTTTCAATTGCTTTAATGCGCCAGTATCGGCGGTGTACCCTTTATCTTTTTTGACCTTGCGGACGGTCAATAAAAACGGGTTGGGCAATATCGGCAGGGATGCTTTATCAAATCCCGAAATGCCATAATCTTCGGGCATTCCCAGTCCTATTAAATGACCGAATGCCCACGTAACAAAATAGCCGTTACCTGTCAGGTAGCCGTCCTTTTTATCGGATGCTCCCACAAGTCCGGCTATTTCCCTTGCTACGCTTGGTTTTTCTGCAATAATTGTTTTCATATCGTACTACATTTTTCTGCCTTTGGATTTTGCAGGGGTTTCGGGCTTTTCCTGTTGTTCCTGCTGCTGCTTGTTTTTTGGACTTTGCTGCCCGGACTTTAAAGGCTCTTGGACGTTTTTGGTCGCTTCGTTGGTTTTGCCCTCCGAATTGACGGCAGTCTGCGTTTTGTGGGCTTCGGTGGGTTTTACTCTTTCCTTATACTGATTGGGAAACTCGAACCCGGTTTTTCCTGTATCCTTATTGAAAGTGATATAGCCCTGATAAGGTTGCCCTTTTTTATCTTTTAATCCATCAATGTAGATGGTTTGACCTGCTTTGAAATCCTTATGTTGCTCATCGGTCAGCTCTTTGCCCCTAAATGTTTTTGGAGCTTCCTGCGGTTGGCTTTGCTGATTATTTTGTCCTTTGCTTTGGGCTTGACCGTTGCTTTGGGTTTGCCTGTTGGAATTATTGCGGTCAAACAGGAACTCCACATAACGCTTGTCTGCATTGAACTGTACTGTTGCCGAGAACTCCGTTCCTTTGGTGGAAATCATACCCTCTAACTTTAGCGGTTTACCCTCCATTAAAGTTTGCTTTTGTTCCTCATTCAGCTTTACGCCCTTAATTTCATCGGGAATTTTTATGAACTCTGTCCGTAATGCAATTACATCGTTTGTCAGCCTGTCAATACTGATAATAGACGGCATCAATTCGCCTGTTTTGGAATTTACCAAATTAACGACACGCCCCATATTGCCCGTTTCGAGCAGGTTTTTCTTGTCTTCATCGGTAAACTTGTGACCAAAAAACTCGAAGTGGAGGTTAGGCTCTTTTTTGATACCGTGTATTGCTACGATAACATTTCCATCTTCGGCTTGCTGTAAAGACAGGCGGGCATCTGTGCGAAGAACAGAACCTCCGAAATTAACGCCAATCGGTAAAAGTTCATTGGTTTTGTAACCTCGTAGCAAAGGGTCAAGCAGGTTTCTTTTTTCAAGATATTCCTTGCTTAACCCGAGATTTTTCATTGTGTCCCAATCAATCTGTTCCGGCTTGTAGCGATATTCGCTTACTTCCGGTGTTGTTTGTGCTGTTGCCATATTATTTTGATTTTCTTGTTTTTTATCCTGCTGTGGTTCTGTCTTCACTTCGTATTCTTTCATCACTTTTTCGCCCTCGGGAGTAGGCTTATCTACCTGCTTTTGCAACTCCTGTGCTTTATCAATAGCAAGAGGTGCAGGCACTTTGAAGAATGAAAAATTGGTAGGGTTCTTTAACTGACTGAAAAAATTGGAAAAGAAGTTGGAAAAGAAATCACCGCTTTTGTCCACACGCATAAACTGGTTTTGGTTCTTCTTTGTGGGTTCTACGGTTTCCATTTTCCCGTTTTCGTCAATACTCTTTACGGCTTGGATTTTCATTTTCTCTTTATCCAGCACCAGTAATATGTCCGATAGCTGTTCAGGCATATCCTGTTTATTAGTTGTTTCTTCGCTCATAATCTGAAAATTTTAAAAATTCACTGTCGAATGTAAAGGAAGCCTTCACTGATTTGCATTATGTGGCAGTCAAAGGCAGTGTTTGTCACTTATTGGCATCCAGTTTGGGCAAGGGAGGGTTAAAACTTTCCCTGATGAACTGATGCACATCGGACAGCTTGTAATACAGTTTTCCGCTAATGGTATAATAAGGGAGCTTGCCGATGGAGCGATACCGTTGCAGGGAACGGTTACTTATTTTCAACATTTGCAATAAATCCTGATTATCCAGTAATTCCTCGCCGTCTATGCTGTTGCGCTTCTTTTGTAAATCGTCTATGTGGTTGCCGAGAATGTCAAGCCTATCCATTATGCGTTCCATCCACGCCACAAATTCCATTTTGTCGATATTCATACGAGTACGCCTTTAATTATTACCTGATTTCAGCTTTCTGCCTTTTTCGATATAGCTTTTGCCTTTCGCCATAAGCTCTTCTACATATTCATTGGTGGTCTGCACAGCGTTTGCGTTGAGCATTTCCTTGATAGCACCAATCGTATAGTAATACTGTCCATACATTTTTGAAAAAGCAATCTGCCCGTTGGTACGCATACGCCACAATGTTTTTTCGCTGATGTGGAGATACTGGCAGACTTCGTGATTGTTGAGCCATAAGCTATCGTAACTTGTATCTTCAAGTTTGAGGATATATTCGCTTATGGCTTTCAACCGTTCATTGAGGTGCTTCCACACTTCTTCGTCAACTGTTATAATGTTCATAGCACTGCTGTTTAATGTTCACAGGACAAAATTCAGAACTGTGGCAGTGTTTGTCTGCCAATGCTTGCCAATTGAAAAAGCGTTTTTTTGAAAATTTTACAATTTGTCGTAAACCCTTATTAAATAAGAGTTTCGGTAGATTTTCCCATTTTTCGGTTATGGAAATAAGTCCATTTGCCAATTGGCATATATGGGTAAGTGCAGGCACAAAAAAAAGCAATACGGAATGTGTATTGCTTTCAAACCCTTTACGGACGGACTATTTATAAATCCTTATCCATATATTCTTCAAGAGCCTGTTTCAACTGGTCTAAAAATAATGTCCGTGAGCCTGCACGGGTTTTCATTCTATGGAATGCGTGATGCACATCGGTCAGTGAAATTCGGAATAAGACCTGCGAAATGGCAGTGAGCTTTCGGATGCCGATTTTACCACCTGAAATAGCGCCCGATGCGTACAGGGCATACATCAGCTCAACCAGTGCGTTTTTGCTGTCCGTCCAAGAAAGTTCTTTGATACCTTCTGCGTTCTGAAAATATACATCGAGATTATCTTCGGGGTTGATTTTGGTTAAGAGGTAGGCGTATAATAGGTCATTAGCGATGATGCGGGCTACTTTGTAATCGTAATAGGTAGAGAATTGCGGGTCGATTTCAAAGACGTAACTGTTAAGCCCATCGAGGTAATTTATCTGCCCTCGCTTAAAGTATTCGTTATCCTTATCCACCCTGCCCGAACGGTAGTACCTATAAAAATGGGAGTTGCAGATATGTTCCCTAAATTCAATCTTTAACTCCTGTAAATGGTTAGCGAAATAAGTATGATACATTTTCCCGTTATTAACCGGGCAAGCGGTTTCTATCCGGTAGAGCTTATTGTAGTAGATGAGTTTGCCCAGGATTTGGGGTTTAACCATTTTGAAAAACTCAATCTCTTTTGCCTCATTGACAAAGCCCGAATTTAAAACACATTCTTTTGACGAAACCAGTAGCTCCTGAAGATAAACCGTCATTTGAAAAGCCTCTTCAATCAGCCCCGAGCACGTAAGTGATAGTTTCCGTTCCTTCTCCTGAATTTCGCTAACAATATTGCCTAATGATTTTCTCATAGTAGGGAGGATTTTGTTACTGATACTTTGTTACTGATACAGTGTACCTGCACAAATGTTATTAATAAACAGGGATTTAACTGCCAATATGCCCCTACAATGGGGAAGATTTTGAACCATTTATGCCTGTTTTCTCCTGTAAAAAACCTTACCCGTATCACTTAGTCGCTCACAATCAATAAATACTTAAATTTTAATCCTAAATTTGTCTTTGCGTATTTATGCAATAATATGAACAGTGATTTAGGGAAATATGAGCAAATTATTTATCAAAAATATGGTCTGCAACCGTTGTATTCTCGTAGTTCAAAACGAACTCGACAAGCTCGGTATAGAGGCTAACAATATAAAGTTGGGCGAAATAACCCTTAAAAAAGATTTAACCACAAAAGAGCGTGAAGCATTGGAAAATGTTTTAGACCCTTTGGGCTTTCAGGTCATTGACGACAAAAAGAGCCGGATGATTGAGAAGATAAAAAATGTTATCATTGATTTGGTGCACCATCAGGACAATGATGCCAAAACCAATCTTTCGGATGTATTGAGCGATGCGCTGCACAACGACTACAACTATCTTTCCAACCTGTTTTCCGATATTGAGGGCACGACCATTGAGAAATATTTTATCGCACAGAAAGTAGAAAAGGTAAAAGAGCTTTTGGTATATGATGAGCTGTCTTTAAGCGAAATTGCCGACCGTATGAATTATTCGAGCGTGGCGTATTTGAGCAACCAGTTCAAGAAAGTAACCGGACTTACACCAAGCCATTTCAAGCAGATACGGGAAGACAAGCGCAAGCCTTTGGATAAGGTTTAAGTAAATCTTACAAATCAAACCCATAATTTCACAATAGAACTCCCCCTTATTGTTGCCAACTTTGCAATGTGAAAACAAAGCAATCGAAATATGGCAACAAATAAAGAAACAGTTTACATTCCTTTAGAGGATGTAGAAAGCGAACACTGTGCATTGATAGTCGAAAAAGGACTGGCACAGGTAAAAGGCGTAGAAACCCACAAAGTAGAGCTAAATAACCGCAGGGCGGCTATTACCGTAAATGATAACGAGGTAGTAGGAGAAGCTGTAAAAGCGATTAAAGATTTAGGCTACGGCGTTCCAACCGTTAAACATACATATCCCGTATTGGGTATGACCTGCGCATCTTGTGCGGGCAGTGCCGAGAGTATGGTAAAATACGCTCCGGGCGTGGTAGATGCTTCGGTAAACTTTGGTACGGGCAACCTTACCGTGGAGTTCCTGCCGAATATGACCAATTCCGAGCAAATCAGAAAGGCGGTACAGGATGGCGGTTATGACTTACTGCTTGAAGACGAAAACAAGCAGCAGGAAACATTAGAAGCTATCCACGCCGAAAAATTCAGAAAACTTAAAAACAAAACCATTTGGGCGGTAATCCTATCGCTTCCGGTAGTCATTATCGGTATGTTCTTTATGGATATGCCTTACGGTAATGAGATAATGTGGGCATTCTCCACTCCGGTAGTCCTTTGGTTAGGTAAAGACTTCTTTATTAATGCGTGGAAACAGGCAAAACACCGTTCTGCCAATATGGATACCCTCGTAGCATTGAGTACAGGTATTGCTTATATATTCAGTGTATTCAATATGCTGTTTATGGACTTTTGGCATCAGAGAGGCTTACACGCTCACGTGTATTTTGAAGCAGCCGCCGTTATTATCGCATTCATTCTGTTAGGTAAGCTGCTGGAAGAAAAAGCCAAAGGAAACACCTCATCAGCTATTAAAAAACTGATGGGCTTACAGCCGAAAACGGTTATCGTGATAGAAGCTGACGGTACGGAAAGACAAAAAGCCATCGAAGATGTGAACGCAGGCGATATTATCTTAGTTAAGCCAGGCGAAAAAATTGCGGTAGATGGTATGGTGGTATCGGGCAATTCGTATGTAGATGAAAGTATGCTAAGCGGCGAGCCTGTACCTGTACTGAAAAAAGAAAACGAAAAGGTATTTGCAGGTACAATCAACCAAAAAGGCAGCTTCCAGTTCAAGGCGGTTAAAGTGGGCAAAGAAACAATGCTTGCCCAAATCATCAAAATGGTACAGGATGCACAGGGAAGCAAAGCTCCGGTACAGAAATTGGTCGATAAAATCGCAGGTATTTTCGTTCCGGTAGTAATGGGTATTGCTATCCTGACATTTGTACTATGGTTCATTTTGGGTGGCGATAACGGTGTAGTACAGGGATTATTGGCAGCCGTTACCGTATTGGTTATTGCTTGTCCTTGTGCTTTGGGCTTGGCAACACCAACCGCTATTATGGTGGGCGTTGGTAAAGGTGCTGAAAACGGTATTTTGATTAAAGATGCGGAAAGTCTGGAATTGGCTAAAAAAGTAAACGCTATCGTTTTAGACAAAACCGGAACCATTACCGAGGGAAGACCACAGGTTACAGGCATCCAATGGCTGAACAATGACGATGCGACCAAAGATATTTTATTGAGCATCGAAAAACAATCGGAACACCCGTTGGCGGAAGCCGTTGTTAAACATCTGGACGGAGTTTCTACCACTACGTTATCAAACTTCGACAGTATTACAGGTAAAGGAGCAAAAGCCAATCACAATAACGAAACCTATTTTGTAGGTAATAAAAAGCTCTTAGCTGAAAACAAGATTACCATTGGGGAGCAACTGCAACTGCAAGCCGATGAATGGGGCAAACAGTCCAAAACCGTTATTTGGTTTGCAAACAGCAAACAGGCACTTTCGGTAGTGGCTATTTCCGATAAAATCAAAGAAACATCGGTAGCAGCTATCAAAGAAATGCAGGATATGGGCATTGACCTGTATATGCTGACCGGAGATAACGAAGCAACTGCCAAAGCCATTGCACAACAAACAGGTATCAAGCATTACAAAGCGGAAGTATTGCCACAGCACAAAGCCGACTTTGTAAAAGAACTGCAACAACAAGGCAAAGTGGTAGCGATGGTTGGCGATGGTATCAATGACAGTACAGCTTTAGCAACAGCCGATGTCAGTATCGCAATGGGTAAAGGTTCGGATATCGCAATGGACGTAGCTAAAATGACCATCATTTCATCAGACCTTACCAAAATACCACAGGCAATAAGATTATCAAAGCAGACCGTTGCTACCATTAAGCAAAACCTGTTCTGGGCATTCATCTACAACCTTATCGGTATTCCTATTGCAGCAGGTATTCTTTACCCAATCAACGGCTTCTTATTAAACCCGATGATTGCAGGAGCGGCAATGGCATTAAGCAGTGTGAGTGTGGTAAGCAATAGTTTACGTTTAAAATGGAAAAAATAACTTCTAAAAAATTAAAGACAATGGAAAAGAAAACACATTTTACGGCAGAGCAAGCCAAATCTATTGGCGACCAGTTGAATATTGACTGGAATAAAATTCCATTAAATGAGTTTCGTGTAGGGCTTGAAGTGGAACTGGAACACGGCTTGCAAGATGAGGCAACCAATGTAACAGGTAATGACCCTATTCTTACGGCAAAAATTGCCTTATCCCACTTAAACGCATTTTCAGATTATTATACAAGATTGTACAAAGGTTTTGGAATGGAAGTTCCACAATTAGGCAACGAATAATTAAGAAAGAATATGGGACACGACCACGGGCACAGCCACTCGCACAGTGCGAATAAAAAGACCTTAACCATTAGCTTGGTTATCATTACGTTGTATATGGCAGTAGAGGTAATCGGCGGATTACTGACAAACAGCCTTGCATTATTAGCAGATGCCGGACATATGTTGAGCGATGCGGTATCATTGTTCATTGCATTGATGGCATTTAAGTTCAGCAGCAAGGTAGCCGACTACGGCAAGACCTACGGCTACAAAAGATTTGAAATACTGGCGGCGGTTATCAACGGCGCAACGCTGATTTTGATTTCAGCTTATATCATTTACGAAGCGATAGAACGCTTCCAAAACCCGCCGGAAATTCAATCAAGCGGTATGCTCATCGTGGCATTCATCGGCTTACTCGTTAATGTGCTTGTAGCCTGGATAATGATGCGTGGGGCTGACGTAAAAGAAAACCTCAATATGCGTGGCGCATACCTGCACGTAATCAGCGATATGCTTGGTTCGGTTGGTGCTATCATCGCAGCCTTGCTCATTATGTTCTTTGGTTGGGGATGGGCAGACCCATTGGCAAGTGTTATCGTTTCCATACTGGTATTGAGAAGCGGTTATTTAGTAACCAAATCATCGGTACACGTATTAATGGAGGGCACACCGGAGAATGTTGAGGTTGAAAAGGTAACTGGAAAAATCCTGAACACCAACGGTATCAGCGGCATTCACGACCTGCATATCTGGACGATTACAAGCGGTTTGAACGCCCTTACCTGCCACGCCGTAGTTGATGAAAAAATGACGATTGGAGAAAGTGAAGTAATGCTTCGTAAAATAGAGCACGATTTGGAACACCTGAACATTCATCACGTAACTATTCAGTTAGAAACACCTGCCCATACACACGATAATTCAGTATTGTGCAATGTAAAGGCAGACCCATCAGGACACGACCATCATCATCATTAATTCAGTTGAATACTATTTAAAAACAAGTTTTAATCTCTAAAAAGGAAATAGAAATGAAAGTGAGCAAATTATTGATAGGCGCATTCGCCTCGTTAACTATCCTCTTGGCATCTTGCGGTGGCGATACCAAAACAGCAAAGGACGGACACGTACACACAGCGGGCGATGGACACGACCACGCTACGGAACAGGTTGAAAAACCTGCCGAAAAAACAACCGCAAAAAACAGAAATGAAAAAGGCGAATTAGTTGATGCGTCAGGACACCTGATTACGGGTTGTCCGGGGCATAAAGAAATGATAGGTTCGCAGGGCGATATGTGCCCGAAGTGCGAATATATGGTAATGATACCTATCACTTGGGATATTACAGGAGTAGATACGGTAAGGGTAACTGCTGTAATGTGCTGAAATTTGCAATATCAGAAAACAAATAAAATCTCAAATAGAAATGAAAAAGTTAGTGTTAGCATTGTCGGTAATCGCTTTTACTGCCTGTAACAATACACCAAAAGAAGAAAAGGCAAAGGAAAGCCTTTATCCCGAAACAGAAGAAACGGTTGCACCAGCAGAAACTGGTAACGAAGCCGTAATTACCATTAATGGCGGAGATGATATGAAATTCGACAAGACCGAACTTAAAGCCAAAGAGGGACAAACTGTAAAGCTCATTCTGAAGCACATCGGCAAAGCACCGATTGAAGCTATGGGGCACAATGTTGTCATTCTTGCCCAGGGCACAGACTTCAACGCTTTTGCCAATGCTGCGATAGATGCTAAGGACAACGGCTACATACCTAAAGGAATGGAAAACGCCGTAATCGCAAAAACGGATATGATTGGCGGTGGGCAAACCACAGAAATTACCTTTACGGCTCCGGCAAAAGGCTCGTATGATTTCCTGTGCTCATTTCCCGGTCATTACATCTATATGAAAGGTAAATTAATCGTGGAATAGAACGGCGATTTCAAAATCAGTAAAAATCACAAATCTTACAGGGAATACCATAATAGTAACACCCCGTTTAATACGGAAATTTGTATCACAATAAAAAATAAGTTCAAAATGAAAAATGTAGAATTAAGCATACCAGATATGCAAAGTGCACACTGCCAGTCGAGAGTAAACGGAGCAATCAAAGATATTGACGGCATTAAAGTAGAAAAACTGGAAGCAGGAAAATTATCTGTTTCAGTTGAAAACGACGAAGTGAAAGAAGAGTTGGTTGAGGCGATTGAAAAAGCAGGCTACAAAGTTGGCGGCGACGACAGCGAAAAGGCTTCAAGTTGTTCAACAGGATGCTGCGGATAAGTTTTGGACAGTCCCGGAGCAAGTACACCAGTACTTCTCCGGTATTTTTTACCAAAGCTACCCACCGTATGAAACAGTTAAATCTCGTTCCATAAATAAAAAGCAATGTTACAGAAACAAAATTCAGGCGACTGTTCGGAGATAATGACGAAAGTTTGCAATGTAGCAGACCGGATTATACAGAACAGATTGGACACAGGTAAATCTGCACCGTTTGCCGTACAGCTTACAAACGAATTGAAAGCAGATTATCACCAGTTGAACAATCTGTTTCTTGTTAAATGTGATATGAGCCTTGAAATTATCTATATCAGGCGCATTATCGAAAAGGTAAAAGAGTTACTGGTGTACACCGAGCAATCGCTGTCACAAATCGCAAAAGCGTTAGGCTATCAAAAGCCGACGGAACTATCCGAGCAATTAATGACCTATACGGGATTAACGTCTGCCCATTTTAAGCAGATAAGAAAAAACAAGCTCGAAATCATCAGAAGACAACAGGAAAAGCAAAACGAACTATAATTATCAGAACAGCAAACTAGAAGTCTTTATGAAACCTCGCTTTGTGTACAGGAGCAGAGGTTTTCTTTTTATCAGCAATGCAAGACAGGAAAAACCGAGGGATGAAGAAATACACGTGGCGAACACATAAAATTATAAAGGAAACCGAAGATACCATTACTCTATACTTTGACACGGAGCAGCAGGCGTTTACCTACCTGCCCGGTCAGTACCTCAACATCAGGCTTACCGTAAACGGCGAACTGCTCATACGTTCGTATTCGTTCAGTTCTGTGCCGTCTGACGAATTTCCCGCCATTACTATTAAAAGGGTTACAGGTGGAAAGATGAGCAATTACATCTTAGATAATGCAGACAACATCGAAACCTGGGAAATAGAAGCCCCATTTGGCAGCTTTGTTTTAGAAAAACCGATAGCCGAGCAATCCCAAATTGTTTTACTGGCAGGCGGTAGCGGTATTTCTCCGTTATATGCAATGCTGAAAAGCGTTGAAAACAGCAATCAAATACCCTTACTGGTGTACAGCAATAAAACACCGGAAGAAACCATATTTTGGAATGAACTGGAAGCGATGCAGGCAGCGCAAGAATTGAATATTTGTTATTCCTTTACTACACCTGATTTTATTTCCACCAAACTCAACCACGTTGCAGGCAGGTTCAATCTGCTTGTTTTACGTTCGGTCATTAAAAGACTGGTTGGCGAGGTTGCTGAAGCCCATTATTACATCTGCGGACCCAATGGGCTGATGGATTTATACCGGGATGCATTAACGGGTTTGAACATTCCCGAAGACCATATCCATTTGGAATACTTCGACCCGGTTCCGGAGAATGCGGGCGATTTGGAAACGGACGGTACTGTTAAGGATGTGATTGTAAACTATTACGAGGATTACTACGAGAACGAGGAAAAGCAAACGTATGAATGCACATCGCTCATTGAGGTGCAGCCGAAGCAGTCGCTTCTGGATGCGATGAAAGAGCACCATATCAAAGTGGCGAGTTCCTGTAAGAATGGAACCTGCGGGGCTTGTTGGGCAGTAAAAACCGATGGCGAAGTTCGGATGCTCCATAACGGGGCACTGACAGAACAGGATATGGCAGAGGGAATAATTTTGCTGTGCCAAAGCTACCCGATGAATGCGGATGTTTGTGTTACGGTACAGTAATATCCATATAGAAAGAGGGCAAAATTACAGCTTTTTATAGCTGCTGTTTTGCCCTTGTTGTTTTATCATTCTTTTTTTAGTGCCAGTTTGCGGAGCATTGCCGTACTCATACTATCGGTATAAGCACCATAAGCCGTAACCAAAATTCCTTTTAAACCGTCTTTCGAGGCAATGCCATATACCGTAGCCTCATCGCTTGGGTTGCTTTCGCCCTCATAGCGATAGACCTGCTCAATCTCAAAATCATCATTGGTATATTTGTTACCGCCGCAGATTAAACAGTTCTCTTCGAGGTTGAAATCCACGTTATACCCCTCGTTGCGTAGGTTCTGTATCGCTACCAAAACCGTAGCGTATTTGTACGTTACATTTGTCATAGTAATAGTATTTTAAATTGCTGCTTACCGTTCCCTACTTTCCTGTCAGAAATCTTCTTTCAGTAGGTCTTTGAGCTTCCGGTGCTGTATGCACAGTTCGGCATACATTGTTTTCAGCCTGCTGTTTTCTTCGTTTAAATTTACCAATTCTACAAGAATATCCATCCCTAAATCCTTGTATTTGTGTTTCAGTTCAAAAATGTTCGTGCCGTAAACGCCGTATTTCTCGAAAAGTTCCAGTCCGCTTTTGCCTGCGTTGTAATCTTTCAGCACCTTTAAAACCTGATGTTCGTTGCTCTTTTTGTTCTTCATTTTTATACGGATGTTGTCTGTTACAAAATTCCGTAAGATGGTCGGAAGTAGCTATGTACTTTTCCTTGTTTAGTTTATGATATTTAATGTTACTGCACCGATTTTCATAAAATTTCACAAAACAAAGCCGGAATATCATAATAGTTTGTCGGGGACAAATGCAGAATTTTGACCATTGAATAAAGGAACTTATACATTTTAGAAGCTATGACACTATTAATAAAAGGAATGGTGTGTAATAGATGTACCTATGTTCTTGAACAGGAATTGACAGCGTTGGGTTTTGAGGTTTTGGATATAAAACTGGGGCAAGCCATCATAAAGGATACGACAGACTTTTCGCAGAAGTTGGGAGTAATCAAAACGATGCTGAAAGGCATCGGCTTGGAACTGATGTACAACAAAAACCAAAAGACAATAAACAGGATAAAAGAGTTGGTGGAGAAAGGTATCACGTTGCAACTGCAAAGCGGCAAACCTACCAAATTCACAACCTTAATCAGTGGCAAGCTGCACAAGAACTACGATACATTGAGTGCCTTATTTTCTTCGGCAGAGGGAATAACACTTGAAAAGTACATCATTCATCGGAAAATTGAAAAGGTAAAAGAGCTTTTGGCAGATACCGAAATGTCTTTGACCGAGATTGCCCACCTATTGGGGTACAGCAGTCAGGCATACCTTTCCAACCAGTTGAAAAAGCACACAGGCTTTACATCAAGCTATTTCAGGCAGGTAAAGCAGGAGCACGAGCATACCCTAAATATGCAAATGGACGAAGAGCATACCCCGCATTAAGGGTTTTTCAATCCATCAACAAGGCAATACGCTGAATTTATTAATGCGGACATCGGAGCTACTGAAACATCAGTAGCTCTGTTTGTTTACGGCACATACAAGCCATTCAAAAAAGTAAATTTCACAACTTTTACCCGTCATTTCGTATGGCTGCTCTATGGCGCTAACCCGACCTTTGCTCCTGATATTTTAAGATTTTCAAAGTTTAACAACAAATAAGATGACAGATACAACAACTGCACTTAATCCGGCTATTTGCAGGAGAACCCCGTTCCGTTTTACGCCCGAACAAAGGATAACAAAAAAGCTATTCAGCATTTGCAACCAGGTTCCCAAAACTGACGGATAGCTATTGCCATAGAATTTAAAAATATGTTGAAACAGGAAAAATCAATAGCGCATTGCTCCAAAAATTAAGTAACAAAATAAATTTAAAATGAGAACACATAAAATTGGCTTGCTATCCCTCTTCGTAATGGGAGCAGGCTTAATACAAAGCTGTAAGCAACAAGCAGAAAAACAGTTAAAAGAGGAGCCTCCGGTAGTAACCGTAGCCACCATCAACAGTTCGGAAACAGAGCAGTCCGTTTCCTATTCGGGTTCTATTGTACCCGATAATATGACTACCGTAAGTTTTGCCGTAAGCGGAACAATTAACAGTGTGGGCGTAAATGAGGGACAACGTGTAAGCAAAGGACAATTCCTTGCAAGCATTGATGCCACCGAGTACGAAGCCGCATTGCAGATTGCCAATGCAAGCCTTGAACAGAGCGAGGATGCGTTCAGAAGATTTGATGAACTGTACAAAAAAGGGAGCTTCCCCGAAAAGGATTACATCGACATCAAAACCAAAGTAGCACAGGCGCAGGCAAACAAAAAGATTAACCGCAAGCGCATTTCCGACAGCCGCCTGCATTCGCCTACCAACGGAATTATAACCGTGAAAGCCGCCGAGGTGGGCGGTATCGCAGCACCGGGAGTACCTGCCTTTACCATCGTAAAAACGGATATGGTATATGCGCAGTTCGCAGTACCCGAAAGCGAAATCGGGAACTTTAAACAAGGGATGCAGGTGGATATGCACATACCTACATTGCAACGCAATTTCACGGGCAAAATCACAATCATCAATCCCGTGGCTGATGAAATTTCCAAAGCATATACACTGAAAGTACGCCTTGACAATCCCGGTGGTGTGCTGATGCCGGGAATGATTACCCAAGTGCTTGCAGGCGTTCCAGTTAAGGTTAAGCAGGTACGTGTACCGCTTACCGCTATCGTGAACAACGTTGATAAAATCCCTCACGTGTACGTGGTAGATAAGAACAACAACGCCAAGCTGACAAGGGTAACCGTTGGCAAAATCGTAGGCGATGAAGTCATTATTACCAATGGGCTTGAAGAAAACCAAACCATTATCCTTGCCGGACAAAAAAACGTCAAAGACGGGCAAAAAGTAAAAGCAGAAACAGCATCGGTAACAACCTCCGCTCCAAAAACTGAATAATTTATGAAAAGGAAAATAAACATCATTGAAGCGGCAATGAAATTTCCGCAAGTACCGATAGCGATTACCGTTATTATGGTGCTTGCAGGACTGATTTCATTAATGACGATGCCGAGAAGTGAAGACCCCCGTGTGACAGTCAGAACGGGGCTTGTCGTGGCTTTCTATCCCGGAAGCGACGAAGTACAGATGGAAAAAGAAGTTACCGATAAACTGGAACAATACCTGTTCGGTTTTGAGGAAATCAAAAAAGATAAAACCCATTCGGAAAGTAAGCCCGGACAGGTAGTTGTAACGGTAGAATTGCAGGACTATGTAAAGGACACCAAAAAATTCTGGAACACCTTACAACACGGTTTGGATGCCAATATGCCCTTGATATTGCCACGAGGCGTACAGGGACCGTATGTGAACAGCGACTTCGGCGATGTGGTCGTTCAGATGATTGCTGTATCAGCTCCCGGTCGTTCTTACGCCCAGTTGGAAAGCTATTTGGATGAACTGGAAGATGGTATTAAAACGATACCGCAGGTTTCCAAAATCAAGCGTTACGGCGGGCAGAAACAACAGGTATTTATTACGCTGCGTGAAGATGCGCTTAAACAATACGGTTTCGGTATCAACGAAATCACAGCGACATTAAGCCAGCAGAATGTAACCATTCCGAGCGGCGATATTGAAATTGACAAAAACCGTTTTCTCATTTTCACGGATGCACAATACCAGAATGAAAATGAAATCGGAAACCTGATAGTATATAGTTCTCCGCAGGGTGGCAATATCCGCTTGCGTGATATAGCCAAAATCGAAAGAAGATACGAAGACCTGAAAAGCAAAATTACCGTTTCAGGAAACGATGTAATGATGCTGACCGTAGAAATGCAGCCCGGACAGAACATTGTCGATTTGGGTAATGCGCTGACACAGAAAGTTGCTG